>NZ_VMNX01000154.1 GCF_009377235.1 Streptomyces acidicola
GGGGTACCTCTCGCCGCACAAAAAACGGGCCGGTCCGTGGGGGGGAGACGGACCGGCCCGAGGGGGGGGCTTCCACCATAACCCTTCGTAAGGGATGCTGCATGCATCGGCGTGAAACAACTACTCTCCGGAGTCGGCCGACGACGCGTGGATGGGCCCGGAAGCGTTCATTCAGGGGGTATCCATGGCTGGATCGCAGCGGATTCCAAGGCAATCAGGCGGCATCCGAAGGGATACAAGGGGTTTGAGTTCGCTTGTGCGCCACTCGACGACACGTTCCGGCACACCCCCGCACGGGTGAAGGGCGCGAGGTGCGCCCATTTGACGCCATCGTTGATGACACATCCATGACCACGTTCACGACGGCGGAGACGGGCGGTCCCGGTGCCACTGGAGGCCGTGAAGTCGGCGCGGGTTCGGGGTGCGGGGTACGGGACGTAGGGTGCGGCATGCGACCAGTGTCGAGCCGTCGCGCCCGGCCGGTGACGTGCCGTCAGCCCGGCGGCCACGACACCGCGCAGCCCCCTCCTCTGCGCGGTGCCACGCGCGCAGCTTTGCTCACGCGAATTACCTTGGTCTGAACTTATCGCTCGATGTGCGACTTGAGCGAGCGGCCCCCGATAACGATGTGGACACCGCGCGACTCCGGCCGGGACGAATGCGGTGAACTCGGGCGGACGTACGGGCACGTACGGGCCGGGCCCGGTGCGGTCGTCACCGGCCGGGTTTGCGGGCCTCGATGAGATGGCGGGTGCTGTGGGCCACGAACGGGCCCTCTGCCTCGATCCTCTCGTGCAGCGCGAGGAGTCGGGGCCGGTAAGCGTCCACAGTGAAACCGGGCACCATCCAGACGACCTTGCGCAGGAAGTGCACGACGGCGCCGATGTCGAGGAACTCGATCCGCAGTCGCTCCGCGCGCAGGTCGACCACCTCCAGCCCTGCGGCCTCCGCGTCCGCGCGCTCGCGGTCGGGGTGGCGATTGCCGCTCTGCTCCTCCGGCTGCGGGCCGAGGAAGTACTCGACGACCTCGAAGACGCTGCGGGGGCCCACGTGCTGGGCGAAGTACGTACCGCCCGGCTTGAGGACACGGGCGATCTCCGCCCACTGCGGGCTGACCGGGTGCCGGCTCGTCACCAGGTCGAACGCCTCGTCCGCGAACGGCAGCGGGGCGTCCTCGGGGCCGGCGACGACGGCGACGCCGCGCGGGTGGAGGAGGGCGGTGGCCTTGGCGACGTTCGGGGGCCAGCCCTCGGTGGCGACGGTGAGCGGGGCGAACGCCGGGGCGGAGGCCAGGACCTCCCCTCCTCCGGTCTGGAGGTCGAGCGCGGCGGAGGCGCGGGCGATTCGCTCGGCCATCGAGCGTGCGTACCCCCACGAGGGCCGCTCCTCCGTGGCCCGGCCCTCGAACCAGGAGAAGTCCCAGCCTTCGGTGGGCGCGGCCTCGGCCTCGGTGACGAGGGCCTCGAAGGTGCGCGGGGTCCGGGGCGTATGGGGGGTCCGGGGCGTACGAGGAGTGCGGGAGGTGCGGTCAAAGTGGTCGGCGGCGGCGGTCATGGGGGGATCCTCGCAAGGGCGGGATGATGGACGCGACTGAATTCGGGGCGATGACAGGGCCGGCCCGGCCCTCACTCCTCCAGGACCAGCAGGACGTGCTCGTCCTCGCCGTGCCGCACAGTGCCGGCGCGGCGGAAGCCGTGGCGCTCCAGGAGTCGGACCGAGGCGGTGTTGCCGTGGAACGGGTCGGCGTACAGCGGACGGTTCTGCTCCTCCTGGAGGAAGAGGGCCAGGGCTCGGGTGCCGATGCCCCGGCCCCAGTACCGGCGGCCCAGCCAGTAGCCGACGAAACGGCGACCGTCCTCCCCCCACCAGGCCATCAGGTTCCCGGCGGTTTCGCCGTCGACCGTGACCGTCCGCACGAGGCCGGTGGGGTTGCCGAGGATGCGCTTCGCCCAGTGGTTCATGAAGGCCTCGCGCTCCCGGGCGGGAAACCTCGAACGCCGCACCGCCTCCGCGTCCTGTTCGTAGGCGTGGAAGAGCTCCAGGTCGCTCTCCTGGACGCCCCGCAGCCGAATGATCTCGCCGTCGATTCCACCGTTGTCACTCATGCCCGGGAGTGTGTCAGCGGGCACTGACAACGACCGCTGACCTGCGCTTTCCGAAATCACGGGAGACTCGGGGGAAGTATCACGGGAAGTATCACGGGACCAGCGGGCGCACCTCGGTCGCCACGAACCGTACGAAGCCCTCCGGGTCGGGCTCGTCCGCCGTCGGCTGGAGGATCACCGTGTCCGCTCCCGCCTCCGCGAAGCGGCGCACGGCCTCGGCGACGGTGCCCGCGTCGCCGGCGACCCCCGAGGCCCGCCCCTCCACCGCCTGTTCGGCCTGGACACGGGCGGAGGCGTCCGGGCCGGTCGTCGCGAGGAGGTAGACGATCACCTTGTGGGGATCGGTGCGGCCGGCCGACTTCCGCCCCTCGTCGATGAGCCGGCGGGCGCGGCGTACGTCCTCCGGTGACGTACCGGCGGTCAGGATCGTGCCGTCCGCCGCCTCGCCGGAGAGCCGCAGCGTGCGCGGCCCGGTCGCGCCGGCCAGGAGCTCCACGCCGGGCTCCGGGGGCCAGTCGAGCGCCACGTCGTCCAGCTCCACGTAGCGGCCGCCGGTCGTGATCCGCTCCCCGTCGAGCAGCGCGCGCAGGGCCAGCAGATGCTCACGCAGCAGGGTCAGCGGCGACTCCACCCGCGCTCCGACCTGTCCCATCCAGTTCTGCACGCCGTGTCCGACGGCCAGGGTCGCCCGCCCCGGGAACAGCCGGTGCAGGGTGGCGGTCTCCATCGCGGTGACCGCGACGTTCCGCAAGGGCACGGGCAGCAGCCCGACCCCCACCCGTACGCGTTCCGTCCAGGCGAGGGCGGCGGACGCGGCCGAGATGCCCCCTTCCAGGAAACAGTCCTCCCACAGCCACAGCTGCTCCAGGCCGGTCTCGTCGGCGAGGCGGGCGATCGCACGCAGTCGCTCGGGGGGCAGTTGGGGCCGGAACACAGCACCGAGTCCAGTCATGATCCCTTCCCACCTACGGCCGCGGACCCGTACAACCGCATTACGCGTCCGCGGAGTCGGCGGGTTCGGCGCGCTCGTAGCGCAGCAGCACGACCCCGTTGCCGAAGGTCCGGTTCTCCAGCAGCCGCAGCGTCCGCCGGGTGTCGGACTCCGCGAACAGGGGCTTGCCCCGGCCGAGGACGACCGGGTGGACGTAGATCCGGTACTCGTCGACCAGGTCGTTCCGCATGAACTCGGCGGCGAGTTCGGCACCCCCGAGGGCCAGGTCACCGCCGTCCTGCGCCTTGAGCGCCCGGATGTCCTCAACCACGACGTCCCGCACGATCGTCGTGTGCCACTGGGCGTGCTGCAGGGTCCGTGAGAACACGATCTTCGGCATGTTCCGCCAGATCACCGCGAAGTCGGCCACGGGACCGGTGCTGTCCTTCTCCCGGTCGGCGGTCGGCCAGAAGTCCGCCATCAGCTCGTACGTCACCCGCCCGTCGAGGAAGGCGCCCATGGTCGCGAGCTGCTCGTTGAAGTGCGTGTGCAGTTCGTCGTCGACCATGTGCCAGTCGATCTCGCGGTTCGGCCCCTCGATGTAGCCGTCGAGGGACACGGACATCATCAGGATGATCTTTCTCATGGCGGCTCGCTCCTGGTCCCGCGCGCCGGTGGCGCTCCGACTCGTCGCTTCCGTACGTGCTCACTCCCGTACGTGCTCTCGCGTCTCCAGCATCGCGCGGTCCGGCCCACCGGGCGGGGACGCCGGGCCCGTACGCCGTGTGTGTCCGGACCTCGGCCGAGCCGGCGGTCGGGGCGCTGCGATCGGCCCTCCGCGTCCTCCCGGTCCTCCCGGTCCTCCCGGTCCTCCCGGTCGTCCGGGCGATCGTCCGTCAGCTCGGTTCGCCCCCGGCCCCGCTCGCGGTGCCCTTCCCGTCCTCGCTCGCCGTCGCGCCCCTCGGGAACGACACCTCCACGCGGCGGTTCTTGCGGCGGCCCTCCTCCGAGGAGTTGTCCGCGATGGGGTAGTCCTCGCTGTACCCGCGCACCTCGAAGGTGACGTTCGAGCCGAGGGAGCCGGCCAGTTGGTCGTGGACGATGTCCGCGCGCGCCTTGGACAGGGTCTTGCCGTGCTCGTACGAGCCGAGGTTGTCCGTGAAGCCGAAGACACGGACCGTGGTGGGCTTCTGTGCCTTGATCTCGTCGGCGATCGCCTGGATACGGGAGCGTGCCTCCGGGTTCAGCTTCGAGCTGTTCTTGGGGAACAGCACCTCCGCCTGGAGCGCGAACGTCACGTTCTGGTTCGTGTCCTCCCTGCGCTCCTCACCGCCGAGGTCCTCCACGACCGACTTGATGTCCAGCACCTTGGCGGACGCGAGCGTCGCGCCGTCCGCGAGCTTGAGTCCCGGGCTGTTCGCGTCCACCTCCGGGGGCGGTGCGCTGGTGACGGTGCCCGGGGGTTCGCTGGGGTCGTCGGCTGCGTACACCGGGGTGAGGGTGAGGGTGGCGAGTACGGCCAGCGCCGTGCAGGTGGTGGCGGTACGGGGCGTGAGGGCGGCCATGGGTCACTCGCCCTGGGAGAGTTCGACGGAGGCGGGGGGCATGGAGCCGACCTGGAAGTCGACCTTTGTGGTGCCGTCGGGTGGGGCGGGGAACTGGGCGAACCAGTCCGTGGTCTCGCCTGACTGGAGACCGCCGGTGAACTTCGTGCACAGACAACGCCCTTCCGTGTCGCGGAGGACGAGGTACCTCTTCTTGCCTGACTGGTCGACCAGGCTCGCGCCCGCAATCGAGCCGCCGTTCTTGACCAGTTCGCTCTCGTCACCTCGCCATTCCGCGGCCACCCACGGTTCGCCGGTGCCGTTTGTCACCGTCCCCTCGACCGTGACGAAGCCACCCTCATCACGGGCAGCCGAAGTGACCTTGAGCGTCAGGCCTCCGGCCTCGACCTCGGCCATCACCGACTCGCCGACGGGGGCCTGGGACTCATTCTTGTTGTCGTCCCCACTGTCGTCTGACGACTTCGAAGAGGACTTCGAGTTCGACGAGTTGTCGTCGTCCCCTCCGCCGCCGCAACCGGCCACCGTCAGGACCAGCCCGGTGGCGATCGTCACCGTGGTCAGGGCCGCGCGGCCCTTCGTGGTGTACCGGAACTTCATGGACACGGATTCCTCTCACTCGGCCAGACGCACAGAGAACATCGCGGACGCGTCAGGAAGGTCGTCCAGATCAAAATCTTCGGGGTCGATGTTCACCCGCTCGTCGTCGCAGACCAGCTCCACGGGTTTCGTGGGGTCCGCGTTCTCATCGAACTCGCAACGTGGCTGGATAACGGCGATGGCGTCGGCGCGCGCCTGCCTGTTCTCCGTTCCCGGGATGATCGAGTCACCGACGGTGTAGCTGGTCAGGACTCCGACCCGGAAGCCGGGATAACCGCCCGTCTGAGCAACGCCGAAATCATCGATGCTCGCGTCGTTCTCCGCGGCCAACTGCTGGGCCGCGTCATAGGCCCCCTCGTAAGGGACTCCTTCGTCGCCAGGCAGGTTCAACCAGTCCAGCCAGTTGTCGTCCGTGCCAATGACGTCCCCCAACTGGAGGATCAACTCATCGCGGGCCTCTTGTGCCGCCGCCAACGCAGCAGCGTCCGCTGCGGATTGAGCACCGTTGCGTGCGAAGGCCGCCTGGGCGAACGCGAAGAACGCGAACGCCGCGAAGAGCAGAATCGTCGTCAGCCAGATGTAGATGGGGAGCGTGGACCCCCGGTCGTCGACTGGTCGTAGGGCCCTCAGCCGCCGGTGACGTTGGTCACGGCTGTCAGGATCGCCTGCGAGATCGTGCCGTCCAGCCCCAGTCCATCGATCATCACGAAGATCCCCGCCACGATGATCATGATCCCCGCGTACTCCACGAACCCGGCCCCCGTGTCCCGCCCCTTCCCCCGCATCCGGGAGACAACGGTCCGCTTCCAGTCGCCGAACTTGCCGAACCTGCTCACGACGCCTGCCCTCTCGCCCGATGCCGATGACACTGCCGACCCCAGCACCGTACGTGAAAAACCGCATACTCCGGGTGGGCCCTGGGACCCAACTTCTGCCCCTGACCGGATTCATCCACTCCACCCCTCCCGAGCAGTCCCGAGCCAGTGAGCAATCGCTTCGCTCCGCGAGGAACTGTGCAGCTTCGCGAAGATGCGGTTGATGTGGTTCTTCACGGTCTTCTCGCTGATGAAGCAGGCGGCGGCGATCTGGCGGTTGTTCATGCCGGACGCGATGAGGTCCATCACCTCCACCTCCCTTGAACTCAGACCGAAGGCCGGACGGTCGGGGACGCGGCGACGGAGTCGTGCCGCGACTGCGGATCGAGCCTTCGACGACTGTGCCACAACCAATTGCAGCTGCGAAGTGGGTTCATGACTTTCGTGTGAAGGTTCGTACGAAACACCGAACGGAGATGAGACACCGGCAGGGGCGGGGACGCGCACCGACGGCGAGAGCGTGGTCAAGCCGTACTTCAAGTCCCTTACCGAGGCGATCAGTTCGGGCGCCGTGAACTCACCGTGGACCAGATAGCCGGTCGCGCCCCGGCGCAGTGCCTCGGCCACGACCTCGGGTTCTCGGCTGTACGTCAGCATCATGACGGTTGCCAGCGCGGCGAGTTCGGGCAAGGCGGTCAGGCCGTCCGTGCCGGGCATGCGGACGTCCAGCAGGATCACGTCCGGGCGGCAGTCGGCGGCCCTGCTCACCGCTTCCTCGCCGTTCGTCGCGTCGGCGACGACCTCGATGTCGGGGTGCGCGCCGAGCAGCGCGGCGAGGCCCGCGCGGACGACCGGGTTGTCGTCGGCCACGAGGACGCGGAGGGGCGGGCCGGGAAGTGCCTGGTCAGGCATGGACGGCCTCCTGTCGGGGGGTTTGGGGGGTGGGCAGCGGGAGGTCGATCGTGATCTCCGTACCTCCCGTCGCGGGTCGCGTCACGTGCAGTCGGGCGCCGATCCTCGCCGCTCGTTCCGTCATGCCCAGCAGCCCGAAGTGGCCGGATCTGGCCGCCTGGTTGACGGTGAAGGCGGGCGGCAGGCCCACTCCGTCGTCCGTGACGCGGAGACGGAGGGCGTCGGCGGAGTCCTCCACCTCGACCACCACCTCCGTCGCCTGCGCGTGGCGGTGCGCGTTCTCCAAGGCCTCCGAGACGATCGCCAGAAGGTCGTGGGTCTTCTCGCACGAGAGCGGAGGGGGCGTAGTCCGCGTATGCCGGAGCCGTGCCGCGAGCGATGTGCGAGAGGTGAAGTCCTCGGTCCGTGCGCTCAGTTCGGTCAGCAGGTCCACGGGCTGCGGCGTCGTCAGGTCCGTGTGGTGGCGCAGGTCCGTCAGGACGTCGCGGGACTCCGAGGCCGCCCGGCGGGCGGCGGCCGCCACCAGCGTGGCCTGCTGCCCGAGTACCTGGGGGTCGGCCGCCCGGTCCGCCGACGTCGCCAGCGCCTCCGCCGCCAGCGCCAGGCCGTGCAGCGTCTTGGCGACCGAGTCGTGCAGTTCGCGGGCCAGGCGGGCGCGTTCGGACTCCACCGCCTCCGCCACGGCCAGGCGGGACGTGGCCTCGGAGAGCGCCTGGGTGGCCGTTCCGAAGCGGAACATCAGGTTGCGCAGGGTCACGCCGACGATGCCGGCCGCGATGCAGAAGCCCGCGATCAGGAGGGTGCTCGTGCCGGCGCCGGGGCGGTGTTCCCAGGCGCGGTACACGGTGAGCAGGACGGCCAGTTGCAGGCCGGTGAAAAGTCCGGCGCCGCGCCAGCCGTAGAGGAGGCCGGACAGGAGCGGGGTGCAGACCGTGGCGTAGGCCAGGGGGGACGCCGGGGACGCCGTCAGGAGCAGGACGGCACCGAAGAGGAGGTCCAGCGCCATGAGGGTGGGGTGCGCGAGGACGCGGGGGCCGAAGCGGTCCCAGTCCCTGAGCATGGCGTACGAGCCCATGGTGCCGAGGACCCCGGCGGTGAGGACGGCGTAGCGCGAAGGGCTGTCCGTGGTGTTGGCCATCGCGAAGGGCGTACCGATGACGAGCAGGGCGAGGCGGACGGCGAAGGTCTGGCGGCACAACGCCTGCAGGGCGCTCAGTTGCAGGCGCAGGCTTGCGGGAGCGGGCACGTCGTCGGCCAGGTAGCCGCCGGGGGTTCCGCCCGGCCGGTGCCCGGAACGCGGCTGGAGCAGACGGCTTCTCATCAGCGGCCCAGGATGTCGCCGAAGTTCGTGCCCGAGCCGAGGAACATCCCGGTCGCGATGAGGATCATCGTCGCGGGGAGCATGAAGACCAGGGTCACGAGGGTCGCCTTGGGGATCGTCTTGGCGGCGCGGCGGCGGGCGTTCTGGGCGTCGGTGCGGCGCATGTCCGTGGCGAGCTGGATGAGGGTCTCGGCGATCGGGGAGCCGAGTTCCTCGCCCTGCTGGAGCGCCGAAACGAACTGGGCGACCTGCTCGGAGGAGTTGCGCTTGCGGAGCTCGTCGAAGGCCTGGCGGCGGCTGACGCCCATGTCCATCTGGCGCAGGGTGATGCGCAGTTCGTCGGCCCAGGGTCCTTCGTATTTCTCCGCCACCCGGTCCAGTGCCTGGCGGAAGCCGAGGCCCGCCGAGACGACGACGGCCAGGACGTCGAGGAAGTCGGGGAGTGTGCGGTCGATGACGTCCTTGCGTTCGCGGATGGCCTGCCAGATCAGCGCGTCGGCGGCCAGCACGCCGAAGGCGAAGGTCCCGAGGGCCAGGAAGAGCTGGCCGTTGGTGAGGAAGACCAGGCCCATGAAGAGGCCGAAGACGCCGTAGACGGCGCGGCGGGCCGCGTACCTGTTCAGGGTGAGGCCGCCCGGGTTGCCGGCCATGTCGATGCGGCGGCGTTTCGCGTCGACGCGGCGCGGGCCCATCAGGCGCAGGACGAGGGGCGCGAAGCGCATGCCGATACGGTCGACGGCCGAGCCCGCCTTGGAGACGCGGGTCGCGCCCACCTCCAGGGCGAGGGCCAGGTCGCCGGGGAGCTTCGCCTCCGCGCGGATCATGCGGATACCGAGGAACATGCCCGCGACCGAGACGGCCGTCAGGAGGGCGAGCAGCAGGGGCAGCACCGTAACCTCTCCTCCCCTCTCATCCTTCGAATCTCATATTTCGATTCTCATACTTCGATCTTGCCCAGGCGGCGGATGACGAAGAAACCGACCGTGTAGAGGCCCAGCGAGATCAGGACCAGGGCCTGGCCGAGCGGCGATCCGGTCACACGGGCCAACGCGCCGTCGTTCGAGGAGTTGATCAGGACCAGGGAGCCCAGGCCCAGGAACGGGACCGTGAAGGCCGTGGCGTTGACCTCGGAGAGCATGGTGCGGACCTCGCGGCGGGTCTCCTTGCGGTCCTCCAGCGTCTGGGTGAGGTTGCGCAGGGAGCTGACCACCGAGCCGCCCGCCCTGTTGGACAGGACGAGGGTGGTGACGAGGACGATCAGCTCACGGGACGGCAGGCGTTCGGCCAGCTCGCCGAGTGCGTCGTCGATCGAGCGGCCGAGGGTCAACTGGTCGGCGACCCGGGCCAGTTCCTCGCCCGCCGGGGCCTCCAGCTCCTCCGCCGCCAGGGCCAGTGCCGTACGGAGGGCCAGGCCGGCGGCCGTGGCGTTGGCGATGAGCCGTGCCACGTCGGGGAGTTGGTTGATGAACGCCTCGATGCGTTTCTGGCGCTGCCAGTTCAGGAAGACGGCCGCGCTCCAGATGCCGACGAGGGCGGCGATCGGGCCGAAGAAGGGCGCCAGGGTGGCGGCGGCGATCAGCCAGAGGGCGATGACGACCGCGGCGACGTACGTGGCGAACTCGCCCGCCGTCAGGTCGAGTCCGGTGGCGGACAGGCGCAGGTTGATGGTCCGGCCGAGGCGGGTGCGGCGCAGGCGTCGGTCGATGCTCGTGAAACGGCGGACGCGGCCGCCCAGGGTACGGGCGGGGGCGGTGCCGGCGAGACGGTCGACGAGGGCCTGGCGCTGGGCGCGGCCGGAGGCGAACGTGTGCACGCCCGCGACGGCGAGGGTGCCGCACAGGATGGTGGCGCCGAGGGCCAGCAGGGAGGGGTTGTTCATGCCGGGCACCCCTTCGAGGGCTCGTACGCCTTGAATGGCTCGTACGTCGTCATCGGCTCGTACAACGGCTCGGGCGTCCTCGTCATCCGATGGCCTGCCTGGTGGGAAGTGCGTCGAGGGCCTCGGCCACGCCGAACGCGGGCGGCAGTGGTTCGTTGGCCACGTAGAGCTTCTCCGCGACCTGGCGGGGCAGCGGGAGGTGCTCGAAGTGGCCCTTGACGACGCGGTCCGCGCCGAGGGGCTGCGGGACGAAGCGCGACACCGTGGCGATACGGAACTGTTCGCGGCCGTGCGAGACGAGCAGCGCGACCTCCGTCACCTTGCGGGAGCCGTCCGCGAAACGGGTGAGCTGGACGACCACGTCGACGGCCGAGTTGATCTGGTCCTTGAGGGCCTCGAAGGGGATGAGCACCTCGGACATCGAGCCGAGGGTCTGGAGCCTCATCAGGGCGTCCTCGGCGGAGTTGGCGTGGACGGTGGCGAGGGAGCCGTCGTGGCCCGTGGACATCGCCTGGAGCATGTCGAGGGTCTCGCCGCCTCGGACCTCACCGACGATGATGCGGTCGGGGCGCATACGGAGGGAGTTGCGGACCAGGTCGCGGATGGTGATCTGGCCCTTGCCCTCGATGTTCGGCGGGCGGGACTCCAGGGGGATCACGTGCTCCTGCTGGAGCTGGAGTTCGGCGGAGTCCTCGATGGTGATGATGCGCTCGTGGGACGGGATCAGGCCGGAGAGCGCGTTGAGGAGGGTCGTCTTTCCGGTGCCCGTACCGCCGCTGACGATCACGTTGAAGCGGGCGCGGACGAACGCGGCGAGCAGCATCAGCATCTGCTCGTCGAGCGAGCCGAGGCCGATCAGCTCGGGGAGCGTGTACGCGCGCGGGAAGCGGCGGATGGTGAGGGTCGGGCCGGAGAGGGAGAGCGGCGGGATGATCACGTTGACGCGCTCGCCGGTGGGGAGGCGGGCGTCGACCATGGGGTTCGACTCGTCGACGCGGCGGTTCACGGTCGAGACGATGCGCTCGATGGTCTGCATGAGCTGTTCGGTGGAGGCGAAGCGGAGGGGGAGCTGTTCGACCCGTCCGGCGCGCTCCACGAAGATCGAGTCGGGGCCGTTGACCATGATCTCGGTGATCGAGGCGTCGGCGAGGAGGGGCTCCAGGACGCCGAGGCCGAGCGCCTCGTCCACGACCCTTCTGATCAGCTGGGACCGCTCGGCGGACGAGAGGACCGGCCCCTCACGGCTGATGATGTGGCCGAGGACGCGCTCCAGGCGGGCCCGGCGTTCGGCTGCCGCCAGGCTCGACATCTCGGCGAGGTCGATCTCCTCGAGGAGCTTGGCGCGGTAGACGGCCACGAGGTGTCCGTCCTCGCGTCCGGCTCCCCCCTCGTCGGGGGTGGCGATACGGGATCGCAGGCTCATCTTCTTGGTCAGCTCCTCTCGGGGGTACGGGGTTCAGACGCCGTCGTTGTCATTGGGCATGGTGACGCTGCGCTCGATCGGCGGGACATCGAACAGGGGGATGACGGAGGGGACATTGACGACGACCGTGGCGGTGACGGTGTCGCCGCCTCCTCCCCCGGGTTCGACAACAGGGTCCAGCCATTGACTCGCCGCCGCCTGGCCTGCGGCACCGCCTGTGCCGGGGTTCAGGGACTCGGCCCGAGCCGCAGCCCGGGCCGCCGTACCCGCCTGATTGACCCCGTACCCGATGAGCCCGAGCTGGATGGCCGCCATCCCGACGAGGAGGAGGATCGGCAGGAACCCGGCGAACTCCAGGATGGAGGCGCCTCGGTCGCCTCGGACGCCTCGGTCGTTCCGGCGGCGGCGCGTTGCCTCCGCCGGGGGCGGGTTCTCGCCCCCGGCGGTGCTGGGGCGGCGGGGCCGTGTCATTGGCCGGGGCCGTGTCATGACCCGTCCCCTTCCAGTGCCGCCCCCGCCTCGCCCGTGACTTCCCAGCCCGTGTCGAAGCCCGGGAAGAAGACCGGGACCGGGGCGATGACCGTTGCCTTCATGACCGTGCCGTCCGAGTCGCATCCGATGAACGCGCCACTCCAGGCCCCCGGCAGGTTCTTGCTCCCCGCGTCCTGGCACGCGCCCGGCACGTCGCCCTGGACGGCAGCCGCCGCCGTAGCCGCCCGTGCGGCCTCGTCCGCCGCGTTCCCCGCGAGCGAGTACGTGTAGCCGTACAGCACGCACTGCCACAGGATCGCCATCACCACGAGCAGCAGCGGGAACATCCCGGCGAACTCCAGCGTCACCGACCCCCGGTCGCCGCCCTTGCGCCGTAGCACCAGCGCGCCCCGGTCCGAGGCCGGCTTACGGCGGCGGCCGCCGCCTCCGCCCTCGTGGGCCACGACCAGTTCCAGCTCCGCCGCCAGCGACCACAGGGCCTGCTTGACCGTGGACTTGGCGTCGAGGTCCTGCAACCGCCCCGCGTCGACCACCGACTGGAGTTCCTTGAAGGCCGCCGGGACGGTGACCCGCGCAACCCGCGTGCCGGTGACCTTCTCCACCAGCGACGGCTGGATCTCCGTGCCCCGGGAGTGGCGGTTGACGACCGTGAGGGTCTCCTCCGCCTTGCGGATCTGGAGGCGGTCCCAGAGGCGGACCATGCGTTTGGCCGCGCGGACCGCGACGACGTCGGGGGTCACGAGCAGCAGCGCCTGGTCGGCCGTCTCCACCGCCGCCGCGGTCGCCGCGTTCATCTGGGAGCCGCAGTCGACGATCACCACGTCGTGCCGGGCGCGCAGCGCACCGAGCACCTGGCGGGCCACCCGGTCGGTGACCTCCTCGCCGCGCTCGCCCTCGGCGGGGGCCAGCAGCAGGGCGAGGCCCGTGTCGTGGGCGTAGACCGCCTCCTGGAGGACGCGCGGGTTGATGTCCGTGATGCCGGCCAGGTCGGCGACCGAGCGCCGGAACTGGACGTCCAGGTACGAGGCCACGTCCCCGGACTGGAGGTCCAGGTCGAGCAGCGCCACCGTACGGCCCGACGCGCGTGCCGCCAGGGCCAGTTGGACGGAGGTCAGCGTCGCGCCGACGCCGCCTTTCGCCCCCGTCACGGTGACGAGCGTGCCGCCGGGTCCCGCGTACAGCTCCGGCGCACCGCTGCCGAGGTGGCGCCGCATGCCGGCCGACCAGGAGGCGGCGGCCTGGACGCGTTCGGCGAGGGCTTCGTAGCCGAGGGGGACGGTGACGATGCCGCGGGCACCCGAGTCCATGGCGGCCGTGAGGACACCCGTGCTCGTGTCGGCGGTGATGAGGACCACCCCGACCGCCGGGAAGCGCAGGACCAGGTCGCGGATGAGGTCGAGCGCCGGGACCGGGCCGATCCGTTCGTGGATGAGGACGACCTCGGGCAGTTCGTCCAGGGAATCCGCGGCCAGGCGGGCGAGGGAGTCGAGCAGCGCGGTCGAGTCCGGTACCGGGGCGGCCGGTTCTGCGTCCGCGAGCTGGCTCAGCAGGGTGCTCAGGGCGCGGGCCGAGTCGATGTCCCCGACGGCGGGGAGGATACGGATGGTCATCGGCCGAACCTCACCCGGGCGTACGCCGGGACCCCACGTACTGACCTCATGCGCGGCCTCCTACTTGTCCTCGTCGAGGGTGTACGTACGTTCCGAGGGCGCCACGCTCGTGGTGTCGCCGCCCGCGACCAGGGCGAGCCGGACGTGTTCGGCGAACGACTCGGCGTACGCGACGCGCTGGGCGTCCGCCGTGTCGAGCGCGAAGGTGATGGGGACCGCCTCGGTGGCCGTACGGCGGCGGTCGTTGCCGGACTGGTTGGCGTCGAGCGGGGTGAGCTTGCCGACGTCGAGGACGCGTGCGTCGGCGACGATCAGCTTGGACTGGTCGGCGCCCCTGTCGTTGTTGGCCTCGAAGGTGGCGAAGATGTTCACGCGGGAGCCGGGGTTGATCTTTCCGGCGACACCCGTCGACGCGTCGATCATGATCGCGATCTCCTGCTGCCCCGGATCGAGTTCGGGCCGGTCGACGATCATGTCGGTCTGGAGGAGGGACCCCTTCTCCAGCTTGTTGACGGCGATCTTCCCGCGGATGTCGCCGAGGTCGGTGACGGCCGTGTCCGAGAGCCACCGCTCGGGCATCGACACCTTCTCGAACTGGCGGGCCGACAGCTCCTTGTACGGCGCGATGTCGTCCCTCAGGCGGTACGCCGTCACCTCCGGCCCCACCTTGGAGTCCACGTCACGGATCACCGAGAGCACCCCGGCGAACGCGGCGAGGGCGCACAGGGCCGAGAGGACCAGCAGGATGACGCCACGGCGCTGGCGTGAGTTCATGACGCGGACAACCTCGATCGGGGGCGGGGGGTGGACGGGGTCAAGCGGCCTTGCTCGCTATGGAAGTTGTCTTGCTGGGGAGCTTGTCCAACTTGTTTTGCCGGGGAACTTGTCCAACTTGTTTTGCTGTGGAAGTCGTCTTGCTATGGAGTTGTACGGAGGTGACTCACGTGGCGCCTCGGGGGAGCGCCCGGATGGCCGCCCGTTGAACGGCGGGCAAAGAAGTCGTCAGCGGTGCCGCGCAGAATCCGCAGCGGTCGCCGATGAGTTCGAGCCCGCACCAGTGGCAGGTCTCCCGGCGTACGGACGAGACGAGCTGATAGAGCACGGACACGTCGTACAGTCCGGCGGCGAACTCGACGAGCTTCCCCGTCCCCCACCAGCGGGCGGACTCCGCGGGCAGCGGCACGGTGGCCACGCCCTGCACCTGCCAGGCGGGCGCGAGCGTCGAGGTGACCCAGTCGGAGGGCGGCTGCGGCCCGTTGGCCACCAGCAGCCGCGTACCGAACTCCGGCCCGGCGAGCTCCTCCTGGCCGACGCGGACGAGCCCGGGCCGCGGGTTGGCCAGTACGGCGAACTGTGCGCCCGGCACCCATGACTTGGCGTGGGACTTCAGGGACACCGGCACCCGGTCGAGCTTGGTGACGGAGCCGAGGAGGGCACCGGCGTAGATGTAGTGGGCGAGGAGGCGTGCCGAGGAGGCCAGCACGCCCGGGCTGAAGTCGCACACGGACAGCTGCCGCAACTGCTGGGACAGCAGGGCGATCCCGAGCGGCGGCAGGTCGATCCCGAGCAGGGCGATCCGGTCGCTTTCGAGCACGGAGCGGACGGCGTGCAGCCGCTGGGCGGCGGACCTCCCGGCGGCCCCGGCAGACCCGGCGGCCCCGGCCCTCTCTGCGGAGGCCGAGTAGAGGGCGATCACATACCCGTGCTGCTCGATGAGCGCGTGCATCCCGATGAGGGAACTCTCCAGCGTGTCCTGCGGCTGGACGGAGGCGGGCGGGGTCTGCCGGTCGTGCGGCGGGAGCACCAGATCGGAACTGGTGACGGCTATCGCGGTCGGCACGCTCGACACCACCCCGTTCTGACTGCGGCGGGGTGGTCGACCACCGCCTCAGACCGCCCCTGTGACGTCCTGTGACGTCCTTCTGCATCCTCTTGCACAGCACCATATCCACGGCATGGCCCGCTCAACACCGAATCTCCTTGATCAACCCACGGAAAGTACGGCGAGTCCCACACAGAGTGAGACGCATGTGCCCCAACTGTGCACTGGCGTACGGAGTTTGAGGTCTGGCGAGAAACCTTGACAGCTCGATTGGTCTGGACCAAATTATAGGTCCAGCGGTGGCCACCCTGACGGATCCCCACATCCACTCCCCACGGGAGGCATCAGTGCACCGCACATCACGCGTACCAGGCATACCCAGACGCCGTCGGCGGACCTGGGCGGGAGCCCTCGCCGCCGTCCTCGCCGCGTCCGGCCTCGCCCTCACCGGCGCGGGCCAGGCATCGGCCGCGGACGTCAACAACGCCAAGAACGCCGGCTTCGAGTCCGGTCTGACCAACTGGACCTGCTCCGCGAACAGCGGTACGACCGTCTCCTCCCCCGTCCGCACCGGCTCATCGGCCCTCAAGGCCACTCCGGCCGGACAGGACAACGCCCGGTGCGTCCAGACGGTCGCGGTGAAACCCAACTCGACGTACACGCTGAGTGCGTGGGTGCGCGGCGGATACGCGTACCTGGGCGCGAGCGGCACAGGCACGACGGACGTGTCGACGTGGACCCCGGACACCACGGACTGGAAGCAGCTCACGACGACGTTCACCACCGGCGCCTCCACCACCTCGGTCACCCTCTACACGCACGGCTGGTACGGGCAGGCGGCGTACTACGCGGACGACGTGTCGGTGTACGGCCCGGACGGCGGGGGCGGCGGCGACCAGCCGCCCACCATCCCGTCCGCCCCGGCCGGCGTGACGGTGTCGGGCTCGACGTCGTCGTCCGTGTCCCTGGCCTGGAACACGGTGTCGGGCGCCACGGGCTACAACGTCTACCGCAGCGGCACCAAGGTCCAGGCGGTGACGGGCACGTCGGCCACGGTGACCGGGCTCGCCGCCTCCACGTCGTACACCTTCCAGGTCACGGCGACGAACGCGGCGGGTGAGTCCGCGAAGTCGGCGACGGTGACGGGCACGACGACCACGAACCCGGGTGGCGGCAGCGCGCTCCCCAAGCACGCCGTGACCGGCTACTGGCAGAACTTCAACAACGGCGCGACGGTCCAGCGCCTCGCGGACGTCCAGTCCCAGTACGACATCATCGCGGTGGCCTTCGCCGACGCGACCACGACACCGGGCGCCGTGACCTTCAACCTGGACTCGGCGGGCCTGGGCGGCTACACGGTCGACCAGTTCAAGGCCGACATCAAGGCCAAGCAGGCGGCCGGCAAGAAGGTCGTCGTCTCGGTCGGCGGCGAACGCGGAACGGTGTCCGTCAACGACGCGGCCTCGGCCACGAACTTCGCGAACTCGGTCCACTCCCTGATGCAGACGTACGGCTTCGACGGCGTCGACATCGACCTGGAGAACGGCCTCAACGCGACGTACATGACCCAGGCGTTGCGGTCGCTGTCGACGAAGGCGGGCCCGTCGCTCGTCCTCACGATGGCGCCGCAGACCATCGACATGCAGTCGACGTCGAACTCCTACTTCCAGACCGCGCTGAACGTCAAGGACATCCTGACGGTCGTCAACATGCAGTACTACAACAGCGGTTCCATGCTGGGCTGCGACGGCAAGGTCTACAGCCAGGGGTCGGTCGACTTCCTGACGGCCCTGGCCTGCATCCAGCTGGAGGGCGGCCTGGCCCCGTCCCAGGTGGGCCTGGGCCTTCCGGCGTCGACCCGGGGAGCGGGCAGCGGTTACGTGGACCCCTCCGTGGTGAACAACGCACTGGACTGCCTGACCCGGGGAACGAACTGCGGCTCCTTCAAGCCCTCGCGCACGTACCCGGACCTGCGGGGCGCGATGACGTGGTCGACGAACTGGGACGCCACGGCGGGCAACGCCTGGTCGAACGCGGTGGGGCCGAAGGTGCACGGGTTGCCGTAGTGCCGGAGTGCCCTTGATTCCGCAGTGGCCGTAATGGCCGTAGCAGCCGGCATGAACGAGAACCGATCCGCGCCCCGGTCCGGAAACCGGGGCGCGGGACGGTGAGCCTCACATCAGGCGAACAACACGTGTCGTACATGACTCCGAGATGAATTCACGTCGGAGGATCCCGGTACGTATGGCAATACGTCATCTCCAGTCGTCACCCTGGGCTCCCCTGTTAACTACTGAGTGCATCAAGGGAGTTCGGCGATGGACTTGCCCGGTTTCGACACGATGGTGGCGCTGCTCAGCATCGCGATACCCGTGCTGGCCTTCGTGTGGGAGTTCTTCGTCGGCGGCCTCAAGCGGCTCGGCTACCGGATACAGATGGACACGACGGCCACGGAGGCGGCCCAGTCCGCGGACGCCGGGGTGCTGCGGGACATGCAGCAGAACGGGGCGCCGCTGACCGACCCGTCGTTCGTCCTGCTGCGGATAGAGAACACCGGCTGGACCCCGATCGTCACGGATGACTACCTGACCCCGAACGACGACCCGGTGGGTATCAGGGTCAGGTTCCCGCACCGCCGTGTCGCGGGCACGGTGGTGACCGAGCTCAGCCAGCCCGCACTGCGCGACTCCTTCGTGGGTGACAGCTTCGGCGTCGAGCAGGGCGACGGGGTCATCAAGCTGCCGAAGGTGAAGCTCAACCCCCGCGCCCACTACAAGGTGCTCGCGGTCCTCGAACGCGAGCCCGGCTACGAAGCGGAGACGTTCCCCGACCCGGAGGTCGTCGCAGGCCTGGTCGGCGGTCGGGGTGGCGGCCGGATCAGGTTGCGCAAGACCGAGGGCCACGTCTTCGCCTCGAAACCGGCGCAGGCGTTCATGGCTCTCGTGGTGCTGGTGTCCATCACTCAGGCCTTCCTCACCTTCACCAGGGACGAGCCCCGGCCCGCCCCGCTGGACTGCGCCGGCGGCACCCTGCACCTGCACGGCTCCACGGCCTTCGCGCCCGTGGTACTGGAGGCCGCCAAGCAGTACCAGGAGACCTGCGAGGCGAAGGGGGTGAAGATCGTCCCCACCGAGGCGGGTGACTTCGAGGGCAGCGGCGACGGGCTCGAAGCGCTCAACGCCGCCGGAGACAAGGTGAAGCTGCCGGGCAGCAAGGGACTCGGCGACCGCCTGACCTTCAGCGACGGCCGTGCCGAAGGCAACCGCCCCCGGCTGCTGCCGAGACCCGTGGCCCTGTCCTTGTTCACCTTCGTCGTCAACAAGGACACGGGCGTCCAGAACCTCACGCGCCAACAGCTCAAGGACATCTACGCCGGAGAGATCACCAACTGGTCCAAGGTCGGCGGCAACGACGTGCCCATCCACCTCGTCAGCCGCCGCAGCGGCTCGGGCACCCGCGTCACGCTCGTCCAGCGCGTCCTGGACGGCCGGCAGATGCCGCAGACCACCGTGGACGACTGCACCGCGCTCGACCCGGACAAGTACGGCCGCTGCGAGGTCGGCGACACCGGCACCATGCTGGACAAGGTCGCGACCATCCCCGGTGCCCTGGGCCACAGCGAGGTGGGCCGGGCGGACGGCCGCGAAGACCTCTTCCCGGTCCGTATCGACGGCCAGCAGGCGACGCTGGAGGGCGTTGAGCAGGGCACGTACCCGTTCTGGCAGACCGAGTACGCCTACACCTTCGGCGAGCCGCCCGCCGACTCCATCGCCGCGGCCTTCCTCCGCTACCTCGCCAACGAGGTCGGCAAGGACGTCCTGCGTTCCCACGGCAACCGGCCCTGCTCCGAACTGGAGAAGCCGCTGCTGTGCGAGCCGACGTGAGCTGACCTGCCCGAGGCGGTGCCTGTCCCGGGTTCCGGTGCGGGTGTCACTCCGATCCGGAACCGGGCCGCTGACGGTATTGGTCGACGACGGCTCGCTTCAGGATGGCGGACTCCCCCAGGACCGTTCCCTCCTTGCCCGTCTGGCTGTCCTTCGTCAGGTAGGTGCGTTCGCCGAGGTAGGCGAGGGTGCCGCGGTCGAAGATCCACACGGTTGCCCAGGAGGACCGCTTGTCGACGCGGCGGATACCGACACCGTGCCGACCCGCCGGATCCACCGCGTCCTCGACCCGCTTCACCCCGGGGATCTTCGCCGCGGCCTCGTACAGCGCGGCGGCGGTCCGCGGCGGCATGACGTTGCCCAGCAGTTCACCGATCTTGTCGAAGACGACCTGCGCCTCCTCCTTGCCGTCCTCCTGGACCCCCTCCTTGGTCAGGCGGTAAAGCTCGTCGAGCAGTTCGTCCGGGTCGGCGGGCAGGGAGGCCAGCCACTGGTAGGTGGGGCGGTCGATGCCTGCGGGGGTGCCGGGCGAGCCGGGCGGCAGCAGCTCCCTGAGCGGGGAGTAGCCGCCGCCCTCGTAGAACAGCGCCAGCTGTTTCACCGGGCCCGGCTCCTGCGACCACCACGCCTCCCGCTCGCTCAGCCGCCCGGGCTCGCACGAGCCGTCCTCCTGGCACTCCGCCCCGGCGTCCAGGCTCTTGATGTAGACCAGCTGGTCGTCGCGCACGGGCGTGGCCTCCGTCTTCGCGGCGACGTCGGCGATGCGGTCGAGCAGGACCACGGCCGTCTCACTGTCGGACGGCTCAACTCCGTAGCCGGAGTCCATGTTCGTGACGAGGCCGACGGTGAGCGCCCCGGCCAGCGCGAGGGCCACGGTGGGTACCCACACCGCGGGGCGCAGCAGGCGGAGGCGGGGCCCCGTCGTGTGCGGGATCTGGGGTGGCGACTGGGTCTGGTCCTGGGGCTGCGCCTGGTCCTGGTCCTGGGGCTGTGCCTGCCCGGACGCCTGTCCGGGAACGGGTGTACGGCTCTGGTCGTCGTCGATGAGCTGCATCAAACGGTCCTTGTGGTGGGAGTGGCGACCAGGAGGCAGGTCCCGTTCGGGTGGGGCCGGAAGCAGTCGGATCAGCTCCTCGTGCACCTCTTCCCCACGTTTCTGACGCTCGGTCCGGACCGGCCCGGAGCCAGCGGCGTTCATCGGGATCCCTCCTGAATCTCCTGGAACGGAAGGGCCGCCAACGCGGCCTCACCCGGTAGCTCTCCGCGACGACTCGTCGGTTCCGTGTTTTTTCCGCGGGTTCCTGACGTTTCCTCCCGCAGCCGCTGGTCGGTCAGCTTCCACAGCCGTGCCCGCGCCCGGGACAGCCGCGAGCGCACGGTTCCCACCGGGACACCGAGGGCCTGGGCCGCCTGCGCGTAGTCCAGCCCGGACCACACGCACAAGGCCAGCACCTCCCGCTCCCCGCGCCGCAGGCGGTCGTACACCTGCCGCACGGCGGCCAGTCGGCGAGCGTCGTCGAGGCGGCCGGCGCTCTCCTCGGCGAAGTCCGCCACCGGGTCCGGTGCGGGGCGGCGGGCGAGGAAGGCCAGGCGACGGCCGAGACCCCGGTTGGCGTTGCGGGACTTGTTGGTCGCCATGCCCAGCAGCCACGGCTTCAGCGAGCCACCGTCCGGCTCCAGTTGCTCCCGGGTGCGCCAGGCGTCGAGGAAGGTTTCCGCCATCACCTCCTCGGCGGTCGACCAGTCGCCGGTCAGCCGGAAGGCGTGGTTGTAGACGGTGCGCGCGTACTCCTCGTAGATCTCCGCGAAGGCCTCCCGGTCACCCGCCCGTATCCGCGCACGCAAGCGATCACTCATGTCCTATGCACCTCACACACCTCACACCCTGGGCTCTCCGCAGAGTGCGGGCGGTTCCGGTGACGTGCGCCACAGGGGTGGCCGGGGTGGCCTCAGAGCAGGTGATCCGCCTTCCCCGCCTTGATGTCGAGGATGAGCGCACGGAGCGCTTCACGGCTGTCGGTGACGTAGGCGTCCTCGGCGCCGGCTATGGCGATGTAGGCGTTGCCCTGAAGGTCGGTGCCGAGGCGGAACCAGGAGTTGCCCTCACCGCAGAAGGGCCCTTCCCACGTGATCGTCGCATTTTCCATCGGGACTCCTCAAAGGCTGTTGGCGATCTCACGGATGAAGTCGCGCGACGCCGCCGGAGACAGCGCGATGCGCTCCATCCAGTCCAGATGGGCACGGTACTTCGCCAACTGGGCCTCCGCGTGAAGGAAATCAGGCCCGTGAGAACTGTCGATCTGCACGGTGTCGAGCTGCGCGACCGGCCCTTCCGCATACACCACGGTCTGCCCGGCGCCAGGGAACGCGCCCGCCTCGAAAGGGATCACCAGCAACATGACGTTCTCCTGCTCCGGCTTCTTCAGCAGATGGCCGAGCTGGGCGCGGGCGACCGCACGCCCGCCGAACCGCATCCGAAGCGAGGCCTCGTGGACGATGGCAACGAAGCCAGGTGGATTGTCATCGTCCAGTACGTGCTGCCGTTCAACCCGGTGGGCCAGACGCAGAGCAATCTCCTGCTCGGGCAGCTGTGGGACCACGACGCGGAAGACGGCGAGTGCGTGGTCCGAGGTCTGCAGCAGACCGGGCGGCAATATCCAGCAACCCTTGAGGCAGAGAGCCCCGGTACTTGTCCCACCACCCCTTCTGGCCGGGCTGAGCCATCTCGGCCAACGCGTCCACGTATCGCTCGTCCTCGCATGCGCAATTGCAGGCGAGCGTGCGTACCCGCTCCGGGCTGATGGCCCGCACCCCGGACTCGATATGCGAGATCTTTCCCGATCCACGCCGAGCAGCCCGGCCGCGTACTCCGCGGAGACACCGGCTGAAGTGCGCACCTTCCGCACCTCGATGCCCAGCCGCTTCTGGCGTTCTGTGGGCGATGTCCTTGCTGCCATGCCGTTCCATCCCCCTGCGGTCGCGCTCAGTCTTCCGCTTGCCCGTACGACCGAGCCACGATCGTGCGCAACTTTCACCAGCAGGGGCCAAATTAGCCCCAGGGGAGACGAGCCACCGACTGCCACCGAACTGCTGACCTCAGAGCTGGTCTCCAACGCGGTAAAACACTCCGCCGGACCCGCCACCATCAGACTCCACTCCCACCCCGACGCCGTACGCATCGGAGTCATGGAC
>NZ_VMNX01000155.1 GCF_009377235.1 Streptomyces acidicola
GGGCGGCGGGGGCGGAACAATCCGCCGGAAGAACCCGCCGGAACAACCCCTACAGCAGGCCCGCCGACGCCAGGTACTTGCCCACCCGCTCCACCTCGTCCTCCGACAACGCCACCTGCGGCTCGGCCGTGGCGCCGCACGCGATGACGCCCCGGAGCCGGAGCGCCGCCTTGAAGGCGCCGAGGGCCGAGGAGCTCCCGCCCATACGGCCGTCGGCGGCACCCGCACCCACCATGCCGAACAGGGCGAACAGCCGGTCCTGTTCGGCGCGGGCCCGCTCCCAGTCACCGGCACGGCAGAGGTCGTACAGACGGACGTAGCCGGCCGGGTCCACATTGGCGAGACCGGGCACGGCACCGTCCGCGCCCATGGCCAGGGCCGAGTCGACGAGGAGTTCGGAGCCGGTGAGGACGCTGAAGCCGGTGATGTCGTGGCGGGTACGGGCCCCCGTCACCACCGCGCGGAAACCGGCCTGGTCGCCGCTGGAGTCCTTCAGCCCGGCCAGCACGCCTTCGGCCGCGAGGTCGAGGACCAGGTCCGGGCCCAGCTTCGTGTGGACGGAGACCGGCAGGTCGTACGCGACGACCGGGACCGGCGAGCGTTCCGCGATCAGCCGGTAGTGGCGGGCGATCTCCGCGGGGTGGGTGCTGGTGTAGAAGGGCGCGGTGACGACGACGCCGTCCGCGCCCGCCCCGATGACGGCCGCCACATGGTCCAGGACCCGGGGCGTGGTCATGTCGATCGCGCCCGCCAGGACCGGCAGCCGACCGCCGACGTGCGTCACGACGCTCTCCACGACCAGCCTGCGCTGCCGGTCCGTCAGATACGCGGCCTCCGACGACGAGCCGAGCACGAACAGGCCGTGCACACCCCCGGCCACCAGATGGTCGACCAGGCTGATGAGGGAGGGGACGTCCACCTCGCGATCCGGTGTCAGCGGGGTGCAGACGGGAGGTACGACACCGGTCAGCGGGGTGGACATGGTCATGGATGCTCCCTGGGTTCTTTCCGTACGTCGGGTACGGGGACGTCGGCCATGGCGGTGGCCTCGGGCGGTGCGGAGGCGGCCGCCTGGGCGACGAGCTCCCGGGTCGGCCGGCCCTCCTCAACAGGATGGTGGCACCGGAAGCGGTGACCGGGCGTCGACGCGGCCGCGACGTCCGGCATCACCTCCGCGCACACATCGTCCGCCTTCCAGCAGCGCGTACGGAACGGACAGCCGCTCGGCGGGCGTGTCGCCGACGGGACCGGCCCGACGAGAGGGATCGGGTCGATGGGGTCCAGCAGGCCGGGTGTCGCGGAGAAGAGCGCGCGGGTGTACGGGTGACGGGCGCGTTCGGTGACCTCGTCGGCCGGGGACTCCTCGACGATCCGGCCGAGGTACATGGTGATCACGCGGTCACTCATGCGCCGTACGGTCTGGATGTCGTGCGACACGAACACCAGGGCCAGGCCCAGACGCTCCTTGAGGTCCAGCAGGAGGTTCAGGATCTGGGCGCGCACCGACACGTCCAGGGCGCTCGTGGGCTCGTCGGCCACCACAAGGTCCGGGTCCAGGGCCAGCGCCCGCGCGATGGCGACGCGCTGCCGCTGTCCGCCCGACAGCTGACCGGGGAGGGCGTCGGCGAGTGCCCCGGGGAGGCCGACCAGGGACATCAACTCCCGTACGCGGTCGTCGCGTTCGGTCGGAGTGCCACGCCGGTGGACGTCCAGTGGGTCGCGGAGGATCTGGCGGACGGGCAGCCGCCGGTTCAGGGCCGTGGAGGGGTCCTGGAAGACCATGCCGGTGCCGCGGCCGACCGTGGCCCGGCGCTCGGCGGGCTTCATCGCCCACAGGTCCCGGCCCCGGAACGAGACCGTGCCGGACGTCGGCCGCTGCACGCCCACCAGCACCTTGGCCAGGGTCGACTTGCCGCAGCCCGACTCCCCGACCACGCCGACCGTCTCGCCGGGCGCGATACGGAATGCGGCGCCCGTGAGGGCGTACACCCGGTCGCGTGTGAACAGGCCGCCGCTGCGGGCCCTGTGGACGACATGGGCGTCGGTGAGCGCGGCCAACTCGCGCCCCGCACTGTTAATCCGCTCGGGCACCTCGTGCCCCGCGCTGCTGAGCCGCTCGGGCACCTCGTGCCCCTCACCGCTCACCCGCTCGGTCGGCTCACTCACTGCACGGCCCTTCCCGTCGGCTCGGGGGCGGTCAGGTCGATCGCCGGATGGTGGCAGGCAGCCGTGTGACGGGTGCCGCCGGCGAGTTCGGGGCGGGTCGTGTGGCACACCTCGGTCGCCATCGGGCACCGGTCGGCGAACCGGCAGCCCCGCGGGAAGTCGGCGGGGGAGGGGACCGTGCCCTTGATCTGGGTCATGCGTTCGGCGGCCGACTCCAGGGACAGCACGCTGCCGAGCAGGCCGCGTGTGTAGTGGTGGGACGGGCTGCCCACCAGGTCGGCCGTCACGCCCGTCTCCACGATCCGGCCGCCGTACATCACGATCACCCGGTCGGTGACGTCCGCGATGAGCGCCAGGTCGTGCGAGACCAGGATCAGCGCGAAGTCCAGCTCCTCACGCAGCCGCAGCAGCAGCTCGATGATCTGTGCCTGCACGGTGACGTCGAGGGCGGTCGTCGGCTCGTCGGCGACGATCAGCCGGGGCTCGCGGGACAGGGCCATGGCGATCAGGACGCGCTGGCGCTGCCCGCCGGACAGCTCGTGCGGGTAGCTGCGCAGGGTGCGGTCCGGGTCGAGACCGACGAGCTCCAGCAGTTCGGCGGGGGTGCGCCGGCCGCCCCGCCGTACGACCTGTTTCAGCTGGGCGCGGATCGTCATCGCCGGGTTCAGGGACGACAGCGCGTCCTGGTAGATCATCGCCATGTCGTGGCCGAGCAGCCGGCGCCTGACGCGCATCGGCTCGGCCAGCAGATTCCGCCGGCCGAAGCGGACCTGTCCGCGTACACGGGCACCCTTCGGCTCCAGGCCCATCACGGCCAGCGCGGTCAGCGACTTGCCGCAGCCCGACTCGCCGACCAGGCCGACGACCTCGCCAGGGTGAACGTCGAAGCTGATGCCGTCCACGATGTCCACGCCGCCGTGCCGCTGCTCGAAGCCGATGGCGAGGCTCTCGACCGAGAGCACCGGCTGCCCTCCGGGCAGGGGCCGGGCCCGGTCGCGCAGCCGACGGGCAGCCTCCGTGAGCCCCGGCAGCTCCAGCACCTTGCCGCTGCCCGGCTCGGGCGCCTCCAGCCGGTCCCGCTCGCCCGTGCGCGCCTCGACGTCCCGGGGCGCGGGCGCCGCCCACGCATCCGACACGCCCTCGGAGAGGATGTTCAGGGACAGCACCGTGACCAGCATCAGCAGCCCCGGGAACACGGTCGCCCACCAGCCCCCGGTCAGCACCATGTTCTTGCCGTCCGCGATGACACTGCCCCACGACGGGTCCGGCGGCCGCACCCCCGCGCCGATGAACGACAGCGACGCCTCGAAGACGATGGCCTCCGCGACCTGCACCGTGCAGAACACCAGCACAGGGGCGGCGCAGTTGATGGCCACGTGCTTCACCACGATGTGGGGCGTACGGGCCCCGATCACGCGCTCGGCGGTCACATAGTCCTCGCCGTACTGGTCCAGGACGTTCGCCCGTACGACCCTTGCGACCGGCGGGGTGAACAGGAACGCGATCGCGCAGATCAGCACGGTGATGCCACCGCCGAACACGGCGACCAGCACGGCGGCCAGCGCGATGCCCGGGAATGCCATGACGACGTCCAGGCAGCGCATCAGCGTCTCGTCCACCGCCTTGCGCGAGGTGGCGGCGACGGCACCGATGACCGCCCCGACGATCAGCGCAAGGCCGGTGGCGCCGAGCCCGATCGCGAGCGACCACCGGGCCCCGTACATCAGCCGGCTCAGGATGTCCCGGCCGAGGCTGTCCTGCCCCATCCAGTGATCCGCGGACGGCGCCCCCGTACCGTCCACGAGCGCCTGCTGGTCGAGCGGATCGTGCGGGGCGAGCAGCGGCGCCAGCAGCGCCACCAGCACCACGACCGACAGAAAGCAGACCGCGATCCGGGACAGCAGCTCAAGCCGCTGCCAGCCGCGCACCCGGATACCCGGACGGGACAGGGCGTCCGTGAGCCGTTTGCGCGTCGGCACCATGAAGCCGCCCATCAGCTCGCCTCCCTCAGCCGCGGGTTGACCAGCAGATAGAGGATGTCGATGACGAGGTTCACGACCACGAAGCCCGTGGCGGTGGTCAGCACCACACCCTGGACGACCGCCGGGTCGCCGTTCTTCACGGCGTCGATCATCAGCTTCCCCATCCCGGGCAGCGAGAAGATCGTCTCGATGACGACGGCGCCGCCCAGCAGATAGCCGACGCGCAGCCCGAGCACGGTGAGTGGATTGATCAGCGCGTTGCGGAGCACGTTCCGGCCGACCACGACCCTCGGCGGCAGACCGCTCCCGATCGCCGTCCGCACATAGTCCTTGTCCAGCTCCTCCACCACCGACGTGCGCACGATGCGGGTGAGCTGCGCGGCCACCGGCAGCGACAGCGCGAACGCGGGCAGCGTCATCGTCTTCAGCCACCCCGTGAACGAGTCCGCCGGATTGACGTACCCGCTCGTCGGGAACCAGCCCAGGTCCACCGCCAGGTACTGGATCATCAGCAGCGCCAGCCAGAACCCGGGTGCCGCCACCCCGGTCAGCGACACCACCCGGATGATCTGGTCCGGCAGCCGGTCCCGGTAGATCGCGGCGGTGACCCCGCCCAGCAGGGCGAGGACCACCGCGATGCCGAGGCCCATGAAGGTGAGCTGGACGGTGAGCGGCAGCGCGGTGGTGACCTGGTCGACCACCGGCGCCCTGGTCAGCGCGCTGATCCCCATGTCACCGTGCAGCAGATCCCCGACGAACCCCACGTACCGCACGGGCAGCGGGTCCAGCAGCCCGTTCTCCTCCCGGAACTGGTGCAGCTGTTCGGGCGTCGGATTGGCCCCCTGGAAGAACGCGGACGCCGGGTCGACGTCAGAGAACCGCATGACCAGGAACACGAACAGCACGATCCCGAGCACGAGGGGGACGAGCAGCGCGATCCGGCGGATCAGGATCCTGAGGATGGCGATCACGTACGAACTCCAGCCCTCACGGTGACTCCTGCCCTCACGGTGACTCCCGACCTCACCGTGACTACACCCACTTGGCCTGAAGCAGATTGATCCCCGGATAGGGCTGCGCCCTTATCCCCGCCAGCCGCTTCGGATCCCACGCCGTCATCAACTCGGTGTGCACCACCGGATACAGCACGGCCTGCTCGGCGACGACATCGACGTAGTCCTGGATCATGGCCTTCTTCTTCTCGGCGTCCGGCTCCCGCGTCGCCTGGTCCATGTCCTTGAAGAGCTGCTTGGCCACGGAGTTGTCGGCCCACCGGGTGTACTGCATCCAGAGGTTCGTCGCCGTGTAGTTGTAGCGCATGATCAGATCGGCATCGAGCCCGAACTGGTTGGGGTTCGAGGCGGCGGCGACGACCTGGTAGTCCTGCTTCTGGTCCATCTTCGTGAAGACGGCCGTGGTCTCCTGCGGCGACAGCGTGGTCTCGACTCCGATCGCGTCCCAGGAGGCCTTGATGGTCGGCAGGCAGTCGACGATCCAACTGACGTTCACGGCCAGGATGTCGATCTTCAGCCCGCTGACCCCGGCCTCCTTCAGCAGCTGCTTGGCCTTGTCCGGGTCGTAGTCGTACACGGTCTTCGCGCGCCGGTACGTGGGATTGGCCTCGTTCAGGAACGACGAGGACGGTGTCCCGTGCCCCTTCAGCGCGACCTCCACCATCTTCTCGGTGTCGATGGCGTAGCGCAGCGCCTGCCGGACCCGTACGTCGTCGAAGGGCTTGTGCCGGGTGTTGAACATCAGGAAGAGGTTGTTCATCCCCGAGCCGCCCTTCACGGACAGCCCGCCCTTCTCCAGCTGCGTGATGTTGGCGTACGGGATGTTGTCGGCGATCTGCGCGCCGGCGCTCGCGCCCGAGATCTTCGCGACGCGTGGGGCCGCGTCCACTATGGTCAGCCAGTTCATCTTCTTGAAGGCGGGCTTGCGCGGGCCGTTGTAGTCCGGATACGCCTCGAACGTGGTGTTGGACTTCGGGTGGTGCGCGGTCTGCCGGTACGGTCCCGAGCCGATCGCCTTGCCCTTGATGGCGTCCTCCCAGGCGCCGGGCCCCGAGAAGACGTGCTTCGGCATGATCTTCGCCAGGGTCAGCCGCGAAACCCCTTCGGGGAAGGGGAACTTCAGCACCAGCTCGACGTTCTGCGCGTCGATCTTCTTCACTTCCTTGAGCCAGCTGACGAAGAACCCCTTGGCCAGGGTCTGCGTGTCCGGATCCAGAATCCGGTCGAACACGAATACCACGTCGTCGGCGGTGACCGGCTTCCCGTCGTGGAACTTCGCACCCGCCCGCAGCGTGAACTTCCAGGAAGTGCCGGTGAGATCGCTCGGCACCTCCGTGGCGAGCGCCGCGTACGGCTCGCGCGAGATGGGGTCGGTGTCGAGGAGGCCCTCGTAGATGTGGTTGTTGGCGGCCATGCAGAAGGCGGACGCGGTCTGGGTCGGGTCCCAGCTGCCGTCGTTGCCGTAGCCGATGACGGCGGTCAGCGTCCCGTTCCCGCCGCCCCCGCCCCCGGTGTCATTGGTGGACTCGGGCCCGGACGAGCAGGCGGTCAACGACGAGGAGATGGCTGCGGCGGCACCCAGCGCGCCGGAGTACTTCAGGAACGACCGGCGGTGCAGCGCCGGTACGTCAGGGATCACGTCGCGCACGGTTCCTCCTACAGGGGTCCGGGAGGGGAGGAGTACGAGGAGTACTGAGTATGTGGTGAGGAGATACGACGTCCTACGTCATAGGGGGCAGCGTGACCATAAGAGGGGCCGTGGGGGCGGTCAAGAGTCCGCACACGAATGGCGTATCTTCCACAGGTACGACCAATGGCAGGCTGAAAACCGTTCCGGAGGTGGGACGTCGGATGTCCAGTGAGCGTACGATGCGGCGCATGTCTCAGGAGACCGGGAACCGACGTCGGCCCGGACGGCGGGTGAGCAGCCAGATCCAGCGCGACGTGATGCAGCTGATCCTCGACCGAAAGCTTCAGCCGGGCGCGCCGCTGCCCACCGAGACGGAGCTGATGGAGGACCTCGGCGTCAGCCGCAACTCCGTCCGGGAGGCGCTCAAGGCGCTCCAGGCCCTCGACATAGTCGACATCCGGCACGGCTACGGCACCTACGTCGGTCAGGCCTCGCTGACCCCCCTCGTCGACGGCCTCACCTTCCGCACGCTCGCCCGGCCCGACGGCGATCCGGGCGCCCTGGCCGAGATCCTCCAGGTGCGCGAGGTGCTGGAGGAGGGCCTGATCCGCCGCGCCGCGGCCACCCTGTCCGACGCCGACCTGGACCGTCTGGAAGCGGTGGTCGACCGTATGGAGGCGGCCGGGAAGGCGGGGGAGCCCTTCCCCGAACTCGACCGCGAGTTCCACGAGCTGCTGTACGCGCCCCTCGGCAACGCGCTCGTGCCGCAGCTGCTCGGCGCCTTCTGGACGGTCTTCCGCCGGGTCTCGGGCGCCCGCGGCTGGACGGACGACCCGTCCCCCGAGCTCACGGTGCGCCGCCACCGCGACATCGTCACCGCCCTGCGGGCCCACGACGTCGAGGCCGCCCAGCGCGCGATGGCCGACCACTTCCGCGGCATCGAGGCGAGGGCGGCACAGGAGTCGCGCGGGGTCGGCTGAACCCCGTCCTCCGTCCACGGGCCCTGCCTAAGCTGGCCCGATGACCGAGCCCTGGAAGCCGACCGACCCCGGAGTGCTGTGCCTGCCCTCCGGGCGCCTGGTGCGCGGCCGAGGACTGCGCCACTCCCTCCCGGAGGGCCCGACGCCCACCTACGCCGTGTACCTCCTCGGCAGACAGCCACCCGAAGTCCCGTGGGACGCCGACTGGTTGTGCTGGCCCGACTTCCGTCTGCCCAGCGACCGCGCCCGGGCCGGGGAGATGTTCCGGGACGTCTGGTCCCGCGCCGCCACCGAGCGCGTGGAGCTCGCCTGCGGCGGCGGGCGCGGCCGCACGGGCACCGCCCTGGCCTGCCTCGCGGTCCTCGACGGCGTACGCCCGGAGGAGGCGGTGGCGTATGTGCGCGAGCACTACGACCGGCACGCGGTGGAGACGCCGTGGCAACGGCGGTACGTACGGCGCTTCGCGGAGCCGCGCGCCCAGGACCTGTCCGGGGAATCGTCAGCGTAGGGCGGTGGCGTTGGCGGGTGAGCCGACTCCACCCGTCAGGTTGAGGGGCTTGACGGTGAGGAGACTGTCCCAGCGCCTGGTGGTGCGGCAGTCCAGGGCGAGGGCGTGCAGGTTCCACAACTCGCCCAGCGGGAGGCCCAGTTTGGCGATCAGTTCCTGGTGCATCATGCCGTCGTCCTCGGGGGCGGTGTGGCGGAAGTCGCTGGTGTCCAGCACGGGCAGGACTTCCACCGCGAAGGTGTCGGTGGCCAGCAGGGCGATGCGGTGGTCCCAGCACCAGGCGGCGAAGGCGCGGCTCTGGGCGAAGCCGGTGGCGCGTCGTTGTGCGCGGACCTCGGCGCGTACGTCCTGGGTGGTGGTGAGGTACCAGGCTGCCCAGCCGGTGTGGACGAGCACCAGGTCACCGGGTTCGACGTGACAGTTCTGCGCCGCCAGGGCTTCGTCGAGGAGTTCCGTGGTCAGGGCGGGGCCGTCCGCGTGGTCGAGGGGAGTGCCCCGGTCACGGAGCAGGCCGTCGATGTCGATGAGGACGCCCCGTCCGACGAGCGGCGTCTCGGCCCAGAGCTGTATGCCCAGCCGGGGGCTGCCGGGGGTGATCTCGTCGTCGGGGACGCCGTTGTAGAAGCCGTGTCCGGAGGCGCGGCGGTGGCGGAGCCCGTCGACCTGGGTGCTTGCCTGGAGGTGGAAGTTGTCCAGTACGTCGTCGCGGGCCTGCTCGTGCTTCGCGGTGATGCGGTGGTGGGGCACGCCCCGGGTCTTGGACATGGGCGGGTCGAAGGCGTCCAGCGGGTAGTCCAGATTGAAGGCGTGTCCCTCGGTGACGCAGGCGGCGGCGCGGCGGATCTGCTGAGGGCCCGCGAAGTTCGCCATGCCCCGTTCGGGCCGGTCGGCGAACAGATGCCAGCTGGATCCGGGCGGGGCGTCGGTGCGCCGGGTGAGTTGCCGGTAGGTGGGCAGAGCCATGAGCGGGCTTTCTGTCAGGGGCAGCGGGCGGCGACGGCGCCGGCTGCCCGGCGTACTTCGTTGATGATGCGGGGCCGGTCGTCCTCGGCGAGTTCGCTGTGCGGGCCGCTGACACTGAGTGCCCCGAGGGTCTCCTCGCCGTGACGGATGGGCGCGCTGACGGCGATGACGTCGAGGACGCGTTCGCTCAGGGAGAGGGCGTATCCGTCGTCGCGGACCCGGCCGAGGTCACGCGCGAGGGCGTCGGCGGTGATCTGCTCGCCGGAGATGCGGGTGAACGGAGTGAACTGGTCGATGAACGCCCGGAGTTCGGGTTCGGGAAGCCATGCGGCCAGCGCCTTGCCCGCGCCCAGGGTGAGCGGGAGCTTCTCTCCGATGGGCAGTTGGTAACGCAGGGGGTTGCGGCCCTGTACCCGGGCGATGAGCACACGGGAGAAGGCGACGCGTACGAAGAGGCTGGCGGTCAGGCCGGTGGTGGCGGCCAGCTCCTGGAGGATGGGCAGGGCGACCTGGCTGAGGCGGTTGTTGACGAGGAAGGCGTGGGCGGTGGCGACGGCGGCCGGTCCTGCGACGTAGCCGCTGTCCTCCTTGGCCGCGTAACCGCGTTCGACGAGCACGTTGAGAATGCGCTGGGCGGTCGCGACGTGCAGGTCCGCGCGGCGGGCGACCTCGCTCAGCCGCAGTGGCTGCCTGGTGTCCTCCAGCACCCCCAGCACGTCGAGGGCCCGGTCGAGGGAGCGCATGGAAGCGGCGGGGGCGGTGGCCATGTGGGGGCTCCTGGATGGTCTGCTCTGCATGCGGAGTCTTGATAAGGGTTATCAGCATGCGAGCAGGGGGTGGATCGCACAAGATCCATCCAGGCCGGTCACGGCCTCAGCGGCCTCAGTCAGTGGCCTCAGCGGTTAGCGGTGGCCCCAGCGGTCTCAGTGACCTCAGTGGCCGCGGGGAGCGGGGGCGGCGTAGGAACGGGACTCGTCCGGGGTGTTCTCGTCCCGCGCCGGTTCCGGGCGACCGTAGGAGAGCACGAACGAGAGGATGCCGGAGATGCTCGCGGCGATGCACGTGGCCGGTCCGGCGTCGGCCTCCACGTCCGCGACCCACTGGGCGTCGCCGAGGACGATGCCCAGTGCCTGGCCCGCGACGACGGCGACTCCGCCCGCGAGGAAGACGAGGATGCTCAGGCGGAAGAGCTGTTGCATGAGACGGTGCGCCATGACGGTCTCCGGTTTCAGACGGGCAGGACGCCGGTGGCAACCGCGGCGCCGATGAACAGGATGGGCACGCAGTAGTACGTGACCAGGGGCAGGAAGGTGCGGGCCGGGTCGACCCCGGCGATACCGCTGGCGACGTAGATGGGGGCTCCCGACGGTGGGGAGGCACCCTCGGTCGAGGCGAAGATGAGGACCGCGACACAGGCGGTGGCCGGCGGCACCCCGGCCCCGACCAGGGAGGAGACCGCGACCGGGCCGATGGCGGCCATGGTGGCGGAGGCGGTCAGCGGAATGGCCACGCCCACCACGAGGACACCCACGATGAGCGCCATGGCCCACAGAGGGGCGTTCACATCGGCCAGCAGATCGGTCAGTTGCTGGGGGAGCCCGAGTTCCCCCAGCACGTTGGAGGCGGAGAAGGCGGCCACGATGGTGACACCGATCACCCCGAACTGAGGGGCCGCGTCGCCGAGCATCCGCCACCATTCACGGCCCGAGCGGGGAAGATGCCGTCGGCCCAGGATCAGGACGGTGGCGATCAGCAGGACGGGGATCCAGGTGATCAGACTGATGGCGTCCGACATCTTGGCGCCCACCCAGTCGCTCAGGGCGCCACCCGAGACGCCCCGGGTCATCAGCAGCGGCACGACGATGCCGACGAACAGGAACAGGCTCGTCCACCCCGCGCTCAGGCTGGTGCGCAGGGGCAGCAGGTCGGCACGGTCCATCGGCTGGATCCTGTGACGGCGCACCATGACGAAGGCGGCAACCATCCGATAGCCCAGACACCACAGTCCGCCCAGGAACAGCGGGAGCACGATGTCGTCGGTGGTGGCCATGGACGCCACGCCGGCCGAGCCCATGAGGATGAACATGGTGGAACTGAAGGGGAACGTGACGCCCATACCGGCGCCGCCGGCCGCGACCGTGGCGGCGAGTTCGGGGCTCACCTTGGAGCGCTTCATCCAGGGGATCGTCACCGACCCGACGGCCGCGGTCACTGCCGCCCCGACGTGGGCGATGGCGCCGAACACGCCCGCGGCGGCCGTGGAGGTGTAGATGGGTCCGCCCCGCAGCCGTCCCAGCAGGGAGTTGAGGATGCTCAGCAGCTGATCCAGTACCGGTGTGCGGGACAGTACGTAGCTCATGAAGACGAAGGCCAGAGCGGCGAAGGTGACTTCCTCCCGCATGGCCTCGGCGAACCCGTTCCACATGACGTGCCCGATGTCGCCACCGGCGAACGCACCCGTGACGAGGAAACCGACGATCAGGGCCTCGCCGATGTTGCGCTTGAGGACGGCGTTCCACACGATGATGGCCGCGATGTAGCAGCCCAGGGCCCATATGGCGATCACGAGGCTCCTCCTGGCGTGACAGTGGCGGCCGCGGCGCGGATGTCGGCGCGCCGTCGGGCTTCGTCGGCCTCCACCGCACGCGCGGCGGCCAGGACGGACGCTGCCTGGTCGGCCGGGACGACGGCGACGCCGTCACCGTCACCCACCACCAGGTCGCCCTGCCGGCAGACAACGCCGCCCACGGCGACGGGCACACCCACCCGGCCGGGCCCGAACTTGTAGGGGCCCGCCGGTGTCACCGCACGCGCCCACACGGGGAAACCCATCTCGGCCAGTACCTCGACATCGCGGGTGGCTCCGTCCAGCACCATGCCCACCACACCTCGTGCCCGGGCCCGCTCGGCGATCAGTTCGCCGATCAGCGCGCGGGACGTGTCGCTCTCACCATTGACGACGATGATGTCACCCGGCTCGGCGACCCTGATCGCCTCGTGGATCGCCTGATTGTCCCCGGCCCGGGTCCACACGGTCAGGGCGCGGCCCACGGCCCCGGCCCCGGGCCAGACGGCGCTGATCCCGGAGTCCACAAGGCCGAGCCGCTCGGTGGCGTCGCCGATGTTCGCGGTCGGCAGCCCCTGGTACGCCGCGATCATCTCCGGTGTCACCCGGGCGGTGTCACGCAGTCCTTCGGGGCGGATGGCCAGTTCGTGCACCTGACTGATGGCGCGGGGCAGCACCGTGTCGAGGCCGAGTTCGGCCACCAGATCCGCGGCCGCGGACACTTCGCGCGCCCGGCGGGCACCGTGCTTGTACGTTCCCTGGTACAGCCGCTCCAGCGTCGCCTCGCCGTCCGAGAGCTCGGCCGCGATCTGCTCACGCACCCAGCGCTCGTCACCGGTCGCCCGGCCCGCCTCCACGGCCTCCACGATGATGGCGCCGAGCCCCTTCATGAACAGGCTGCGCAGCAGCTTGCGTGCCGAGGCCGCCCCGGGCTCGTCGCCCAGGTCCTCGACCGGAGCCCCCAGTGTGCCGAAGTAGTCGGCGATCACTGACGCTCCCTGGCCACTGGCGACCAAGGCGGTCCGGTGACGGAGCGTCGGCACCGACCCGATGACGGAGACGTCCGCGAAGACCGCGGGGGAGGCGTCGATCGCGGCGGCGATGCTCCGCTTCAGCTCCGGGGCGGCCGCGTTCATGTCCGCGTACACGGTTGCGGCCCGCAGATGCGGGGCCACCTCCATGGCCACGTCCAGCGCCGCCTTCGCACCGGTCAGGCCGAGTACCAGGTCGCAGCCCGCGACCGCATCGGCAGGGGAGTCCTTCCGTTCGACGCCGCCGGGGGCGGGCACATCGGCCGGATCGAATCCGGCCACCTCCCAGCCGTTTTCCAGGAAGCCCGCCGCATACAGCGCCCCGGCCTCGCCGAGGCCCAGGATTCCAACCTTCACCACAACTCCCTCTCGCGCTTTCTCGCACAGTGATAAGAGTTATCACTAAGCGCGGGAGGATGTTGCTCTGGCGTTACGCGTACGTCAAGAGTCGAGCGAATGATCGATCAAAGTGGGCGGCCGGGGAGCGGGCTCAGGGGCGGCGGGCCCGGAAGCGGAAGCCGTTGGCTTCGGGGTGCAGGTTCATGGACACGTCGGTGAAACCCGCCCTGGCCAGGCGGTCGGGGAAGGTGTCCGGATCGATGGTGTTGTTCGTGTCGCCGAGGTGGAGAATCCGGAAGCGGAAGCTCGGCAGGCTGTCACTGCCGGCGAAGACTCCGCCGGGGCGCAGCACGCGGAAGGCCTCCGCGAAGATGCGGTCCTGCTGCTCGGCGGTCGGCACGTGGTGCAGCATCGTGAAGCACACGACCGAGTCGTACGACGCGTCGGGCAGCGGCATGGCGGCACCGTCCGCGTGGAGGACGCGGGCACGGTCGCCCCAGGTGTCCTGGAGCATACGGGCGGTGGCGTCGTCGATCTCGACGGCGGTGAGGCGGGGCACCCGCTCCACGAGCACGCGCAGATTGGCCCCGTAACCGGGACCGATCTCCAGCACGTCCTCACCCAGCTCGACGTCGGCGAGCGCCCACGGCAGCAGACGCTCCTTCGTCATCAGCGCCCACTTCTCGGAACTGCACAGCTTGCGGTGGACCAGGTTCATCGGCATGCCACCGACGCTACGAGCGCCCCTCGGTGTCCACCACGGGCTAGGCTGCCGTCCCATGTCGCGAAACGGACAGTGGCCCGCCCCGACCGCGATCTTCATCGGCCACTTCACCATGCCGCGCGGCACGGCCTTCCCCCAGCACTGGCACGCCGCACATCAACTCGCCTGGTCGGCCAAGGGATTGCTCCGCGTCACCACCGAGCAGGGCTCCTGGCTGCTGCCGCCCTCGCTCGCCCTGTGGATCCCCGCGGGCGTGCCCCACACGACGGAGTCGGCGGGCGACGCGGTGATGCGCAGCCCGTACGTGAACCCGGAGAGCTGCCCGCAGCTCGACTGGCGGGAGCCGACGGTGCTGGAGGCCGGCCCGCTGCTGCGCTCCCTCATCGACCACCTGGTGCGCACCGACCTGACGCAGGAGGCCCGCTCTCGCGCTGAAGCGGTCCTCCTGGACGTCCTGCACCCCGTCCCCGTGACGAGCGTCGCCGTGACCGTGCCCCGCGACCCGCGCGCCCGCGTGATCGCCGACGCCCTCACCGCAGACCCCGCCGACAGCCGCTCCCTCGACTCCTGGGGCACCCGGGCCGGGGCGAGTGCGCGGACGCTGGCCCGCCTGTTCGTCTCCGAGACCGGGCTGGCGTTCGGCCAGTGGCGCGAACGCCTGCGTATGCGCGCCGCGATGCCGCTCCTCGCCGAAGGCCTCCCGATCGAGTCCGTCGCCCGCCGCGTGGGCTACGCCTCGGCCAGCTCCTTCGTGGCGGCGTTCCGGCGCATCGTGGGAGTGACACCGCGGCAGTACTTCCCCGTGGAGCGGAAAGACCTCCCGTGAGGAGACCTCTCGCGGAGAGACCTCCCGTGCGGCGGGCGGCGCGTCAGCCCTGCTCGGTCCGTCCCTCCATCGCCAGCAGCTCCTCGTTCGGGATCGCACCGCCGAAGCGGCGGTCGCGCGACGCGTACTCGAGGCACGCGCGCCACAGGTCACGCCGGTCGAAGTCGGGCCACAGCACGTCCTGGAAGACCATCTCGGCGTAGGCGCTCTGCCAGAGCAGGTAGTTGGAGGTGCGCTGCTCGCCGCTCGGCCGCAGGAAAAGGTCCACGTCGGGCATGTCCGGGTAGTAGAGGTACCGCGCGAAGGTCTTCTCGTTGACCTTCGACGGGTCGAGCCGGCCCGCCTTCACGTCCTCCGCCAGGGCCTGGGCCGCGTCGGTGATCTCCGCACGGCCGCCGTAGTTCATGCAGAAGTACAGCGTGAGCCGGTCGTTGCCCTTGGTCTGCTCCTGGGCGACCTGGAGCTCCTTGGCGACCGACTTCCACAGCTTGGGCATACGGCCCACCCAGCGCACCCGGATGCCGAGTTCGTCGAGAGTGTCCCGGGTCTTGCGGATGAAGTCCCGGTTGAAGTTCATGAGGAAGCGGACCTCGTCCGGCGAGCGCTTCCAGTTCTCCGTGGAGAAGGCGTACAGCGAGATGCTCCCGACGCCGATCTCGATCGCGCCCTGGAGCACGTCCAGCACGCACTCGGCGCCGACCTTGTGCCCCTCGGTGCGCGGCAGACCCCGCTCCTTGGCCCAGCGCCCGTTGCCGTCCATGACGATCGCCACATGGCCCGGGACCAGCTCGCCGGGGAGTTTCGGCGGGCGGGCGCCGGACGGGTGCGGCTCCGGCGTCCTGTACTCGCGGCGCTGCCGCCCCAGGAACCCGCGTACGACCATGTGCTTCTCGTCTCCTCGTGCTTGCTTTTCCAGGACAGGTTTTCCAGGAAAGGCTTCTTCAGGACTTCGGCTTCTTCAGGACTTCTCGACGTACCGCAGGGAGCGCAGCCCGCGTTCCAGGTGCCAGTGCAGGTACGCGGACACCAGCCCGCTGCCCTCCCGCACATGCCGCGGCTCGCACGCGTCCGCCGTCTCCCAGTCTCCCGTGAGCAGCGCACCGAGCAGTTCCAGCGCCTGCGGAGACGGTACGACACTGCCGGGCACCCGGCAGTCCCCGCACACGGACCCCCCGGACGCCACCGAGAAGAACCGGTTCGGCCCCGGCATCCCGCACTTCGCACAGTCGCTGAAACTGGGCGCGTACCCGTTCACGGCGAGGGAACGCAGCAGGAACGCGTCCAGAACGAGGTGCGGCGCGTGCTCGCCCCGGGCGAGGGTACGCAGCCCCCCGACGAGCAGCAGATACTGCTGTACGGCCGGCTCGCCCTCGTGGTCCGTGAACCGCTCGGCCGTCTCCAGCATCGCCGTCCCGGCGGTGTACCGGGCGTAGTCGGCGACGATCCCGCCACCGTACGGGGCTATCGTCTCGCTCTGCGTGCACAACGGGAGCCCGCGCCCGATCAGGTCGCTTCCGCGGGCGAAGAACTGCACGTCCACGTGCGAGAACGGTTCGAGGCGGGCCCCGAACTTGGACTTCGTCCGCCGCACGCCGCGTGCCACGGCCCGGACCCGCCCGTGATTCCGCGTGAGCAGCGTGATGATCCGGTCCGCCTCACCCAGCTTCTGGGTGCGCAGCACGATGCCGTCGTCGCGGAACAGACTCATGGGACCCATTCTCGCCTACGGAGCGGCCGCGATGCCGTCAAGGCACTTCGCCCCTACTCCTCGCGTTCTCGTACGCCGTCGCCGCGCGCAGCCGTTCTATCGTCGTCGCCGCCCGCAGGGACTCGGGTACGCAGTCCCACTCCCGGCCCCCGCCCACCGGTCTCAACTGCACATACGGTCCCTCGTGCCCCATGACCCGGCCCACCCTTCCGCTATGGGTGTCGACGGCGTACGACCCGATCGGGGGCCTGTTCCCGGTATCGCTCACCGCAACGCCGCCGCGAGGCGTGCCGCGACGGTGACGGAACAGCCGCCCAGCACCACGAGCGGACAGGGTGCCTCCCGCGCGAGAGTTGCCGGGTCGATCCCCAGTGACGGCAGCACAATTCCGGCCCTCGCGAGCGCTTGCCGCAATTCCTCCACCGTTTCCTCCGCCTCTTCGACGCAGAGCGCCGAGTGTCGTCCCCCGAGTGATGCGTTTTCTGCCTTCACCGCTGCTCCCCTGACCTGTTGAGTTTCACTCTTCGCATCTCCATGGTGACGCTCTGCGCCTACACTCGGCAGGAGTCTGTGCGCTACAAGTGCGGGGCAGTACGAGGGGATCGACCATGGCCAACGGTTCGCGGCAGGCCGCGTGGGAGTTCTTCGGGGTCGAGCTGAAGCGGCGCCGGGAAGATGCGGGATTGACTCAAGTCGAGCTGGGGGCGCGGGTATTCGTCTCCGGTGGATACATCGGGCAGTTCGAACAGGCGATTCGTAAGCCGCAGTTGGATGTGGCGCAGCGAATTGACGAGGTACTGCAAGCCGATGGTTTTTTCGAGCGCACATGGCGAAAGCTCATGATGACAAGCGGTATGCGGATTACTTCGCGGCGGTTGTGGAACTGGAGCGGACGGCCACAAGGGTCTGCGAGTTCGGGCCGGCGCTGCGCATCCCTATGGGCGGCTCGGAGGCCATGGCTGAGCAAGTGCAGTACATCGCCGGGCTGATGCGCGAGCGCAAGGTGTGGGTGACGGTAGTCCCGTACACAGCTGGAGCGCACGCCTCGATGGGCGCGATGCTGCAACTCATGGAGTTCGACGATGCGCCGCCGGTTGCCTATACAGAGACGTCATTTTCGGGAACGTTGATCGACGATCCTGCTGTAGTGAAGCGAGCGCAGCGCGCATACGACCTGATCAGGGTCGCCGCACTGTCGCCGGAGGCGTCCCTCGCCCTGATCGAATCGACGGCTGAGGACTACAGACGATGCCCGAGTACGACCTGAGCAACGCCCGCTGGCGGAAGAGCAGTTACAGCAATGGCGAGGGCGGCAGCTGCGTCGAGGTCGCCGACGAGGTCCCCAACGTCGTCCCTGTCCGCGACAGCAAGGTGCCCGGAGGGTCTGTTCTGCTGGTCGGGGCGGTTGCCTGGGCCGAGTTCATCGGTGCCGTGACTGAGCTGGGTGGCGGTGCCCGAGTTCTCAAGTGACCCTCGTGGCCGCCCGCTTCTGGTCAGTGTCGTGCTTCCGCGCTCCGAGTAAAGGGCGCTCCCTCCGGTCGCGTCGGCTACGCCGATTCCGCTTCGCTCCACCCTTGACTCGGACCACTCCAGCACGGGTGAGAAGCGAGCGGGCGGCCGGAGGAGGAGCGGGGCCTCTTACGGGGGAGTACGTCCCCGAGCTACGAAGGCACCCGGCGACGGGGACGCGTCAGCACCTCGGGGCACGCCGGGCCGACTCAGCGTCTGCCGGTGAGTGGGGGGGGGGAGTGAGAGCGCGCGGCTGCCGAGGTCGGCTCTCCGTGACTCCGCGGCTCCGCGGGAGGGTGCCTGGTGGGGATGCGACACTTCTTGGGAAAGTGTTGCACTCTCGCGACTCACTGCCCGGCCCCCCCGGCCCTCCGGCCTGGCGACGCACCGCTGACGTTCGAAGACCTTGGGGAAAGTCAGTCGCTGGGGCGGCTCGGCGTCCGGTACACAGACCTGGTGACGAACCCTCCGTACCTGCTGCGCAGTGTCACCGACGACGAGTTCGCGCCCTGGGCGCGCATGATCGCAGACACCTACGGTACGGACCGCTCCGAGGAAGAGCTGGCCGACCAGCGGGCCGCGATGGATCTGGAACGGACCATCGCCGCATTCGACGGGTGCCTGCCAGTGGCCGGCGCCTCCGTCTACAGCCGGGTGCTGACCGTTCCTGGCGGCGTCATGCCCGTTGCGGGGGTCGCCTCCGTGGGCGTGGCCCCGACGCATCGGCGTCGCGGAATCCTCACCTCGATGATGCGCAGGCAGCTGACGGACCTGCATGAGAGCGGTCGAGAACCGATCGCTGTGCTTCGCCCCTCGGAAGCCGGGATCTACGGACGCTACGGTTACGGGCCGGCCACGCTGGGCAATCGGCTCCGCTGCGACCGGCGCGCCCTGCGCTTCCGCCCGAGCACAGACTTCGGGAACGGAACCATCCGGCTGTCGGCGGCCACGGAGGCCGGTCCCGTCATCGAGAAGGTCTACGACCGGGCGCGAGCCGCGACGGTCGGCTGGCCCGACCGGCAGGACAGTCACTGGAGGGTCCGCCTTGCCGACCGTCCGCACGCCCGCGGATCGGCCACAGCCCTGCGTTTCGCAGTGCATTGGGACAGCGACGGCCGAGCCACCGGCTACGTGCTCTACCGGCACCGGTCAGTGCCGGACGCGCTCGGTGGGAGCACCGGCATGGTGCAGGTGGAGGAACTGGCGGCACTCTCGCGTGAGGCATACGCCGCGCTGTGGCGCTTCCTCGCCGGAATCGATCTGACGACCTGGATCGAGTACGAGGGCGCCGTTGACGAGCCGCTGCCCCACCTGCTGACCGAGCCGCGGGCGATCCACGCGACCCTGGTCGACCGCTTGTGGGTGCGGCTGGTCGACGTCGACCGGGCCCTCACGGGACGACGCTACGCGGTGCCGCTCGATGTCGTTCTGGACGTGGAGGACACCTTCTGCCCGTGGAACACCGGACGCCACCGGCTCCGGGCGGAGGGCGAGAGCGTCAGCTGCGAGCCCACGACCGCCCCTGCCGACCTGCGGATGACGGCAGCGGAACTCGGCGCGGCCTTCCTCGGCGGCACCACCTTGGCAACCCTCGCGGCCACGGGCCTCGTCGAGGAACTGCGCCCCGGCACGCTGCCCCTCGCCTCAGCCGCCTTCCGCGGCGAACGGGAGCCCTGGTACCCCGGCGGCTGGGCGTTCCCGCTCTACTGAACACCCCCTCGACATCCCGGTGCCCGTCACGCAGATCGGCAATTGGCAGATTTGGGCCAGCATCAGGACCAGCCACCAGGCCTTACCGGGCCCACCGTTGGCCCAAACCCGCCAATTACTCGTCCTGCCTGCCCACCTGCCTGCCCGTCGCCGCAGCCGTGCTCCCCCCACTCACCGGCAGACGCTGAGCCGGCCCGGCGTGCCCCGAGGTGCTGACGCGTCCCCGTCTCCGGGTGCCTTCGTAGCTCGGGGACGTACTCCCCCGTAAGAGGCCCCGCTCCTCCTCCGGCCGCCCGCTCGCTTCTCACCCGTGCTGGAGTGGTCCGAGTCAAGGGTGGAGCGAAGCGGAATCGGCGTAGCCGACGCGACCGGAGGGAGCGCCCTTTACTCGGAGCGCGGAAGCACGACACTGACCAGAAGCGGGCGGCCACGAGGGCACCTCGACCGCCGAGGCCCCACCCGTCAAGGGCCCCCATTGCGGCGGCCGACCGGCTCCAGGCCGCGCCGGAACAAAATCTCCGCCCGATTCACCCAGAATGCCCGCCACCACCACACCGCTCCCCTGGTTTTCCCACAACTCCCCGGTGCATCATGCGATCTGGGAAACCACGACGCCGTACATCCGCGTCGAACGTTGCGTGAGCAACGCTGTCGCTGCGATCCGACGGCACGGAAGACGGGGACCCGTGGAGCTGGAATACCGCTTGCTCGGCCCGGTCGAGGCCTACCGGGACGGCATGCCCTTGCGTCTGGGCGGCCCCAAGCCGCGGGCGCTGCTGGCCGTGCTGCTGCTGCGGGCCGGGCAGGTCGTGCCCGCCGACGCGCTGGTCGACGCCATCTGGGGCGAGGAACCGCCCGACACGGCGCGGGCACTGGTGCAGTCGTACGTCTCGGCGCTGCGGCGCGCCCTGCCCGAGGACGCCGGGGAGGCGATCGAGACCCGGGCGCCGGGGTACGTGCTGCGGCCGGGGGCCGGCCGGGTCGATCTCGTACGGTTCGAGGAGCTGACCGCCGAGGGACGGCGGGCCGCCGCCGAGGGGGACCATCGCGCGGCCGCCCGCGCGCTCCGTGAGGCACTGGCCCTGTGGCGCGGCCCGGCGCTCGGCGGGGTCGGGGGCGCGCTGCGCGGCGAGGCCGTACGGCTGGAGGAGGCCCGGCAGACGGCGCTGGAGGAGCGGATCGCGGTCGAGCTGGAGATCGCGGGGCAGGAGGCCGACCTCGCGACCGAGCTCACCGCGCTGGTCTCGGCCCACCCCACGCGGGAGCGGCTGCGCGGCCAGCTCATGCTCGCGCTCTACCGGCTGGGGCGCCAGGCCGACGCCCTCGCGGTGTACGGCGAGGGGCGCGCCGTGCTCGCCGACGAGCTCGGCATCGACCCCGGGCCGGAGCTGAACCGGATGCACGAGGCCGTGCTCCGGGCCGATCCGGGGTTGTTGCCGGGCAGGCGGACCCTGGCCACCGCGCCGCCGCCCGCCCGTACGGGTGCCCCGCCGACACGGCCCGTTTCGCTGTTGCCGCCCGCTCTCGGTGACTTCACCGGGCGGGAGACGGAGTCGGCGGAGGTCGTCGAGTGGCTGACCGGGCCGCGTGCGGCGACACCCGTGGTCGTGGTGTCGGGGCCCGCCGGAGTCGGGAAGTCCACCCTTGCCGTGCAGGCGGCCCACCGGGTGGCGGAGCGGTATCCCGACGGCCAGCTCTACGCCGAACTGCACGGCTTCAGTGAGCCCGTGCCGCCGGGGGAGATCCTCGGGCGGCTGCTGCGTGCGCTGGGCGCGGACCCGCCCGAGGACCCGGCCGAACGAGGCGACCTCTTCCGCAGCCTCGTCGCGGGGCGCCGCATCCTGCTGGTCCTCGACGACGCGGGCAGCGAGTCGCAGGTGCGTCCGCTGCTGCCGGGCAGTGCGGCCTGCGGGGTGCTGGTGACCTCACGGACGCGGCTCGGCGGGCTCGTCGGCGCCCGGCGGACCGACCTCGACGTCCTGGACGACGTACGCGGACTTCAGTTGCTGACTCGTGTCATTGGCGCCACCTGGGGGGACCCCCGGGAGGAGGCCGCCGCGCGGCGGATCGTCGAGCTGTGCGGCGGGCTGCCGCTGGCCCTGCGGATCGCCGGGGCGCGGCTGGCGACCCGCCGGCACTGGACGCCCAGCATGCTCGCCGACCGCCTCGCCGACGAACACCGCCGCCTCGATGAGCTGTCCGTGGGCGACCTGGAGGTACGGGCGAGCCTCGGCCTCAGCTATCAGGCGCTGGACCCGAGCGCCCGCCTCGTGCTGCGCCGCCTCGCGACGCTGGGCTCGGCCGACGTGGCCGCCTGGACGGTGGCCGCGCTCGCCGACGTACCGGAGGACGAGGCGGAGGAGGTGCTGGAACGGCTCGTGGACGCGCAACTGCTGGACTGTCCCGGCACCGACCAGGTCGGCCAGCCCCGCTACCGGCTCCACGACCTGGTCCGCGTCTACGCCGCCGAACGCGCCGAGGTCGAGGACCCGGTCGCCGACCGAACGGCCGCCGTGGGCCGCGCCCTGACCGCCGGCCTGTGGCTGATGGACCGCGTCACGGAGGCGGCACCCCCGGGAGCGGTGATACTGCGCCAGCGCCGCGCGGTCACCGGGACCTTGGGCGACGCCCCAGGCCGACGTGGCGGCTCCGACGGCTCCGACGGCTCCGACAGCCCGTACGGCACCGCGACCCCCCGGCACTCGGCCGCTCCCTCCGGCTCCTCTGCTCCCTCCGGCTCCTCTGCTCCCTCCGGCTCCTCCGTTCCCTCCGGCCCCTCCGCTCCCTCCGCCCCCGTCAGTGC
>NZ_VMNX01000156.1 GCF_009377235.1 Streptomyces acidicola
CTCCCGAACCCCCGCCCCTCAAGGAAGTTGTGCTCCCGAACCCATGCGTCTGTACCTGCTCGCCCTCAACCCCACCGACTCCGTCACCGAGGGTTTCCTGCCCGCCGCCGCCCGGCTCGGCCTCGACGTCACCCTCCTGACCGACCAGCCCGACGCCCACCGCCGCACCTGCCCCGGCATCGAGATCCTGGAGTGCGATGTGCGCGACTTCCGCGCCGTCGTCACACGCATCTCCACACACCACACCCCGGACGCCGTCTTCACCAACAGCGACCACCTCCAGACCCAGGCCGCGCTCGCCGCCCACTACTTCGGCCTCCCCGCGAAGGACTGGCGGGCCACCCTGCGAGCCAAGGACAAGGCCGAGATGCGCCGCCGGCTCGCCGCGGCGGGTGCCGACACCGTCTGGTCGGCGGAACTCACCGAACTCACCGACCCCGTCGCCCTCGACGCGCCGTACCCCTGCGTGATCAAGCCCCGCGAGGGCGTGGCCAGCGAGGACGTCGTCCTCGTCGAAGGGCCCGAGGAACTCGTGGCACACCGCAAGGCGATCCTCGCGCGCCGCCCCGGAGCCACCCTGCTCGTGGAGGAGTACCTGCCGGGAGAGCTGTACACGCTGGAGACCGTCGGCGACGGACGTATCCGTCACGTCCTCGGAGGCTTCCACACCGAGCCGTCCCCACCGCCGTACTTCGTCGAGGAGCGGATGACCTTCGTCCCGGCCCACCCCGAGAGGGTCGTCGACCAGGTCCTCGCCCAGCTCGACGCGCTCGGCGTCGGGTTCGGCGCCTGCCACACCGAGTTCGTGGTCCACGAGGGCCGGGCGCGCCTCATCGAGGTCAACTACCGGGCCGTCGGCGACCAGTGCGACCTGCTGCTCGCCCAGCTCCTGGACATCCCGCTGTTCGAGTACATCCTGCGCACGCACCTCGGTGAATCCCTGCCCGCGGACCTGGGTGCGCGGCGCGACGGAGCGGCCCTGCTGGAGTACCCGTGCGCCGAGCGTGCAGGAACCCTCACCGCCGCACCATCGAGCAGCGAACTCACCGTAAACGGCGTGCACTTGACGTACCGTCCGCTCCGCCCGCTCGGGGAGCGGCACGAGCTGTACCGCACCAACCGCGACTACTTGGGTGTCCTGCGGGCGGTGGGCACCGACCAGGGAGCCGTGGACCGTGCGGCGGCCCGGTTCCTCGCGGCTCAGAGCTGGGTGATCCAGCCGTGACGACCACCACGGCGACATCCGCGGATGCCGCCGAGTCCAAACTGCTCACGCGTGTGCTCAGCGCCCTGCTCCGCGAGGACGTCGTCGGCCTGCGCACCGGCAGCGCACTCGTGCACCGCCCCGACGGCCCGTGGCTCCGGCTGCCCGTCGACGGCGACGCCCTGCTGCTGCCGGTCGCCGAGGAAGGCTTCCAGTGCGCGTACACCGCCCGACTGCCGATGCTCGTAAGGGAGTCGAACGGCTTCGAGGCAACGACGTACGAGACCGTCCTCACCGAGCTGCGGGCCCTCGCCGAACCCGTCGACCGCGACGGCTTCGACGCCTTCGCCGAGGAGTGCCGCCAGACGCTGGCCACGATGCGGTTGCACGCCCGCACGGCCGAGGCGGTACGCGACCGGCTCGCCGACCGCTACGGCGCCGACCCCGCCCGGTGGACGGGACTCGCCGGCAGCCTCGCCCACGACACGCTCGCGGCCCGCCTCGACCACCCGGTGTACCCGACGGCCCGTGGTCGCTCCGGGCTCGACGACGACCAACTCCACGCGTACGCACCCGAGTTACATCCGAGGTTCACTCTTCGCTGGCTGGCCGTGCCGAAGGACGCTCTCACCGTGGCCGGGAGCCTGCCGGCGTACTGGCCCACGCCCGGTGTCCTCGGGCTCGCCGAGCTCGACCGCACCCATGTCGCCCTGCCCGTACACCCATTGACCGTGGGTGCCCCGCTCGACGAGGCGCTCCGCGACACGGGGCTGACCGGCCACGCGGTGCTCGCCGACCACGGGTACCTCGATGTCGTTCCCACGCTGTCGACCCGTACGGTCGCGTCGGCCGCCGACCCGGCCGCGCACCTCAAACTCCCCTTGCCCACTGCCTCGTTGGGCCTGCGCAACAAGCGCTCGATCAAGCCCGGCACCCTCGTCGACGGCGCGGCGGGACAGCGGCTGCTGGAAGCGGTCGTCGACCGCGAAACCCGCTTCCGGGAGACGGTCCTGCACGCCGACGAGACCGTGTACGCCCACGCCGGGCACGAGATGCTGGCCGTGCTGTGCCGCCGCTACCCGGAGGGGCTCGACGACTCGGTCGTCGTCCCCATGGCCGCGCTGCTCGCGGAGGCGCCCGGCGGACGGCTGGTGATCGATCATCTCGCCGACCGCTTCCACGGCGGTGACGTGACCGCCTTCCTGGACGCCGTCCTGACGCTTCTCTTCGACTGGCAGACCACGCTGTTCGGGTACGGGATCGCGCTGGAGTCGCACCAGCAGAACGTGTCGCTCGTCCTGGAGCCGCACCCCGGCGACCTGCGGCTGCTGCTCAAGGACAACGACGGGCCGCGCATCAACACCGCACGGCTGGAGGCGACGCTCGGCGGCGGCCCGTGGGACTTCGACGACCCCCGGACCTTCTGCCGCGACGACGGGCCGGTCGCCGACCTCTTCACCACCATCACCCTCCATCTGTGCGCGGGCGCACACGCGTTCGGGCTCGCCGAGCACGGCCGGGCTCCACTGCCGCTGCTGCTGGGGCTCGTACGGGACCGGCTCGCGCAGGCCGTGGAACGGCTCGGCGGCGAGCCCGGAGCCGTACTGCGCGAGCGGGTGCTGGACGCGCCCCGGCTGCCGGTGAAGGCGATGGTCACCGCCGGGACGCTGCTCGGCAAGGAGCGGTCGGGCGCCCTCGACATCAACAAGCACTACACCACCGGGCCGAACTACCTGCTGCCGGACAGGCAGGACACCACCGGCACCAACCCCACGCTCCCGAACGGGGTTTCGGCGTGACCACCGAAGCCCTGCCCAACGGCACGTCCGGCATCCCGCCATCGCTTGGCCACCGTCGCTCTGAACCTCCGCTGGAGCCGCTGATGTCCCCGCTCACCGACGCCCTCAGTACCGCCACCTCTCTGCCCGCCGCCGATGACGTCGTGGCCCACACGCTCCTCAACTGCCTGCTGCGCGAGGTGTCCGGTCCCGAACGGCAGACCGCTGTCGCCGACGGGCACCTGATGCTGCGGCTGCCCCGCCGCGGCGTCCTGCTGTGGGCCGCCCTGCGTCGTACGTCACTGCTCGGCGCCCACCGCTTCACCGGGCCCGTGCGCGAGGAGACCGGCACCGGCCGGCGGGAGGTGGACTGGCGCCGCCTCGCCGAGTACACCCACGACGAGTTGTTCCTCCGTACCGGGGTGCGCAACGAGGAGTTCCTGGAGCAGATCGCCTCCAGCCATCACACCGTCTCCGCCGCCCTCGCCGCCCACAGGACCGCGGCCGGTGACTGCCCGGACTACCTCGCCTCCGAGCAGTCCCTCCTCTTCGGGCACCGATTCCACCCCACGCCCAAGGCCCGCACCGGCGACGTGGACGCGTGGCGGGAGTACGCGCCCGAGGCAGGGGCGTCCTTCCCGCTGCGGCACCTCGCCGTACGCGACCATCTGATCGCCGAGGAGAGCGCCGAGCCCGGCGCCACCGACATCCTCGACCGCGGGCGCGACGACGTTCCGGACGGCTACCGGCTGCTGCCCGCGCACCCCTGGCAGTACGAGATGCTGCGCGCCCACCCGCCCCTGCGCGACGCCCTCGGCCGCCGGGACGTGCTCGACCTCGGCCCCGGCGGCACGCCCTTCGCCGCCACCGCGTCCGTGCGCACTCTCTTCGGCGGCGACGCCTTCCTGAAGTTCAGCCTCAACGTTCGCATCACCAATTGCCTGCGCAAGAACGCCAGTTACGAACTCTCCGGCGCGGTGGCCCTCACCCGCGTACTCGCCCCGGTGCTGGCCGACCTGGAGGACCGCTTCCCCGGTAGCGCGATGCTCCGCGAGCCCGCCTACCGCAGCCTCGCCCTCCCCGGCCCGGACGGCATCCCCGACCGCACCCTCCTGGAGGGCCTGGGCGTCATCGTGCGCGAGGGCCTGAGCCGCCGGCTGCTGCCCGGCACGACGCCGCTGCTCGCGGCGGCCGTCGCCGACGAGTACCCGACGGGCCCCGCACATCTGTCCCGCCTCCTCGACGGAGCGGGCCCACGGGCTGCCCTCGACTGGTGGGACGCCTATCTGCGCCTCCTCGTCCCGCCTGTCCTGGCCGCCTACTTCGACCATGGACTGGTCCTCGAACCCCACCTGCAGAACGTGCTGATCTGCGTGGACGCCGACGGCATGCCCGCCCAGGTCCTCTTCCGCGACCTGGAGGGCACCAAGCTCCTCCCCGACCACCACGCCGGCACACTCGCCGCGCTGCCGCCCGAGGTCGCGGGCCCGATGACATACGGCGCCCAGCGCGGCTGGGACCGGGTCGTGTACTGCCTGCTGGTCAACCACGTCGCCGAGCTCCTCGCGGCCCTCGCCGACCTCCACCCGGAGATCGAGGCCGACCTGTGGGCCAGGGTCCGGGCCGCCCTCCAGATGTACGCGGACCGCGACGGCTGCCCGCCCCGCCTCGCCGCCCTGCTCGCCGGAGTGCCGCTGCCCGCCAAGGCCAACCTGCTCACCCGCTGGGAACGCAAGGCCGACCGCGAGGCCGGCTACGTCCGTCTGCCCTCTCCCCTGGTGCCCCAACAGGCAACGTTCGCCCCGTTGCGACGCCCGGCACGCGCCCCCCTCCTCGAACCGGCTTCGCACGGCTCGGACGGGGGGACCCCCTTCGCCGCACCGGCCGAAAGCCCAAGTACGTCCGGTCCATCAACGGGGTCTCCCGGCCGGCACGCCGAGAGCACGCTCCCCCACCCTCGAACCGCGCTTCGCACGCCTCGGGCGGGAGGTGCCCCCACGACGCCGCTCCTTGACGGGCAAACGTTGCCTGCCGGGGCACCAGCCGAGGACATCCTGCGCCGGAGTGCCCGATGACCCACCCCACGTCCACCGTCCGCGACCGCGTCCTGTCTCTGCCGAGCGCCGAACTCCCCGCGTACGTCTACGACTTGACGGCTCTGCGCGAGCACGTCGCGACCGTGCGGTCCGCGCTGCCGCCGCACGTCGAGCTGTACTACGCGGCCAAGGCCAACCCCGAGCCGGAGATCCTCACCGAACTCGCCCCGTACGTCGACGGCTACGAGGTGTCCTCGGGCGGCGAACTCGCCCACGTGGCCAAGGCCGTGCCGCGACACCCGCTGGCCTTCGGCGGCCCGGGCAAGACCCCGGACGAGATCACGGCGGCCCTGGAGCGGGGCGTCCACCGCTTCCACGTGGAGAGCGAGCACGAGCTGCGTGTGCTGGCCGAGCTGGCGCGGTGCGTCGTACCGGGGGAGCGGGTGGCGGTCCTGCTCCGCTTCAACCTCGCCGTGGCCGACGGCACCCTGGCGAGCAGCTCCCTCACCATGGGCGGGCGCCCCACCCCCTTCGGCCTCGACCCGTCCCGGGCGGTCCCGATGCTCCGCGCCCTCACGGACGGCACCCACCCGCAGCTCGAACTCCGTGGCATCCAGGCCCATTTGGCGAGCGGACTCGACGCCCCCGACCTCCTGGCGGTGGCCCGCGCCGTCGTGACCTGGGCGGTGGGACTGGGCGTCCCGATCGGCGAGGTGAACGTCGGCGGCGGCATGACCGTGGACTACGCGCAGCCCGAGAGCCGCTTCGACTGGGCGGCCTACGGCGAGGGGCTCGCCCGGCTGGCCGACGAGTACCCGGACCTGACGCTGCGCATCGAACCCGGACGTGCCCTCACGGCGTACTGCGGCTGGTACGCCACCGAGGTGCTGGACGTGAAGCACAGCCACGGGGAGGAGTTCGCGGTCGTCCGCGGCGGCACGCACCATCTGCGCACCCCCGCGACCAAGGGGCACGACCAGCCGTGTTCGGTGCTTGAGGTGGACGCTTGGCCGCACCCCTGGCCGCGTCCGGCGAGTGGTGGCGACCGTGTCACGCTCACGGGCCAGCTGTGCACCCCGAAGGACGTCCTCGCCCGGCACGTCCACGCCCCGGGGCTGCGGGCCGGGGACCGGGTGGTGTTCGCCCTGGCGGGGGCGTACGCGTGGAACATCTCCCATCACGACTTCCTGATGCACCCACGTCCCGGGTTCCACTTCCTGGGGGCCGGCGGCCGTTGACAGGGGACGAGCGGGAGCGCACACTCACTCCGAGTCGGTGAAGGTTGTTTCACTGGGCGAACACCTCGTCCAGGAAGCCGCACGAGCCATACAAGCCAGACCAGGAAGCCGCACCCGCTCGTGTCCGGAGCCCCCTTCAGGCACGCGCCCGTCCTCGACGACGAGGAGACGTCCATGCACACGACCGTCGGGATCATCGGCGGCGGCCCCTCCGGGCTGCTGCTCGCCCGCCTGCTGCACAACGCCGGCATCGACAGCGTCGTCCTGGAACGCCGCGACCGGGCCTACGTCGAACAGCGGCAGCGGGCGGGGATCCTGGAGCAGGCCACCGTGGACGTCCTGCGCGCCGCGGGCGCCGGGGAGCGGCTGGACCGCGAGGGCATGCCCCACGACGGCATCGAGCTGCGTTATGGCGGCCGCGCCCACCGGGTCGACTTCCCCGCACTGACGGGCGGGCGCCGGGTGTGGGTCTATGCCCAGACCGAAGTGGTGAAGGACCTCGTCGCCCTCCAGCTCGCCGACGGCGGACCGCTGTACTTCGAGGCTGAGGTGCACGCGGTGGAGGGCGTCACGGCATCGGACCGAGCGGAGGACCGCCCGGTGATCCGCTACACCCACGAGGGCCGCGAGAAGACCCTGACCTGTGACTACGTGGTCGGCTGCGACGGCTTCCACGGCGTGACCCGGGGCATGCTGCCCGAGGGCGTGCGGACGACGTACGAGCGGACCTACCCGTACTCCTGGCTGGGCATCCTCGCCGACGCGCCGCCCGTCTACGACGAGCTGATCTACGCCCACTCCGAGCGCGGCTTCGCCCTGGCGAGCATGCGCTCCGAGTCCGTCAGCCGGCTCTACCTCCAGGTGCCCAACGGAACGGACCCGGCCGACTGGTCCGACGGGCGGATCTGGGACGAGTTGGACGCCCGCTTCGCCCTCGACGCGAACCCCGAATGGCGGCTCAAGCGCGGCACTGTCACGTCCAAGGCGGTGCTGCCGATGCGCAGCCACGTCACCGAGCCGATGCGGTACGGCCGGGTCTTCCTGGCCGGCGACGCCGCCCACATCGTGCCGCCCACCGGCGCCAAGGGCCTCAACCTGGCCGTCGCCGACGTCATCGTCCTGGCCCGCGCCTTCGCGCACCTGAAGGACACCGGCTCGACCGGCCTGCTGGACGCCTACTCCGACACCTGCCTGCGCCGGGTGTGGCGCGCCGAGCACTTCTCGTACTTCATGACGACGACCCTCCATGCCGATCCGGAGCAGTCCCCGTTCGAGACCAGGCTCCAGCTCTCCCAGCTCGACCGCATCGCGACCTCGGAGCACGCGGCGGCCGAGCTGGCGGAGAACTACACGGGGTTGCCGCTCGCTCAGTAGCCGACGCGGAAGGTCGCGTCCTGCCGCTCGGTGGCCGTCGAGACCGGGTCGATGCGCAGCACGTAGTCGGAGTGCCGGATGTAGCGGGTCGGGTTGTTGTACGAGCGGAAGGACGCCCAGCCGGAGTCCGCGAGGCCGGCCGTTCGGTGAAAGGTCGCGTCCGCCGCGAACGCCGACGTGCCGTCGTTGACGTCGAGCCGCAGCTCGTAGTTGTAGTGCCGCAGATAGCGGGTGGGGTAGTTGACCGACTGGAAGGACACTGCGGAGCTGTCGGCGAGGCCGGGCACGAGCTTCCACTGGGAGTCGGTGTACAGGTCGAACGGGTAAGTGTCGATGCGGGCGGCGAAGTTCGCGTGACGGACGTAACGGGCCGGATAGTTGAAGGACTTGAGCCGGTTCCAGGCCGGTGCGCCCCACTTGGCGAGCAGGTTGGTGTACTCGGTGCCGGTGATGGTCGCGATGCCGCAGTGCTTGGAGTTGACCGGCTGGGTGTAGGTCCTCTGGTCAAGCGCGGTCCAGGTGCCGGACGCGAGGTCGGACGTCTGCCACGCGTAGAAGACGCCGTTCGGAGTGTAGGTGTCTCCCCACAGGTACCAGGTGTTCGAGGCCAGGGACTTGAACACGGTGGGTGCCTCGGTGCCGCCGTGCGCGACACCGGTGCTGAACTCGGTGAAGCTCCCGGGGTTGAGTGAGGTGGAGCGCGCGGCGACCAGGGTCTGGTTCTTCTTGAAGTGGAGATAGTTGACGCCGCCCACGCCCACGGTCATGTTGCCGTCGATGACGTCGTAGCCCGGGTCGAAGAAGACCTGCGGGGCGGAGGCCGTGATGAAGTCGCTGGTGTAGTTCACCATGATCACGTTGTGCCCGCTGGAGTTCACCGATGAGTAGATGACCGCGTACTGTCCCCGCCCGGCGTCCCAGAACGCCTCGGGAGCCCAGCTGTGGGTGGTCATGTCGTGCAGCTTGAGGCGGCGGTAGCCGGTGAAGGTGCGCAGGTCGGCGGAGTCCCAGACGTGGATGTACTGGCTGTTGTAGCTCCAGTCGGTGCCCTTGAGGTCGGTGGCGAGGACGACGAAGGTGCCGTCCTGCCTGCGCATGAGGAAGGGGTCGCGCAGTCCGAGCGCGCCCGCGGTGGGGGTGGCGAGCGGGTTGTTCTGGTTCAGCGGCGTCCAGTTCAGCCCGTCGGGGCTGACCGCGAGGTGGAGACCGTAGTCGGTGCCCTCGCCGAGGCTGGTCGACTCGGTGAAGTAGCACATCACGTAGGCCGAGTCGGCGGCGTGAGCGGTGCTCGCGCCGAGGCTCATCACGCCGGTCATGGCCAGGGGAGTGGCGGCGGCCATGGCGAGGAAGAGCCGACGCGACGGCTGTGGGCCCGGGTGGGGTCGTGCGCTCATCTGGTCTCCAATGGGCGTGCGGGAGCCGGGGGAAGTGAGAAATAACCGAGAGGTGGCCGATATTTCGAACGAGGTTCGGTGAATCGATCAGAAGGTAGGGGTGTGCTGCGAACACGTCAATTGTTCTGTCGTTCTTCGGTGATTTCTGTGAACGCCGGTGGTGCGCAGCTGTGGTGCACAGCTGGCCGAATTTCGTGATTGCGGGCCCACCGGGGCGTACCCATACTGTGCCGGTCGGTCGCACAGGGGGAGAGCAGTGGCTTGAGCGGGAGACGTACGCCTGCCGCGGTACGGGGAACCCGGCACCACGCACTGGTGCTCGGTGCCGCCGGGCTCGCTGTGCTGCTGGCCGCGACCGTCCTGGCCGCGCTGGCCACCCTCACCGAGAAGGCCGTCGAGGGCGCGGTGCAACGGCGGTTGGCGAGCGACCCCGAGGCCGTGCTCGACGTCTCCGGGCCGTACCCGCCGCACCACGCCGAGCGCCTGGACGAACTCGTACGGGCCGCCGTCGACCGCACCTTCGGCGGTGTCCCGCACCACACCTGGTCCGCGTTACGGGTCCCGGACAACCGCTCCGCCCAGCTCTCGGTCACGGAGGCGGCCGGACAGCCGCGCGACGACGCCGGTGTCTCCCTGGTCGCCCTCCAGGAGGAGTCCCGGCACGCCCGGTTGGTGGCCGGGCGCCGGCCGCGCACGACCGGGGACACGGGCGTCGTCGAGACCGCGCTCACCGACGTGTTCGCCGCGCGGCTCGCGGTACGGCCCGGTGACGAGCTGAGGGTGCAGGCCGACGACGGAACGCGGCTCCGTCTGCGAGTGGCCGGCCTGTACCGGGCGGACGGCCGCAGCCCGGCCGTCTGGGCGAACCTGAACAGCGCACTCGGCACGTCCGAATCCATCGCCCTGGTGGCACGACCGGCACTGACCGCGACCCCGTCCCTGGCCGGGAACGCCCAAGCGCTCTGGCTCGCCGTACCGGATACCGGCGGCCTGCGACTCGGCGACATCCGGCCACTGGAGCGGCGTGCCGACGGGTTCGGCGGCAGTGACGTCTCGCTCTCCGTCTTCCGCGGTACACGGCCCACGGGCGAACTCAGCGTCAGGTCACAGCTGGACGACGCCCTCGACGGCCTGACCACCCCCATTGCCGTGGCCCGGGCCGGCCTCTACGTCCCGGCGACCCTGCTGGCCGCCCTGGCCGCGGCCGCCCTCGTGCTGACCGCACGTCAGATCGCCGAGCACCGCCGTCCCGAACTGGCGCTACTGGCCGCGCGTGGCGCGGGAACACCGCGGCTGGCCTGGGCAACGGCGGCACAGTGGGCGGCCCTCGCGGTACCCGCGGGACTCGCCGCGCCCTTCCTCGCCGGTCCCCTGCTGCGACTGCTCGACCGGGCCGGACTGATCCCCGGCGACGTATCCGCGACGGCGACGCCGACGGCGGCCTGGGCGGCCGCGCTGCTCGCCGTCGCCGTGCACGGTGCCTCCCTGCTGCTGCCGACGGTACGGACCGTGCGGGACCAGCACGCGGTGCGCCGGCTCAGGCTCCGGCTAGGGCGGTTCGCGGGAGCTCAGCGGCTGGGTGCCGACCTGGCGCTCGCGGCCGTCGCCGTGCTCGGCTGGCTCCAACTGCGGCAGTACCGCTCGCCGGTCACCGGCGGAGGCGTCGATCCCGTGCTGGTCCTCGCACCCGTCGCGATGACCTGCGCCGCCGCACTCCTCGTGCTGCGGGCACTGCCCCTGCTCGCCCGCGTCACCGACCCCCTCGCACGGCGCGGCACCGGGCTCGTGCTGCCCCTGGGCGCCTGGCAGATCGGGCGGCGTGCGGCACGGCACGCCGGACCCGCGCTGGTGGTGACGCTGGCCCTGGCCGTCGCCGCGCTCAGCAGCACCGCGCTCGCCATCCTGGACCGCGGCGACCACGACCAGGCGGTCTTCAAAGTGGGCTCCGACCTGCGGATCGAGCCGAGCGACCGGCTCGCGCCCGGTGAACGGCGCACGACGTACGCCGCGTTACCCGGCGCCCGGTCCGTCACGCCCGTCGTGGACGTCAACGGTTTCGTCGGCCAGAGCTACATCGCCGTCACCGGCATCGACACCGCGCGCGGCCCCGCCCCCGCCCTGCGCCCCGACCTCACCGACCGGCCCGTGCCCGACCTCGTCACCCCGCTCGGCCGGAACATCCCCGCCTACGGGCTGCCGCTCGACGGCGCCCCGCGTGAACTCCCGCTCCGCGTCCGCCTGTCCGCCGACGGACCCGGCACCCCCGTACCCGTCCGGCTCTCCGTGCACTTCGTCGACGCGGACGGACTCGCCCACACCAGTGAGGTGCCCCTCGACGACACCGGCGGCCAGGCCCGTACGGTCCGTCTGAAGGTCCCGGCCGACGGCGGCGGGTTACGCGTCGTCCAGCTCGGCCTGAGCATGAAGGGCGAGTCCGTGCGGCGTACCTACCGCCTCACCGTCGACCGCGTACCCGGCCTCACGCGGCCCGCCGCCTGGCACGACCTGCGCGCCGACGCCCCCGACGAGCACGTCGCCGGCTGCCCGTCGGCCAAGCCGCGCAGGTTGACCGGGCGCGCCCCGGGACCCGTGCTCTGCGCCGACCGACCCGGACCCGGCACGCTCCTGGACGCGGTGCTGCGCGGCCCCGACACCAAGGTCAAGTACCCGACATGGAGCGTGCGTCTCGGCACGGACCGTGCCCGAGGCCGACCGGCCGCGCCCGTCCTCGCCGATCGCACCCTGCTGGCCTCCGGCGTCGTCCGCGTCGGAGGCACGGTCACCTTCCAGCGCGCCGGAGGCGGAACGGCCCGCGTCAAGGTCGTCGGGGAGATCGACGCCGTGCCGGGCGCCGAACGGGACCGGCCCCGGCTGCTCGCCGACTCCCGGGCCCTCGCCGCCCAGCTCGCGCTCGACGGTGTTCTGCCCGGCGCCGAGACCGCCTGGTGGGTGGCGGCCGACGGCGGGGACGCCACCGCCGCCCTGCGCGCCGTCCGGGCCGACCCCCGCCTCGGTACGGCCGTCGACGTGCCCCACACTCGGGCCCTGCTGGCCGCCGACCCGCTCCGGCAGGGCGCACGCGGCGGACTCACGCTGTGCCTGGTGCTCGCTCCGGCGTTCGCCGTCATCGGCTTCACCCTGCACACGGCGCTCTCGGCCCGCGCCAGGGCACGGGAGTTCGCGCTGCTGCGGGCGCTGGGCGTACGACGCCGCCAGCTCGCCGCGTACCTGTGGACCGAACAGCTCGCGCTCGCCGCCGTCGCGGCCGTGCTCGGCACCCTGCTGGGCACCGCGCTGGCCGCGCTGATCATGCCGGTGGTCACCGTCGACGACACCGGCCGCCCGGTCTACCCCGGGCTGCTCACCGAGGTGCCGTGGATGCGCGTCGTCCTCACGGCGGGTGCGACGACCCTCCTGATCTGCGCGGTCGTTACGGTTGCCGCCAGGATCCTGGGGCGGGTCGACCTGGCGCGGGTGCTGCGGGCTGGGGAGGACCGATGACACGCCGGGTACCGCCCGCGGGGGCAGGACCGGTGAGGCGGCCCGTCCCCGTCGCCCTGCGCGAGGCACGGGCCGAACTGCCCCTGCTGGCCTGCCTCATGGCCGTCACGGCACTCCTCACCGCCGTCGCCGCCGCGAGCCCCGTACTCCTCGACCGGTTCGCCGGACAGGCGCTCGCCTCACGACTGGAACAGGAGCAGAGCGCCGAGCCCGGAATCCGGTTCACCGCAGAGTTCGCCCCCGCAGTCCCGGGCGCTGCCGGCGATCTCGACGAGGACCTGCGCCCCGTCACCACAGTGATCGGCAACGCGGTCCCGGACGCCCTCGACGGCAGCCTCGTCCACGACTCCACCCGCGTCGAACTGCCCCTCGTCCGCACGAGAACGGCCGCCGGAGACGTCGGCCTGGGCCTGGTGTACGCCTCCGACGCACCCGGCCGCGGCGCCTACACCGAGGGACGGCCACCCGACCCCGGCGCCGAGGCTCTGGAGATCGCCGTCTCCACGCGCACCCGCGAGGCACTGAAACTACGGCTGGGGCAGCAGCTGCCCATCGAGCCGGGGGTGTTGGAGGGCGTGCACGGCACCGCTGCCGTGGTGGGCTTCTTCCGGGCGGGCAGGGGCACCACGGTCGAGGCCACCGCCGCCGACAGTGTGCGCGGAGACCGACTCTCCCGCGAACTGCCCCAGCTGGCCCGCCCCGCCCAGTACCCGCCCGACAGCGACTCCGGGCTCGACTGGGAGGCCCGTGCTCTCGTCGCCCCGCGCACCGTCACCACCCTCCAGGGTCAGTCGGACGCCACGCTCACCGTGACCTGGGGCATGCGCCTCGACCTCGACGCGCGCACCGCCGCACGGTTCGCCGACGACCAGGGACAGGCCGACCTCGGGCGGCTGCTCTACCAGTACCCGCACGACGCGCGCGGCGACTACTGCGGCGACTTCGACATGGGCATGTACTGCCAGATCGGCCCTCACCCGTCCTCCGGACTCCAGAGCAGCTCCCGACTCCCCGATGTGCTCACCGAGTTCGGCCCGCAGTGGCGGCAGGGCCGTACCGTGATCTCCTTCGCGCTCGCCTCCCTGATCGTGGTCGGGCTGCTCACCACCGTCGTCACGGCCCTGCTCGCGGTACGCCGACGCCTCGCCGCCCACCGGCTCCAGCGTGCCCGCGGTGCCTCCGCGACGGGTCTCGCGCTGACCCGGGCCGCGCAGACCGCACCCGCCGCACTGCTCGGGCTCGCCGCCGGACTCGTCACGGCACGGTCCCTTCCGGACCCGTCACCCGCGTACCGGTACGGGCTGCTCGTCGCCCTGTTCGTCTGGCTGCCTCTCCCCGCGCTCACCTGGCACGCCCTGCGCGACCGCGTCACCGCCCGCGGGCACCGGCCTACCCAGCAGGCGGGGGGCCGCCGGATCGTCGCCGAGGCGACGGTGCTGCTGCTCGCCGCGGCCGGCGTGGCCGCGCTGCGGGCCCGGGGTACCACGGGCGACGCCGGTCCCGATCCGCTGCTCGCCGCCGTGCCCGCCCTGCTGGGGCTCGTCACCGTCGTCGTCCTGGTGCGCTGCTATCCGCCGCCGGTACGGCTCCTGGCGCGTTGGTCCGCACGGCGACACGGCGTCGTGGGGATCGTCGCGCTCTCCCGGGCCGCGAAGGATGCCCCGGCCCGGGCGCTCGCGCTGCTCGTGCTGGTGGTGACGCTGGCCGGAGCCGTGTTCGGCGGGCTGGTCGCCGGGACGCTCGCCGACGGGCGCCGGGAGGCCGCCGCCTGGCAGGTCGGCGCCGACGCGTCCTTCCGCGGCGCGGAACGCAACCCCGGCCTCACCGATCGCCTGACCCGCGTCTCCGGAGTACGCGACACAGTGCGGGTGCGTCAGCTGCGCGTGGACCCGACGAGCGGTACCAGCGGCGAGGGGTACGGCATCGCGAGCCTCGTCGGTGTCGACGGCGCCGAACTCCGCAAGGCGGCACCTCGATCGGCCGCGGCACGCGCACTCGACACCGCCGGACTGTCCGGCCGCGGACCAGGCGGGGACCGTTCACGGGACATCCGGGTCCTCGCCACAGACGCCCGCGCGGGCGATCTGCTGGGCATCACCTCACATGGCCGCTCCCTGCGCCTGCGCGTCGTCGGCGGACTCCCCGACGACGTGCTCCGCGACCCGGCGCTCGGCCCCGTCCGCAGCACGACCACGCCGCGGGACCGTCTGCTGCTCGCCGACAACCGCGATCTCGGGGCCTTCCAGGGAAGCGACTTCGAGGAGTCCGCGCTCCTGCTGTACGGTCCCCGGCTGGACGTGGAGACGCTGCGGTCCCTCGTACCGCGCGCCGCCGCCGGCGCCGCGGTCGGTGAATTGCGCCTGCTCGCCGAGGAGGAGGCCGACGCCGACGCCGACGGCATGGTCGGCGTCCTGAGGACCGCGCACACCGCGTGCACCGCGCTCGCCGTGCTCCTCGCCCTGCTGGCCCTCGTGCTCGACCTGTTGCTGTCCGCCCCCGAACGCGGCCGCACCGCCTCCTACCTCCGCACCCTCGGCCTGGGCCGGCACGCCACGTCGGCACTGCACCTGGTGCAGCTCCTGCCGATGGTGCTCGCGGCGCTGGTGGGCGGCACCGCGCTGGGCCTGACGCTGCCCGCGCTGCTGGGCCCCGCCCTGGACCTGCGGGAGTTCACCGGTGGCTCCACCGACCCCACCACCCACCCCGACCTGCTGCTGACCGCGGCCCTGGGCATCGGTCTCGGCCTGCTCGTGGCCGCCGCCGTGGGTGTGGAGACGTGGCTCGGACGCCGCCGCGGCCTCGGCGCGGTCCTTCGCCTCACGGAGGAACGGTGACCGGAGTTCAGGGAGACCAGACTGGAGGAATGGTGACCGAGCCCGACGAGAGCGACCTGCGCACCTTGGAGGAGCGGGCCCGCGACGCCCGTCGACCGCGCGCCGACGAAGGAGACGGGCTCGTCGTCTGCGACAACCTGGTCCGGGTCTACCGCACCGAGGAGGTCGAAGTGCAGGCGCTCCAGGGCCTCGACCTCGTCGTCGAGGAGGGTGAGTGCGTGGCGCTCGTCGGGGCGTCCGGCTCCGGCAAGTCGACGCTGCTGTCCATCCTCTCGGGCCTCGACCTGCCCACGGCGGGCCGCGCCCGGGTCGCCGGGCACGACCTGCTCACCATGGGGCGGCGCGAGCGTCTCGGCTACCGCCGGCAAACCGTCGGCTTCGTGTGGCAGCAGACGGGCCGCAACCTGCTGCCCTACCTCACGGCGCTGGAGAACGTGGCGCTGCCCATGAAATACACGCGCGTGCCGCGTCGCGTCCGGGCCTCGCGCGCCGCGGAACTCCTCGACGTGCTGGGCGTCACCCACTGCCGCGACCGGCGCCCGGCCGAACTCTCCGGCGGTGAACAGCAGCGCGTCGCCGTCGCGGTGGCCACCGCCAACGAGCCGCGTGTACTGCTCGCCGACGAACCCACGGGCGAACTCGACACCGCGAGCGGCGAGGACGTGTTCGCCGCGCTCCGCCGCGCCAACGAGGAACTCGGCGCCACCGTCCTCGTCGTCACCCACGATCCGCTCGTCTCCGGGCAGGTACGCCGCACGGTCCGCATCCGCGACGGCCGTACCTCGACGGAGACCCTGCGCGGCCCCGGCGGCACGGTCACCGAGGAGTACACCGTTCTGGACCGTGCCGGCCGTCTCCAGCTGCCCCGCGACTACGTGGACCGCTACGGCCTGCACGGCCGGGTCCGCCTGACCGCCGAACCGGACCACGTGGGGGTGTGGCCCGACGGATCCGACCGCCGGGACGGAGCCGGCGACGCCGACGGAGAGCAGTGGTGAAGGCGGGGCGGACGCGATCCCGCCCGGCGCGGGTGTGCCACGATGCGCCCCGCGGAGACGGGCCGGAATCCGCTCAACCGTCTCTCGCGCGCGAGAGACTGGGCCTTCGGGATCCACGCGCTGAATCAGGGGAGCGAAGGCATCGTGAACTCTGCGCAACAGGCGGACGGTTGGGACAGGAGCAGCCCGGCGGGGCGCCATGCGGTCGTCGTGGGAGGCAGTATCGCGGGGCTGCTCGCGGCCCACGTTCTGACCGAGCACGCCGACCGGGTGACGGTTGTCGAGCGCGATCGCTATCCCGAGGGGATCGGTCCACGCCCCGGCGCACCGCAGAGCCGTCACCCGCACGCCCTGATCGAAGGCGGGCAACGAGCCCTGGACGCACTGCTGCCGGGGTTCACGGACGAGCTGCGCGCCGCGGGCGCGCCCCGGGTCGGGATTCCGGCCGACATGGTGCAGTGGCAGGTCGGACGCTGGTTCCGGCGGGGCCCGGCGTCGACGTACGTCTTCACCGGCTCGCGGCTGCAGATCGAGGAACTGGTACGGCGTCGGGTGCTCGCCAACCCGGCCGTCACCACGCTGGAGTCGACGGACGTCGTGGGGCTGCTCGGCGACGCGTCGCGGGTCCGGGGCGTGCTGGTGCGCGAGCGCGGCGACGGTGCCCGCAAGGAGGAGCGCCCCCTGGAGGCGGACCTGGTCGTGGACGCCTCCGGGCACGGCACGAAGGCCCCGCAGTGGCTCACTGCGATCGGCGCGGAGGCCCCGCGCGAGGAGACCATCGACACCGGGCTCGCGTACTCCTCACGGGTCTTCCGCGACACCAACGGCAGCCTGGGCACCGACACGCACGCCTTCTGGGTGGTCCCGAACCCCGCGCAGGTCTACGGGGCGGTCGTCCTGCCTCTGGAGGACGGTAACCATCTGGCCGTTCTCTCGGGCCTGCGCGGCGACGAACCGCCCACGGACGACGACGAGTACGTGGCGTACACGAAGCGGCTGCCGCACCCCTTCGTGTACCACTGGATGCGAGAGGCCGAGCCGCAGTCCCCGGCGTTCGGGTTCCGTAAGACGGCCAACGTCCGGCGCCGGTACGACCTGCCCGGACCGCGCCCCGCGGGTTTCCTGGCCACCGGGGACGCGCTGTGCACGTTCAATCCGATCTACGGCCAGGGCATGTCCGTCGCGGCGATGTCCGCCGTGGCCCTGCGCGACGCGCTCGCGGACATGCGCCGGACACCGACGACACGCCGGGTGCAGCGCGCCCTCCTCGCCGCGTCCCGGCAGGCCTGGGACATCTCGGCCGGGTCCGACAAGAAGATGCCGGGCGCCACTGGGAACGCACTCGCCTCACGGGCCGTGGACCGTCCCGTCGACTGGTACCTGAGCCGGATCCAGGAGCGTACCCCCGGCGATCCCGTGGTGGGCGAGGCCTTTCGCCGGGTCCTGGCACTGAGCGCGCCGGTCAGCGCGCTGTTCGCCCCGAAGGTGGCCCGGGCCGTGCTCTTCGGCTCGTCCGCCCCCACACCCGCCGAACCCCCGATGACACGGGAGGAGCCGGACGTCTGACGGCGATCCGCAAACAGTCCGAGGCGAGGCGGACGGGCTCACCACGAGCCCGTCCGCCTCGCCTCGTTTCCGCAGGCTGAAAGCGATCCCGGGACATCCGGTCCCACCGGGGTACCCGGACCATGGCGAGACCCCACGCCGCCACTTATGTGTCCGATCAAGCTCGTCCCGGGAGTCGCATGACCGCGAAAATACCCCCGGGGGTAATCATGTTAGAGTCGCCCATATACCCCCGGGGGTAATGATTCGTGACAGTGACTCGTGACTCGTGATCTGCGATTCGTGATCTGTGATTCGTGAAGGAGCGCCCAGGTGTTCTTCGTCGACACCATCGAGCTGGCAGGGCTCGGCAACCGCAGCTATCTCGCCGGCGGTGCGCACACGGCCGTCGCGGTCGACCCGCCGAGGGACCTCGACCAGGTGATCGCGGCGGCTGTACGGCGCGGGGTGCGTATCTCCCACGTGGTCGAGACGCACATCCACAACGACTACGTCAGTGGCGGTCTGGAACTGGCCCGCGTCACTGGCGCCGTGTACCTGGTGCCCGCCGCGGCGGACGTCTCGTTCGAGCGGTTCGCCGTGCACGACGGCGACACCGTGGAGATCGACTCCGGTCTCGCGCTGCGTGCCATCGCCACGCCCGGGCACACCCCGCACCACACCTCGTACGTACTGGAGGAGGCCGGAGTGGCCGTCGCGGTCTTCAGCGGAGGCTCCCTGCTCCTCGGCTCCGTGGGCCGCCCCGACCTGGTGGAACCGCGCCTCACCGAGCGGCTCGCCCGCGCCCAGCACACCTCCGCGCACCGGCTCGCCGAGGAACTGCCCGACGAGACACTCGTCCTGCCGACGCACGGATTCGGCAGCTTCTGCTCCTCCCGGCAGGCCGAGGGCGGCCACACCACCATCGGCAAGGAGAAGACCGGCAACCCGGCACTCGTGCAGGACGTGGACACCTTCGTCGCCGAGCTGCTGGCCGGCCTGGACGACGTGCCCGCGTACTACGCGCACATGGGCCCCGCCAACGCCGCCGGTCCCGCCCAGATCGACCTGACCCCGCCCGCGGTCGCCGACGCCGACGCGATCGCCGCCCGGCTGGCCGCGGGGGAGTGGGTGGTGGACCTGCGCAGCCGCGTCGCCTTCGCCGAGGGGCATGTGGCGGGATCGTTCAACTTCGAGGCCGACGGCAAGGTCGCCACCTACCTGGCATGGCTGATCCCGTGGGGCAAGCCGGTGACCCTGCTCGCCGCGTCCCCTGGGCAACTGGCCGCCGCCCAGCGCGAGTTGGTGCGCGTCGGCATCGACCGCCCGGCCGCCGCGGCCGTCGGCTCACCCGCCTCCTGGGTCCGGGACGGCGAGACGCCGGCCTCCTTCCCGCGCGCCGCCTTCACCGACCTCGCGAAGCGGCTCGGCGACGACGACGTGGTCGTCCTGGACGTCCGCCGCGACTCCGAGCGTGCGGGCGGACATGTCCCGGGCTCGGTCCACATACCGGTCCACCAACTGCACAAGCGACTCGACGACGTTCCAGCCGGAGAGGTGTGGGTCCACTGCGCGAGCGGCATGCGCGCGGCCATCGCGGCGTCGCTGCTGGACGCGGCGGGGCGGAAGGTCGTCGCCATCGACGACGGCTTCGCGGCGGCGGTGGAGGCAGGCATCACGGCGGTGGATGCGGGCATCACAGCGTGACCGTCCTGGCCCTGACGGCCGGCGGAGTCATAGGACTGACGCTTGGCGCGCTCGGAGGCGGCGGCAGTGTCCTCGCCGTGCCTGCCCTGATCTACCTGCTCGGCTTCAACCCGGTCACGGCCACGACCGCGAGCCTGGTGATCGTCACGGTCACCTCCGTGACCGGTCTGGCCGCACACGCCCGCGAAGGCAACGTCCGCTGGCGCTCGGGAAGCCTCTTCGCCATGGCCGGGATCGTCCCGGCCATGTTCACCGCGGTCCTCGCGGCCGATGTTCCTCAGTCCGTGCTGACCGGTGCCTTCGGTGTGGTCGCCATCATGGTCGCGCTGCGGATGCTGCGGCAGCCGGCCGTGGCCGACCGCGACACCCCGGTACGTCCCGGAAGGGCCGCCGCGGCCGGTGCCGGACTCGGTGCGATCACCGGACTCCTGGGCGTCGGGGGCGGCTTCCTCGCCGTACCGGCGCTGGTCGGTGTCCTCGGGCTGCGGATGCGGGTGGCGGTGGGCACCAGCCTGCTCGTCATCACGGTCAACTCACTGGCGGCGCTCGCGGCTCGCACGGGTACGGCCGACGCGTTGGACTGGGCGGTCGTCGCCCCCTTCGCGGGAGCGGCCGTGCTCGGCGCATGGGACGGGAAACGCCTCAGTGCCCGTGTCTCCGGGGGCCTGCTCCAACGGATCTTCGCGGTCGTGCTGCTGGCGGTGGCCGTGTTCATGCTGATCGACGCGGCCGTATGAAGCAGTTGACGCGTTGCCACATGAACCACACAACGCGTTGCCACATGAACCACACAACGCGTTGCCACATGAACCACATGACACGGTGCGGTATGAACCACGCGGCACAACGGTTCCGGACGAGGAGGCACCCCCGTGGCTCGGCGTCTCAGGCCAGGGACAGGAACAGCTTCTCCAGCCGCGCCCGCATCGCGTCGCGGTCCTCCTCGGGCTTCTCGCCGCCCTCGATGTCGGTCAGGCACTGCTGCAGACCCGTGGCGATGATGGCGAAGCCCGCCCGGTCGAGGGCCCGTGAGGCGGCGGCGAGCTGGGTGACGACCTCCTCGCAGTCGCGGCCCTCCTCGATCATCCGGATCACCCCGGAGATCTGGCCTTGAGCCCGGCGCAGCCGGTTGAGCACGGCTCGAAGCTCGGCGCCCGCGAGATCCAGCTCCACGATTAAGCTCCCTCGAAACCCTGGAAGATACCCCTGGGGGTAATGTACTCCCGCTTCGGAGTCCCGTCGAAAAGCAAGAAGGATGACACCCGTGACCACACCGCTCGCCCTCGACGTCGCCCAGGCACGTGCCCGGCTGCCCGAGCTGACCGTGATCGACGTCCGCACGCCGGCCGAGTATGCCTCAGGCCATCTGCCCGGCGCCCTGAACATCCCCCTCGACGACCTCCGCCGCGCCCTGCCCGCCATCGAGGGCGCGGCCTCCCGCGGCGACCTGCTCGTGGTGTGCGCCTCGGGCGCCCGCTCAGAGAACGCCTGCCGCACCCTCGCCGAGCACGGCATCGCCGCCGCCACGCTGGCGGGCGGCACGGGTGCCTGGGCCGCCGCGGGTCACGAACTGCACCGGCCCGAGGGCGAGGCCCGAGCGGTGTGGGGCATGGAACGTCAGGTCCGGTTCACCGCCGGGGCGATCGTCCTGCTCGGCCTCGGGCTCGGCGTGACCGTCCATCCGGCCTTCCAGTTGCTGTCGGCCGGCATTGCGGGCGGCCTGGTCTACTCGGCGCTCAGCAACACCTGCGGTATGGCGTTCGTGCTCGGCAGGCTGCCGTTCAACCGGCCGCGCGGTGCCGGCCTCGACGCCGCCCTCGCCGAACTGCGCGAGCGCTGAGAGTCACGGGTCACCGCCACGTCCGATCGGCCCTCGGCCGGCCACGCTGGTCGGGGGTCCCGTGGGGTGTCGGGCTGGGGGGCTGGGGTGATGTCGCTGGCGACACGGGCGAACCCGCGTTGGGCCGCCCGGGCCCTTCGGGGCGTACGGCGCCGGGGTCGCCGGAGGTCGGCTCGGCACCGGAGAGGAGCTGTTCCAGGCGGGCCGTCAGCAGTTCGGTCACCGGGAGGCGGTGGGCGTGGGCCCGCTCGTAGGCGAGCACCTCCTCCACCTCGGCGGCGGTGAGCGCGCGGACGCGGCTCTCCAGGCTTCCGATCGGCAGGTGGTCGTAGTCCGGCAGTGGCAGCGCGGCGCGCTCGGCCATGTTTCTCACTTCGCTTTCCTGTGCGCGATCAGGTCGCGACGTGCGCGCCGGTGCGGCGGCACAAGGCGGGGCACGTCCGCGGAACGGGAGCCGCGGGCCGCCTCGACCGGCGCCCCGGCCGCCTCAGTGGGCGCCCAGGCCACCGCTGCCGAAGGAGCCACCGCTGCCCCTGCTCCAGCGCGGCCTCTGCTTCGACGTGTTCGGCCGGGAGCCCATGTTGCCGTGCACCTGGTAGGGCGTGAGCCGCAGCTCGCTCCGGGGTATCTCGTTGGGCTCGCGGTACGCCTGCTCCTCATGGACCGCGCCGCCGTCCGGCAGCCGGGGCTGCTCCTCCCGGCTCGGCCGGCGCGGCTCACGGCTGCGTACGCGGTTGCCCATCCAGAAGGCGCCACCCAGCAGCACCACGATGATCACGCCCATGATGACCGACCAGAGGCCGACCAGCGCGCTCCCCCCTGCAGAAAAATACACCCATTCCATGCTCATATATGGCGAATACCCCTGTAGACGTCGGGGAACCGGCTTATGACCGACGGGATCCGAGCGTCATCGAACAGGTTCGTCTCCGGTACCGCAGCCGTACGCATGCGTCAAGATCG
>NZ_VMNX01000157.1 GCF_009377235.1 Streptomyces acidicola
CCCCGCTTGTCGGCCTGAACGGCCTCGTCCTCAAACGCCGGAGGGGCTGGATTGTCAGCTCGTCCGGCGTTTGAGGACGAGGCCGTTCAGGCCGACAAGCGGGGGGCTGGGGGCGCAGCCCTCAGGCATGGGACGGGTAGGGGCGGCGAAGGCGATGGACCCTCCGTCAGCAACTCAGCTGCGCATCCCCCCAGTCCCCGTGGTCCGAAGTGATGCCGTCGCCGCCGTCCGTGACGACGAGCGAGACCACCCGGGCGCCGCTCACATCGGCTGAAATCCGTTGCGCGGCCTGGGCGTTGGTCATGGTCTCCGTAGACGCGACCGTCGTACCGTCCGCATGGATCTCGAACGCCACGGACCCGTCGGCACCCTCCTCGTCATCGACACCCACCTGGGCCGTGACCGTCTCACAGGCACTCCCCGTGTAGTACTCGACGGCGCTCGGCGCGTGGACACCGAGGCCCTTCGCGTACACGGTTCCGTTGACGGTGAGCGGGTTGCCGTCGCCCGCCGCGCTCTCGCCGTTGCTGGTGTCGCGCTCGACGGGGCCCCAGCCGTTGGTCGTCGACAGCCACGGCAGATCGCTCAGGTACGACGTGCCCGAGGGCGGCGCCACCACCACGGAGAACCGCAGTGGCACCACGTTCTCGGCCCGTACCCCGGTCGGTGACCGGTACGTCGCCCTGAGGGTCAGGTCGTACGACCCCGTGGTCGTGCCCTCCGGCGCGGTCACCTCCCACGACGTACGCAGGGAGCGTCCCGTCGGCAGTGCGCCCGCGGTGGTGGGTGAGGTCGCCCGCACCGCCCACCCTGTCGGCCCCGACAGTGCGACCAGGACGCCCTTCGCCGGAGTGCGGCCGAGGCCGGTGACCGTGCTCGTGAGCGCGGTCGGCTTGCCCGCCTCGATCAACGCGCTGCCTTGCAGGCCGAGTTCGACGGCCGGAGGATGCGCGGCCCACCTGTCGTCGGCCCGGACACGGAACAGGACCGTGCCGTGCGCGGGGACGGTCGCCGAGATGGTGCCCGCGGTGTTGTAGCTCTTGTGCTGCCACAGATCACGCAGGGTGTACGCGTCGGCCTCGGGAAGGCCGACGGCTCCGGCCGTCGTCGAGATCCGCTGAGCGCTGCCCGTCTCGTTGAAGAGGGCCACGGCCCGGCTGCCGTCCTTCATCTCCTTGGCGACGACCCAGCGACCGCCCTCGGACGACACGACGGTGCCCTGCTTGCCCAGCGGGTCCTGGTCCACCGCGATGACCTCCCGGTTGCCCAGGATGTCGAAGGTCTCGTCGGAGGCCGACCGCAGATCGGAGCCGATCAGCAGCGGTGCCGCCATGATCGACCACATCGAGAAGTGTGTGCGGTACTCGGTGTCCGTCATCCCGCCGTTGCCGACCTCCAGCATGTCCGGGTCGTTCCAGTGCCCGGGTCCGGCATACGGCGCGAGCGGCAGGTTCTTCTTCAGGATCGACAGCATCGACCCCCAGTTGTCGCTGATGTCGCCCGTCGTGCGCCACAGCTGTCCGACGTCCGCGGCCCACTCCCAGGGCTCGTTCTGGCCCCACTCGCAGATGCTGTGGACGATGGGGCGCCCCGTGGCCCGCAGCGCGTCGCGCATGGTCGTGTAGCGCAGCTTGGCGTCCACGCCCTGGTTGTTGCAGTTGTCGTACTTGAGGTAGTCGACGCCCCAGTCCGCGAACTGCTGTGCGTCGCTGTACTCGTGACCCAGCGCGCCCGGGAACCCGACGTTGCTGCACGTCTTCGTGCCCGCGCTGGTGTAGATGCCGAATTTGAGGCCCTTGGAGTGCACGTAGTCCGCGACCGCCTTGATCCCGTTCGGGAAGCGCACGGGGTCGGGCACCAGCTTGCCGTCCGCGTCCCGCTGCGGCAGTGCCCAGCAGTCGTCCAGGTTGACGTACTCGTACCCGGCGTCCTTGAGTCCCTTCTCGACGAACAGGTCCGCGATGCCCTTGACCATGGCCTCGTTGAACTCCGCCCGGCAGTGCGTGGAGTTCCAGTTGTTGAACCCCATCGGCGGGGTGAGGGCGAGGCCGTCGTCCAGGGTGGGGGCGGTCGGCTGCACGGCGGGGGTGGCCGCGGCCGGTACGGAGAGTCCGGCGAGGCCCAGCAGCCCCGCGGTGAACGCTCCGACCAGTCTTCGGCGAGCTGTGCGGGTGGGAAGGTGACGCATCGTTACGCTCCTTCGTCCTCGCGAAAGATGGGATGTCTTCATGTTCGCGTCATCTGTGCGGGCTTACGGTAGGGCGCGTGAAAGCTGGGTGGAAGGAGCGGGGAGGGTGTGATTGGGCTGACAAGGGGTGGACAGGTCATCGGATGTCACAGTGAGGTCTGACCAGTGGTGGGCACCTGATGAACGCATTGCCCGCCGGTGCGCGGACGTGTTCGCGGCACGCCGGGCAGGTGACACCCGCGCGAGGGATGCGTGACCCCGGGCCGATTTCGCAGTTGAACGGGGCATGAAGAAGCGCAGCATGCTTGCCATTGCCTCCCTGGCCACCGGTTTCGTCGTCGCGGCCATCACGCCGTCCCACGGTCTCGACGCCGGCTCCCTCGGCAACCTGGACGTGGACGACACCCACAGCACCCTCGACCGGACTGTCGCAGGCGAGGCCCCGACCGTCGGTGGGGACACGCTGGGACAGGGGGAGCAGGGTGGCCACGGAGGCAGCACCAGCACCAGCCGTCACCGCTGACCCGACGACATGAGCTGTCGATGAACGATCACGGAGCAGGCCGGTCCGAGGAGGGCTTCGTGGACGTCGGCCCTCGTCCGGTGCCCCGGCCCCGGACGAGGGCCGCGCGCTGTGACGGCGCACTGCGACAGCACGGACCCGGATGAGGAAACGGCAGTTCCACGCCCGTCTTGAGGATTGCTGGGAGCGATCCGGATATCGGGGAACCCGGAGACTATGAACGAGCCGAATCTCCCACCCCACGGTGAGGCCCTGGACATCCACCTCGGCCTCCTGCGCATGAGCATGACCTCCGAGGAGTACGAGCTCCTGCTGGGCATGGTCGAGCCGGTGCTGAGGGCGCTCGACTCGGAGGACGCAGGGCCGGACGGCCCGGACCTGGACGACGAACCCGCCGCCGACATCTCACAGGCGGTCCGTGACGAGGCCGCCCTGGTCATCGCCACCGCTGTCACGGGGCGCGTCGACAACGAACTCATCCAGATCGAGATCGAGGGCGGCGAGCCCGTCCGCGTCGTCACCGATCCCGACACGGCGGCCGACCCGGAACGGCGCAAGGACATCGCGGACTGCATCCGCGCCCGCTACCGGGAGGACGAGGAACTGCGCGGCATCGCCGAGGCGAGCGGTATCCCCACGGACCTGTGACCGAACGCCATCCGATGCCACCACCGCCCTGGTGGGGCTGGAGGAGGCACGGCGCGGGGGCCTGGCACCCGGCTCGGCCCGGTAGCCGTTTCGCCGCCGCCTGCCGAATGCTCCGGCCCCCCGGAACTGATCCTGACAGCGGTTTTTTCGTCCACCGCCGCTGTTTCCCACCGAGACCCCGGCTGGTTGTCCTGATCCAGCGATGCCCGTGAGACAGGAGGGAGCCCCAGGGGCCGCATTCGCGCCGGTGCAGGCGGGTAGCGGTCCCGCTGGGCGTCGTGTGTGCGGCGCTTCAAAACCGGCTGGTTTCCGTGGCGGGCTGAAGCGGGCAAGCCTCAGGGGGCCAACAGAAGAGGGGGAACCGTGATCGTCTGGATCAACGGTGCGTTCGGTGCGGGGAAGACAACCACCGCACGGGAACTGATCGAGCTGATCCCGAACAGCACGCTCTTCGACCCCGAGGTCCTCGGCGGCGCACTCACACACCTGCTGCCGGCCAAGCGCCTCGCCGAGGTCGGCGACTTCCAGGATCTGTCGAGCTGGCGACGGCTCGTGGTGGACACCGCGGCCGCGCTGCTCGCCGAGCTGGGCGGAACCCTCGTGGTCCCCATGACCCTGCTGCGCCAGGACTACCGCGACGAGATATTCGGGGGCCTCGCCTCGCGCCGGATTCCGGTGCTGCACGTCCTGCTCGCCCCGGCCGAAACGATCCTGCGCGAGCGAATAGCCGGCCGGGAGATCCCCCCGGACCTCCCCGACGGCGAGATGCGGGTCCGGCAGTGGGCATACGACCACATCGAGCCGTACCACGCGGCCCTCGGCTCCTGGCTCACCGCCGACGCCCACCTCGTCGACACCAGTGCCCAGACCCCGTACGAGACGGCCCGGCACATCGCCGAGGCCGTCCGCACCGGAGACGTACCCGCGTGCGACATCGTGCAGACCCCCGAGCCCACCGCCGAGACCCTCGCCGCGGGCGTCCTGCTGTTCGACGAGCAGGATCGGGTCCTGCTCGTCGATCCCACGTACAAGGCGGGCTGGGAGTTCCCCGGGGGCGTCGTCGAGTCCGGCGAGGCGCCCGCGCGGGCGGGCATGCGGGAGGTCGCGGAAGAGACCGGCATACGGCTCGACGACGTACCCAGGCTGCTGGTCGTGGACTGGGAGCCGCCCGCGCCCCCGGGATACGGAGGACTGCGTCTGCTGTACGACGGCGGGCGCCTCACCGAGAAGGACCAGCGGCCCGTCCTTCCCGGACCCGAACTGCGCGGCTGGCGCTTCGTCACCGAGGAGGAGGCCGCCGACCTGCTCCCGCCCGTGCGCTACGAGCGGCTGAGGTGGGCGCTGCGGGCGCGGGAACGCGGCGCCGCGCTCTACCTGGAGGCGGGCGTACCCGTGTGACCGCGGTCCGCCCGCCCTCCCGGCAACGCGCCTAGTGCGCCGCGTAGTTGCGCAGGAACAGCGCCTCCGCCACCGAGAGGCGCTCCAACTCCTCGGGGGACACACTCTCGTTGACCGCGTGGATCTGCGCCTCCGGCTCGCTCAGGCCGATGAGGAGGATCTCGGCGTCCGGGTAGAGGGCGGCGAGGGTGTTGCACAGCGGGATCGAGCCGCCCTGGCCCGCGTAACTCATCTCCTGGCCCGGGTAGGCGACGGCCATCGCGGTGGCCATCGCTTCGTACGCCGGGCTGGAGGTGTCCGCGCGGAACGCCTGCCCCTGACCGATCTGCTCGCAGTCCACCCGCGCGCCCCACGGGGTGTGCGCCTCCAGGTGGGCCTGGAGCAGCTTGGTCGCCCCGGCCGCGTCCACGCCCGGCGGGACCCGCAGGCTGATCAGTGCGCGGGCGCTCGCCTGCACGGACGGGGTCGCGCCCACCACCGGCGGGCAGTCGATGCCGAGCACGGTGACCGCCGGGCGCGCCCAGATACGGTCGGCGACCGTGCCCGAGCCGATCAGCTCCACGCCGTCGAGCACCTTGGCGTCCTTGCGGAACTGCGCGTCCTCGTAGCGCAGGCCGTCCCACTGCGCGTCGGCCGTGAGCCCGTCGACCGTCGTCGAGCCGTCCTCGGCGCGCAGCGAGTCCAGGACGCGGATCAGCGCGGCGAGCGCGTCGGGGGCCGCGCCGCCGAACTGCCCCGAGTGCAGGTTGCCTTCCAGGGTGTCGATCCGGACGCGCATCATGGTCATGCCGCGCAACGTCGAGGTGACCGTGGGCAGGCCGACCCGGAAGTTGCCGGCGTCGCCGATGACGATCGTGTCCGCGGCGAGCAGCTCCGGGTGCTGCTCGGCGTACCGCTCCAGGCCGCCCGTGCCCTGCTCCTCCGAACCCTCGGCTATGACCTTGACGTGGACGGGGACACCGCCGTTCGCCTTCAGGGCCCGGAGCGCGAGCAGGTGCATGATCACGCCGCCCTTGCAGTCGGCCGCGCCGCGCCCGTACCAGCGCCCGTCCCGCTCCGTCAGCTCGAACGGCGGGCTGACCCAGGCGGCCTCGTCCAGCGGCGGCTGCACGTCGTAATGGGCGTACAGGAGGACCGTCTTCGCGCCCTCGGGCCCCGGCAGATACCCGTACACCGACTGCGTGCCGTCGGGGGTGTCGAGCAGCGAGACATCCTGGAAGCCCTCGGTGCGCAGCGCGTCCGCCACCCAGGTCGCGGCGCCCTCGCTCTCGCTCTTCGGGAACTGTGCGAAGTCCGCCACCGACTTGAAGGCCACCAGCTCGGTCAGTTCCTGCCGTGCGCGCGGCATCAGCGAGGCGACGGTCTCGGCGACCGGATTCGACGACATGGGCACGCTCCTGGTGGGTGCGACGTTGTGCTTCTGGGTACGCAGCTGCGTATGCGCGGACCTGTGTAGGGCGCACGCGCCTGCCGATACTCCCACAGTGGCCTGCGGGGATGCCCGCCGTAGGATGCGGGGGTCAGAAGCGGCAGGCGGTTGGATCGGGAGCAGTAGGCCATCGTGAGCAGCGAGAACTCTTCGGCGGACGACGTGCAACGGGTGTGGGACGTCGTCGTGGTGGGCGCGGGACCCGCGGGGGCCTCGGCCGCCTACGCGGCGGCGGTCGCGGGACGGCGCGTCCTGCTGCTGGAGAAGGCGGAGCTGCCCCGCTACAAGACGTGCGGCGGCGGCATCATCGGACCCTCGCGCGATGCCCTGCCCCCCGGCTTCGAGCTGCCGTTCAGGGACCGGGTGCACGCGGTCACGTTCACGCTGGACGGCCGCTTCTCGCGTACGCGCCGCTCCAAGCAGATGCTGTTCGGGCTGATCAACCGGTCCGAGTTCGACCAGCAACTCGTCGAGCACGCGCAGAAGGCGGGCGCGGAGCTGCGTACGGGTGTCACCGTCTCACGGGTCGAGCAGCACGGGTCGGCCGTGCCGGACCGGCGCACGGTCGCCGTCGTCCTGCAGGGCGGCGAGACGCTGCTCGCGCGGGCCGTGGTGGGCGCGGACGGCAGCGCCAGCCGCATAGGAGCGCATGTCGGGGTGAAGCTCGGCCAGGTCGATCTCGGTCTGGAGGCGGAGATCCCGGTGCCGGAGACCGTCGCCGAGGACTGGAAGGGGCGGGTGCTCATCGACTGGGGCCCGATGCCCGGCAGTTACGGGTGGGTCTTCCCCAAGGGCGACACACTGACGGTGGGGGTCATCTCCGCGCGGGGTGAAGGCGCCGCCACGAAGCGGTACCTGGAGGACTTCATCGGGCGGCTCGGGCTCGCCGGTTTCGAACCGAGCATCTCCTCGGGACACCTGACGCGCTGTCGTGCCGACGACTCGCCGCTGTCGCGCGGGCGGGTGCTGGTGTGCGGGGACGCGGCGGGGCTGCTGGAGCCATGGACCCGCGAGGGCATCTCGTTCGCGCTGCGGTCGGGGCGGCTCGCGGGGGAGTGGGCGGTGCGGATCGCGGAGGCGCACGACGCGGTGGACACCCGGCGCCAGGCCCTGAACTACGCGTTCGCGATCAAGGCGGGGCTCGGCGTCGAGATGAGCGTCGGCAAGCGGCTGCTGACGGCCTTCCATCGCCGCCCCGGTCTCTTCCACGCGGCCCTCACGGGCTTCCGTCCCGCCTGGAAGGCCTTCAAGGACATCACGAGCGGGTCGACCTCGCTGGGCGAGATCGTCCGCAGCCATCCGGTGGCCCAGCGCGCCCTGACCGCGCTCGACCGCTGAACGAACGGGTGGCTTCGGCGTCGGTCACGCCTTGACGGTGATCCGGAAGACGGGGTGGTCGGGGGCGATCCGGCGCAGCTCCGCGTCGGGCGAGTCGGGGCCGACGCCGTTGAAGAACGCGCCCACCTCGGCCTTCCACCTCTTGAGGTACGCCCGCAGCAGCGGAACCTTGTCGTCGTCGCCGACCTCCGTCGCGGTGAACACGTCCACGTTCTTCCCGAGCCGCAGTTCGCCCCCGCCGGCGGCCCGCATGTTGTGCGTCCACTGGACGTGGCCGCGCGGCGCGACGAGGTACTGCACGCCGTCCACGGTCAGCAGGTTGACGGGGGTGGTGCGCCACTGCCCGCTCTTGCGGCCGCGGACGGCGAGCACCCGGGAACCCCAGACACTGACGCCGCGGCCGGTCATCCAGGCGATGACGCGGTTGAGGACGTTGACGGTGAACCAGTCGGGCTTCTTGACGTACGTGGACATGGCGAACCTCCTGAGGGTGGCGGGGCTGCGTGAGCGTTGCTCTTGAGTGAGAGCACTGCTCTCGCATGAGGCAGTGTGCACGAGATCGACGATCCAAAGCAAGATCACTGCTCTCGATTTTGTGCGGTGCTCTGAATCGAGGGTGGCCGATCTCTTTGTGGAGCACTGCTCGCGATTGTGTGCACCGCTCTGAATACATGGCACACTGCCCCGCATGAGCACCACACAAGGAGCCCACGCCGCCACACAAGGAGCCCGTGCCCGCGCCCGGATCGAAGTCACCGCCGCCATCAAGGAAGAGGCGCGCAGGCAGCTCGCCGCGCAGGGGGCGTCCAAGCTCTCGCTGCGCGCCGTCGCCCGCGAGCTCGGTATGGCCTCCTCCGCCCTCTACCGCTACTTCCCCAGCCGCGACGACCTGCTCACCGCGCTCATCATCGATGCCTACGACTCCCTCGGCCAGGCCGCCGAGAGCGCGGACGCCCAGGTCACCGGGGCGGCGCCGGCCGAGCGCTGGATCGCCGTGTGCGCCGCGGTGCGCGACTGGGCCCTGGCGCATCCGCACGAGTACGCGCTGATCTACGGATCGCCCGTGCCCGGCTACTCCGCGCCCGCCACCACCGTGCCCGCGGCCTCGCGGGTCGGACAGCTGCTCGCCGGGATCGTGCGGGACGCGCACCGCGGCAAGGGCGTGGCCCAGTGGAAGCTGCCGGCCGAGGTCGTGCCGGAGGCGGAGCGGATGGCCGCCGAGCTCGCGCCCGATCTGCCGCCCGCCGTGGTCGCGGTGCTCGTCGCGGCCTGGGCGCAGCTGTTCGGGCTGGTCAACTTCGAGGTGTTCGGCCAGTTCCACCGCGTCGTCGAGGAACGGGAGGCATTCTTCCGGCACGCCGCGGCCCGACTCGCCCACCACGTCGGGCTGGTGTTCCCTCAGCCGACCGGCACGGGCGGCGGTGCCATCAAGGCCGGATCCTGACGGAGGACGCGCGCGTGGAGTGAGCGCAGCGCCGGCCCCGGGTCGGCGCCCAGCGCCTCCGTCAGTCGCTGCCGCAGCTCCTCGTACGCCATCAGCGCGTCCACGCCGCGGCCGGTCCGGTACAGCGCGAGCATCAGCAGCCCGACGGGCTGTCCTTGCAGGGGGCGCGCGGCGACGAGGCGGCTCTCATCCGGGTCGTCCTGCTGCCGGTGACGATGCGTTTCGCGGGTCGCGCGAACTGGTGGGCGCCGCGTCCGCTGCACCGGCTGCACGAGCGGTTCGGGATCAGGGAAGGGGCGGGGAAGACGTCCGTGGAGTCGTCCGCGGAGGGCGTACTTCGCGGGGAGTACGTGTGATCACCTCGCTCGGGTGACGCTGCGGGCGGTGCGCGGCGTCTAGCGTGGCCGTCATGGAAGAGCAGGGCGCGCACACGTCCCCGGCGTGGGGCGGACCGCCGTGGCGAGGGAGGCCGGGCGGTCCGCCGTGGTGGCCAGGGCATCCTCCGTGGCGGACGGGGCCGGACGAGGACGCGGGTCCCCGGTGGCCGTGGCGTTCCACGCTGCTGCTCACGGTCTTCGTGCTGGTCGGCTCGAACGCCGCTGCCCGGTTCCAGGAGGGCGAGCACGCATCCCTCGACTCGTTCGGGCGCGTGCTCCTGCTACTCGGCTCGGGCATGCTGCTGTGGCGGCAGCGGTACCCCGTGCTCGTCGCCTTCGGGACGGCTGCCACGGCCACGGTCTATCTGGGCGCCGGGTATCCGTACGGCCCGGTGTTCCTCACGGTCGCCCTGGGCTGCTTCAGCGCGATCGTCACCGGGCACCGCAAGGCCGCCTGGGCGGCGGTCGGTATGTTCTGGGCGGGACACGTGCTGGTGGCGCACTGGCTGTACCAGTGGCTGCCACCGGCCGGGGACCATGCGGCCGACTGGGGGCAGGAGGTGCCCGTCACCGCCTGGATCATCGCGATCGTCGCGGTCTCCGAACTGGCCCGGGTACGCCGCGAGCAGTGGGCCCGCGAACGCGCCGAGCGCGCCCAGGCGGCCCGGCGGCGCGCCGACGAGGAGCGGCTGCGGATCGCCCAGGAACTGCACGACGTCCTCGCGCACAGCATCTCGGTGATCAATGTGCAGGCGGGCGTCGGCCTCGCGCTCCTCGACTCCGACCCCGAGCAGGCCCGCACCGCGCTCACCACCATCAAGTCGGCCAGCAAGGAGGCCCTCGGCGAGGTCCGCCAGGTGCTCGACACGCTACGGACGCCGGGTGACGCCCCGCGCGCCCCCGCACCGGGGCTCGACCGCCTGCCCGAGCTTGTCGAGCAGGCGGCCGACGCAGGCCTCACGGTGGAGGTCGACGGCGAGGCGCCCCCGCTCCCGCCCGGCGCCGACCTCGCCGCGTTCCGCATCGTGCAGGAGGCCCTCACCAACGTCGTACGGCACTCGGGGTCACGGCACGCGCGCGTGCGCCTCGGACAGGCGGCCGGGGCGCTGCGGTTGCGGATCGACGACGACGGGCCCGCGACCGGCGCGGACGCCGGCGGCAGCGGCAACGGACTGGCCGGAATGCGGGAGCGGGCCGCCTCCCTGGGTGGCACGATCGAGGCGGGGCCGCGCGCCGACGGCGGATTCCGGGTGCTCGCCGTAGTACCGCTCAAGACGCCGCCCGCCCAGGACCACGACGCCAAGGAGGGCCGGTGATCCGCGTACTGCTCGCCGACGACCAGTCCCTGGTTCGCGCAGGCTTCAAGGCGCTCCTCGACGCGCAGCCCGACATCGAGGTGGCCGGGGAGGTCGCCGACGGCGAGGCGGCGTTGCGGAAGGTGCGCGAACTGCGGCCCGAGGTCGTCCTGATGGACATCCGGATGCCGGTCCTCGACGGGCTGGCCGCGACCCGCCGTATCACCGAGGACCAGGGTCTGAAGGACGTCAAGGTGGTCATGCTGACCACGTTCGAGCTCGACGAGTACGTCTTCGAGGCCATCCGCTCCGGCGCCTCGGGCTTCCTGGTGAAGGACACCGAGCCGGAGGAACTGCTGCGTGCGGTACGGGCCGTGGTCGAGGGCGACGCGCTGCTCTCGCCGGGGGTGACCCGTCGGCTGATCTCGGAGTTCGCGGCCCGCTCCAAGGAGCCCGCGGCAGCCGCGTCGCTCGGCGGACTCACCGAGCGGGAACGGGAGGTGATGGCCCTCGTCGGCATCGGCCTGTCGAACGAGGAGATCGCCCGCCGTCTCGTCGTCAGCCCGCTGACCGCCAAGACCCATGTGAGCCGCACGATGGTGAAGCTGGGTGCCCGCGACCGGGCCCAACTGGTCGTGCTGGCCTACGAGTCCGGGCTGGTGCGCCCGGGCTGGCTGGGTTGAGGCCCGGGCGTACCGGGTGAGGAGCGGGGCACCACCACCGGACTGGCGCCCCGGCGGAAGCGCAGCAGCACGCTCACCACACGGGCGACGAAGAGCGGGGCGGCCAGTGCCAGACCGAAGAGAACGAGCATTCGTTCCACGCCGGGCGGCAGCGCGAAGAGCAGCGCCGGACCCGCCACGACCCCGAACACCACGGCCGCCCCGAACGCCGCACTGAACAGCGCGTACCCGATCTCCACGGTGATCGCGTCCCGCTCGGCCTGCGTCCGCCGCCCCTGCCCCGCGTACATCATGCGTTCTCGCTCCCCGTTCGTCTCCGCGCGCCGTATGAAACCGTATGAAGCCCTATGGAACAAGTGTGTGCCGGGCGGGACGTGGCAGCCGGCTGAGCGTCCCGCACCACCCACCGGTGCCCGGAGGCCGGACGGCCTCCGGGCGCTTCCCGGTCCGGCGTGCTACCCCCAGGTCACGGCGGACTTCTCGCGCCACAGCGCGGCGGGTGACTCGTCGCCCGTGATGCTCGGGAACGACTGCCTGTTCCACAGCGACAGATAGAGCCGCGCGGCGGGACCCGCCACCTCACAGTCCGCGTCCGCCGTTTCGCCCCGCTCACTCAACGGCGGCCCGGATGACAGCCGTACGGTCCACACGGTGCCCGTGTCCGTCGCCCGTACCCTCAGGACCCGCGGCCGGTCGGTGCGCACCCGGCTCTTCTCACGCGCGTGGAAGGCGAGCAGCAACTCGTCGATGCCGTCGACCGCGAACTCCGGGGCGATCGCGCCGACCGCGTCGGCCGTCCCGTCGCGCGCCGACTCCGCGTCGGCCCGGTGGACCGTCGTCTCGTGCGCCTGCCGCCGTGCCCAGAAGGCCAGCGGCGAGGGCGCGGGCAGGAAGCTCCAGCACGCCACGTCCGCGGGCGCCGCGGTGAGGGTGTCGACGAGCCGCCGGTGGCCCTCCCGGAACCAGTCCAGGAGCTCCGCGCCGTCCAGGTCCGGCTCGCCCTCGCCGGGGTGGTACGACGTGTGCCCCTCGGCGACGAACGCCCCGGCCCACCGGTGCACCGTCCCTGTGTGCCGCAGCAGATCCCGCACCTGCCATTTTGGGCACGTCGGCACCCGGGCCTCGGTCCCGGCTCCCTCGGCGGCCGCGACCAGCAGCCGGCCCTCTCTGTCCAGGGTCTCGATGTGCTCGGCAGTCTCCATGGGGCGAGTGTGCCGGATGGAGTGCGGTCGCCGTCTTCGACCACGACAACGAGGGCGACACCTGCTGGATCGTCATGGAGTACGTGACCGCACGCAGCCTCGCGCAGATCGTCGCGGTCCGCGGCCCGTGGCCCGCTCACCCCCGAGCAGGCGGGGGCGATCGGCTGCCGGATCGCGGACGCCACCGCTCCTGCGCGAACGCGGTCGGCGATCACACCGTCGAGTTGTTCAAGCTGACCGTTCGAAGGCGCAGCCGGGGAAATGAGGTGGCGGACGCCGCCTCCTGACGTGGACTCGCTGAACATGCCCACCACCCGGTCGGAGGTCCGTCAAACCCCAAGTCGCGTACTCCGGATTTCACGCACCTGCGGCTGTCCGTTTGACAGGAGTGTGGCGAGGCTTTCCGCTTGAAGGGCGACGCCGGCGTTACGTGCTGCGCTCGTGCCTTGAACAGGAGGACGCCGTCATGCAAACGGATCCGTCGCAATCGCTCTCGCCCTCCACGCATGCGGGAGGCGGCACGGTTGTCGGACTGTGGCGCTACCCAGTGAAGTCGATGCTGGGGGAGGAATTGAATGCCTCCGAGGTCACGGAGCGCGGTCTCGTCGGGGATCGACAGTTCGCCATTGTCGACGCGGCGACGGGAAAGGTCGCGGGCGCGAAGAATCCGCGCAAGTGGGGGAATTTTTTCGATTTCCGTGCCGCTTATGTCGAGCCTCCTCAGGCGGGATCGAAACTGCCTGCCGTTCGCCTGACCCTGCCCGATGGAACCACCGCGCTGAGCGACCAGCCCCACCTGCCGCAGATCCTCTCCGAAGAACTCGGCCGGGAGGTCGTGCTTGCGCAGGCGCGAGGCGAGGGAGAGCCGTCGGGTGCGACGGCCGAGGAGTACTGGCCGGATATGGAGGGTCTCGATCACAGAGACACGGTGACCGAGTGGCAAATGCCGCCGGGCACCCTTTTCGATATGGCGGTCGTGCACCTTTTGACGACGGCGACAATCGAACGGCTGCACGCGCTGTATCCCGATGGACGCTTCGAGGCTCGGCGGTTCAGGCCGAACATTGTCGTGGCGACCGACCCGGACGAGCAGGGCTTCGTGGAGAACGACTGGATCGGTCACACGGTCGCGATCGGCAATGAGGTCCGCTTGCGGATCTCCGGCCCCTGCCCTCGCTGCGTCATGACCACGCTGCCACAAGGCGACTTGCCGCGAGACGTGGGCATCCTGCGTACGGCAGCGCAGCACAATCAGGTGCATGTAGGGGTCTACGCCGATGTGATCGCGGGCGGCACCATTCGGCGCGGCGACCCCGTCACGCTCGCGTGATGATCCCCGCGCCAACGACGCACATCACCGCACGCGTCCCGTACGTGATGTGTGGTGCAAAGCTCAACCCCGGGCCAGGTTCACCGGACGAGGAACTACAACCTGGTGGCACCTGGCGCCACTTCAGGTTCGCCGCCGGTGCCGCCGGTGCCGCCGGACCAGCGTGGGCAGCCATGGTGCGGCGGCGAGTACGGCCAGCAGCGACAGCAGGGGAACGCGCCACCACCCCGAGATCTGCGCCGGTGGCGGGGGCGGCGCCTTCGCCACCCAAGGCCGTGCGCTCTTCGACCACGCCAGGAACGCGTCACCGACGGGGACCAGACCGAAGGCGTACCGCTTGGTCCACGGGGTGTCGACGGGGAGGCCGGCCAACTCGCTGACGCCTGCCAGCGCGGCGGCGAGCGGGACGTCGCCGTGAACCTGTGCCGCGCCGATGGTGACCACGCTCGCCGACAGACTCACGCCGAGCGGGAGCGGGCCGGAGTCGATGTCGGCCGGGCCGTCCATGCCTTCGGGGTACTCCCGCACGGCGGGCCCGAGGCCGAGCGGCGAGGCGAGGTACCGGTCGCGGAAGCGCAGGTACTGCTCACCGGCGAAGACCGGGTCGATATCGATCAGGAAACGCTGGATGAGGCTCTGCGAGGTGCCCCTGGCCACCTCGATCGGATCGCCGGTGTCCGGGTCGGCCCGGTGCGGGAGCAGGCCGGTGCGCGGGTCGAGCCGCCCGCGCACCTCCCGCACCCACCGCTGGACGGTTTCGGTGAACCGGTCGGGCAGCAGCGCGTCGTGCAGCCGCAGCGACGCGATCGCCACGGTCGAGTCGACCGGCCACACCTGACCGGGGTACGCCTCCAGATACGGCGACCGCGAGGTGTCGAAGGCCGCGGCGAGTGCGGCCGAGTCACGGGTGAACCGGCGCGCCTCGCCGGGGTTGCGGTGCCCGGCTGGTTGCAGGCTCAGCACGCCGCCGCGCAGCCAGTTGCTCCAGCCTCGGTGGAAGACGCCGTACGGCGGAGTGAGTCCCGGGCTGAACGGGGCGCGGCCGGACGGGGAGTCCAGCTTCGCCAGCGCCCACCGGACCTCTCGCAACGCCGTCGACCTGTCGCCGACCGGTTCCCGCATCCCGATCTCGACCCAGCTCAGACCGTAGAGCGCGTGCAGGAAGAAGTAGCCCTCGGGGAACATCCTCTGCGCCTAGTCGCCGGTTCCGTCGTCCAACCCCTCACGCAGGAACACCAACTGCCGCCGAACCCCGGGCGGTTCGCTGTCCGTGTCCGCGGTGGCGGGCACGACCAGCCGTACCGCGCCCAGCAGGGCGCAGACGCTGACCAGCACGGCGGCCAGCTGATGTAACCGGCGCAGCACCTGACGCCGTGCGGGCGGCGGTGAGGGACGGCCGCCGCTGCGACCCGCCTCGTCCTTCCCTCCCGGACCAGTGTCAGCCCTGGCCTCTGTACCGATCCTCAATCCCTGGCCCCTCGTCGTCATCTGGCAGTGGCACTACCCAGGACGACGCGAGGCCGTAGAGCGGTTCACGAGGAGGGGCGACCTCAAGGCCCCCTCCTCAGGACGTGGGAGAGGCAGGGTGTGAGCCTGCTGCGGCGCGTCGGGTCGTGAAAGCGATGACCGTGGCCAGCGCGGCCAGAGCCGCAACACTGGTGAGGGCGGTGGGAAGGGAGAACCAGTCCGCCATGAACCCGATGGCGGGCGGGCCCAGGAGCATGCCGCCGTAGCCGAGAGTGGATGCGATCGCGACTCCGTCGGGACCGGCCAGCGTGCCGGCGCGTTCGATCGCGACCGGGAAGAGGTTGGCGAGGCCGAGCCCGGTGATCACGAAGCCGAGGAGTGCCACCCACAGGGAGGGGGCGAGCGCGCCGAGCAGCATGCCGACCGCGGCGGTCGTGCCGCCGGATACCAACGTACGGGTCTGGCCGAGGCGTTCGAGCAGCTTGGTGCCGGTCAGCCGGCCCACGGTCATGGCGAGCGCGAAGCAGGAATAGCCGATGGCCGCGACGCCCGGTGTGGCGTCGAGATCCTGTTCCAGGTGCAGTGCGCTCCAGTCGGCCAGGGCTCCCTCCCCGTAAGCCGTGCACAAGGCGATCAGGCCGAACGTGATCACAAGACCACGGGTGCCGTTGTCCAGGCGGCGTGGCGCGGGCTCCTTGTCCGATGCGTTCTCCGGTGACGTCGGAGGGCGGTGGCGCAGCAGGGTGCGGCCCGCCAGGGCGGTGACGATCAGACCGATCGCGGTGAGGCCGAGCAGATGACGCGTGGGGGACAGCGCCCCGGCGACCAGTCCGCCGAGCCCGGCACCGATCATGCTGCCGAGGCTGAAAGCGGCGTGGAAGCTGGGCATGACGGGCCTTCGCAGCGCACGCACCAGGTCAACGGCGGCGCTGTTGAAGGCGACATTGATGCCGCCGTACGCCATTCCGAAGACCAGCAGTACGGCGCCGAGCGCCAGTGCCGAGTGGGTGAGCGGCGGCAGGGCGACGCTGAACGAGAGCAGGACGCCGCAGACCACGGTCACGGGGTGGCTGCCGAAGCGGCGGCAGAGGCGGCCGGTGAGCATCATCGTGATCACCGCGCCCGCGGACACGCCGAGGAGGGCGAGGCCGAGGGCGCTGGCCGATGCGCCGGTCTGCTGCTTGATGGCAGGGATGCGGACGACCCAGCCGGCGAAGATGAAGCCGTCGAGGGCGAAGAAGGTGGTGAGCGCGATACGGAGCCGGGTGAGGTCGTTGCCCGGCACGACGGTGTGAGTTCGGGCTTTGTTTATTCGCGGCACAAAGTCAGGCTAAGTGGGGTGCCGGTGCGGGGCAAGGAGGGGCGACCGGCTCCAGGGCGCGGCAGGGGTGTGTCCTCGCGTCTGCCCCGCCGGGCCCATGGACCTGGCGGCGCGGGCCGGGCTGAAGTTGGACCCGTGGCAGCAGTTCGTCCCCACGCAGGCATGGCCGAGGACGCCGAGGGCCGCTGGGCCGCGTTCGAAGTGTGCGCCAACGTGCCTCGCCAGAACGGCAAGGGTGCCATCATCGAGGCCCGAGAGCTGTGGGGCCTGGCCTCGTAGTCCGTTTCACCCTTCCCCACGAGCCCGTTTGCCCGTGACTACCACCGCTGGCTCGGGCCTGGTGGTGGCGTCGCCAGGCGGACCAGGAGAGCCGGTGGGCGCCTCGCGTACGGGCCGGACGACCAAGGTGATGAACAGTCGCTGGATCTCGTTGCAGGTGAGCGGGATAAGCCCGTCAGGTGCAGGTGCCGGACGTGCTCGTCGGCGCGGACAACGGCGAGGAAGGCGTGAGTGAGCATGGCCAGGGTGACCCAGCGCAACCAGGAGGTGTAGCGACGGACTTGGTACTCGTCGAGTCCGGCCAGGCCCTTTCCGGACTGGAAGGTCTCCTCCACCCGCCACCTTGATCCAGCGACGCGGACCAGCGTGTTCAGGGGCGCGGGGTCGGGTGAGAAGCAGCGGTAGTAGGCGAGTTCACCGGTGGTGCGGTTGCGGCGGATCAGCAGCTGGCGCCTGCCGAGGCGGGGGTTCGGCCAGATCGATGACCGCCCAGTCGTAGAAGCGGTGCCCCTTGGCACCGGCCCCGGCCGACAGCTTCTGCCAGGCCCGCTTGGGCACCTTCGTGGCCAGGGCATCCGCGCGGAACTTCCCCGCGCCGGTGGCTTCATGTGAGAAGGCGACGGCGAGCACATAGCCGACCTGGCGCTCTTCCAGCGCGGAGCGCAGCCTTGGGTTGCCGCCGTAGACCTCGTCTGCCGCGACCCAGCCGGCGCGGTGCCCGGCGTCGAGAAATCGGCCTCATGCGGGCGGCCGGCTGGTAGACAGCGACTTGCGCGTTTTCGTTCCTTCCGGCGGTGCCGCTGTACTGGTGCTGGACGCCGACGGTGTGCGTGCCCTTCTTCACGTCCCCGGTGTCGTCGATCACCAGCACTGCACCCTCGTCGTGTAGATGCTCCGGGACGTACTCGCGCACGTCATCGCGCACGGCGTCGGCATCCCGTCGGGCCCGGCCGAGCAGGTGCTGCATGCCGTCCGGGGTGGCCTCTCCGGCCCACTCGGCGATGCTCCAGCAGTTTTTGCGTGGCAGGTCCGACAGCAGCCCCAGCATCAGATCCCGTACCCGACGCCGGGGGTTCAACCCGGGCGAACCGGCCGGCCATCCGGCTCATCAGGCCCTCGAACGCTTCCTGCCGGCAAGCAGGGTCCACGCTGTGACCTGCGGTCACCGCAAGATCGTTAGTCTTCACACACAAATGCTCAACGGTGGCCGCAGCCTTCCCGCAGCCGACCCACGAGCAAGATCAAGGTCTATGAGCGGAGGTCGCGCTGGTACCAAGTGCCTGACTTGCCGCCGAGATCGGCCGGGGTGGCAGGGCCAACCGGGACGAACCCGGCCTTGGCCAAGACCTTCTGGGACGCGGCGTTGTCGTGGGAGGTGGCCGCCCGCAGTGTGCGCAGGTCGTGCGTCGCTGTCGCCATCCGGAACAGCTCCCGGACGGTCGCGGTCGCCACGCCGCGGCCGGCGACCCGCTCCGCGACCCGGTAGCCGAGTCTGGCAGTGCCGTCCTCCAAGTCGTACAGGTTGAACCTGCCGAGTACCGAGCCGTCCTCGGCGACGAGCACGTAGAAGGCGCAGATGCCGGCCTCCTGTTCGGCCAGCGAGGCGTTGTACCGGTCGGTGAACTGGTCGAAGAAGTCGTCGCCGCGGTCGGAGATCGAGGCAGCGAAGTAGGTGCGGTTCGCCAGCTCGAAGGCCAGGACCGCCGGGGCGTGGTCGGCATGCAGCCGCTTCAGCTCGGGCATTGCCCGACTCTACTCAGTAGGTGCCTCTGTCGGGGATCTTGAGCGGTCGAGGTCAGCTGCCGAGGGTCCGCCAGGACTTCGACCGAGGGAAGTCGTTCTGGTCGAGTAGGTCTGGAAAGCAGTCGGTGGTCGGGCTGAGCGGACCGGGGTGCGGGGGTCCCGGCCGCTGAGACGTTCGATGTTGACGGCGATGGGGGCGCGGTCGGCGGTGGTCGTGCAGCGGGTGCGGATCGGGCAGGGAGGGCACTGGCTCTTGGCGAACCGTGCCACGATCAGAGGTGCCGCCGTGGGTGAGGAGGTCGGGTAGGGACCGTGCCATCCCCGGCTGATCTCGCCCTGCGGGCAGGTGACCTGCCGGCGGTTGAAGTCGATGTGGAAGTCGTCGCGGCCGAAGCCGTCGTTCTTGCGGTGCCGGCGGGTGGAGTTGACCGGCAGCGGCCCGGTGACCGTGACCTGGTGTTCCCGGGCTCCCTGCTCCGGATGGACCAGGGAGGTGTAGCCGCCGTCGACCAGGTGCTCGGCGGGCAGCGGTCCACGGCGCTTCAGCCGGGTGTGGATGCCCGGCAGAGCCTTGGCGTCCTAGCCGGTGGCGTCGGTGGTGGCCACGTCCGTGATCACGTTGACGTCGTCAGGGGAACAGATCTCGGTGACATGCGCGACGAGCCCTTTCCAGCGAGTGGTGTGACCGCGCCGCGCGTAACGGGCCGTCGGGTCGTAGGGCGAGACGACCGCGGTCGGCGCCGGCGGCCGGTGTCCTTCAGAGCTGTGCCGGGGCTCCGACCTGGTCGCGGACAGCGGTGTCGAGGTCGGTGGCGGTGAGGCCGAAGGTGACCGCGGTTTCGTCTGCCGCCATGCGGAACGGTGCGTACCACTGGTAGTCCATCTCGGCCATCTCGCGGGCGATGGGTACCACGACCCCCGCTGAGCGCATCACAAAGCGTGGCATCTGGATCAGTTTGATCGGCGGTCGGCCCGCGGCGGCCGCACAGCGCTGGGCCAGCTCTCGGATCGTGATGGCGGGCGGGGACGGCACGTGCCAGGCGCGACCCCACGCCCGTTCGTCGCGAGCGAGCCTGATCAGAGCCCGTGCCATGTCGCCGTTGAAGGTGAAGGTGTGCGGCATGTCCGGGTTTCCCATGATCCAGGCGGCTCGGCCCTTCGCCAGGGCCGGCTCGATGGAAAGCGAGTAGATGCCTGCCGCGTCCTTGCCTATGTAGTCGGAGCCGCGGACCTCGACGGTGCGGATGCCGCCGGCGAGGGCCTGTTCCCACATCCGTTTGCGGAGGAGGCCCTTGCGTCCGGTGGCCTCCATGGGGGTGTGCTCGTCCATCAGGCCTCCGGGCCGGCGACCATAGGCGTAGAGGCTGCCGGTGAGGGAGAGGACGGCGTCGTTCGTCTTCGCGGCGGCGATCAACGCTGTCTGGAGCGGTGGCAGCAGGCGTTCCCACATGCTGTACGAGGGCGGGTTCGCGCAGTGATAGATCACCTTGGCGCCGCGGGACAGTTCGGTCACTCGGTGGGCGTCGGAAGCGTCTGCGGCGACCCGCTCGATCCCTGGGTGTTCGGGCCCGGAGCCCCTGCGCGTCACGATCCGAACGCTCTCACCGCGCTCGGCGAGCAGGCGGGCGACGGATGAGCCGATGGATCCGGCTCCGATGACAACGTGATCGTTCATGTCGGGTTTCCTCCTTGATGGGTGTTCCGGACGTGCGTCATGCCCAGGACGGTGGACCGGTCTCTGGCGGTCATGTGCGCCGAAGCCGATGCGGGCAGCCGTGCCGGCGAGTTGTTGGTCGTTCCCGCGGCAGAGGGTGACCCCTGCGCTCATTCCGGGAGTGTGGCGGCCCGGGTGGGCAGGCGGAGAGGTGTGGCCGCCGTCGCACCGCGGACTCAGCGGGTGGCGAGAGCGAGGCGGCGATGTTCGAGGAGAGCGGCGAGTACGTAGGCGCCGCCGCCGGCGAGGGTGAGCACCCAGTAGAAGGCGGGGCTGCCGAGGAGGAGAGCCGCGGTGGAGGTCAGGGCGAGCCAGGTACCGAGGCCGTAGTGGAGCGGGTTGCGGCGTGCCGCGCCCTCGGCGATGTACAGCAGTCCGACGACGAACGCGGAGCCGGTGGGCCACAGCAGGGTCTGTATGTCGGGGTGGTCGATGGCCGCGGCGAGACCGGTGATGGCGAGGAAGAGGGCCGCGAAGGCGCTGACCCAGGCGGCGCCGAGAAGCCGGCCGGTCAGCGCTTCCGGCCCGGTGGCGTCCCGCTGGGCGCGCAGCGCGGCGCGGGTGGCTTGGACGGTGCCGGCGGCGAGTCCGATGCCGAGGAGAGTCATGGGCAGCCAACCGGGCAGGTCGAGAAGCGGGTTGTCGCCTCCGGAGACGGCGGCTGAACCGTGGCCCAGCACGTAGGCGAGCCCGAAGCAGGCGTAGGCCGAACGGTTGTCGACCTCACTGAGGGCGCGCACCACGCCCAGGCTGACGGTGGCGGTGGTGGTGACGGACATGGCTGATGCCTCCGGATGGATGCGGGTGGCTGTGAGAGGGATTCGCAGGACGGCGGAGGGTGAACGGGGGCCGGGGGACGGGCGCCGGACGCCGGCTCTCGGGAACGATGACGGTCGCGACGGCGACGTTTCGGGATCTGGCGACATCCGCCCGGCGGCCATGCCGTGGGCGATGCCGTTGGCGAGGACGGTGTGGCGGCGGCCGGGGTGACGAGCCGGGACGGGCATGAGGTCAGCGCCGCCGGTCCGCGGTCGGGTGACCCAGGCGTCGGCCTCGGCGACCGCGGGGCATCGGCGCCGATGCGTGCAGCGACGGTTCTCGGGCCGGCCACGATGACGGCACCGGCCAGGCCCCCGCCGGACACGAAAGAGCCGGGTGACCGGTACCCGTACGGGCCGTGGTGGCTCCGCTGTTCGGCGAGAACACGCCGACCGCCTCCAGCTGAGGGCCGGCCCGGCCGATACCCGAGGCCGGTGGTCGGCGGCTGCGCGGCCGTCGTTCCTCGGGCTCGGCCTTGCCCGGCGGGACGACCTCGGTCGCGGTGATCACGCAAGTGGCAGTCATGGCGCACCTCGTAAACTAACGGCGTTTAGTTACGACTGTAAGTCTACGCATGTTTAGTTGAGCCGAGCAAGGGGGCTCGGTCGGCGGGGTCGCAGGCATGGATCGAGAGCTGACGAAAATGGCGAGATCGGCCTCGAATCGGCCATATCGCCAATTGGATGGCGCCTCAGTCGTCCTGGACACGAGCCAGGCGGGCCAGGGAGGGGCGGCTGCTGGAGCCGTGCGGAGAGGTGCGCCTCCCTGAACCCGGGGGCCCGGACGGTGAAGGCGGTACCGACCGGGGCCTCACCCGCCCGCCCGGGAGGGCCTTGTCGTGGTGAGGAGGTCGGGTAGGGACCGTGCCATCCCCGGCTGATCTCGCCCTGCGGGCAGGTGACCTGCCGGCGGTTGAAGTCGATGTGGAAGTCGTCGCGGCCGAAGCCGTCGTTCTTGCGGTGCCGGC
>NZ_VMNX01000158.1 GCF_009377235.1 Streptomyces acidicola
AGAGGCGGGCGGTGAGGGGGTGGAGGTGGATGGGGTTGCGGTCACCGGAGATCGTCCCGTACCGCCGTCCTACGTCCCCGGCCAGGTGCCATTCGGCGATGGTGGGGAGGGGGCCCGGGCTCGGCAGGGGGTGTTTGTCCGAAGGCGGTGCCGCTCGGTCGTTCGTTCTGTGCCGGGCCAGGTAGGTGCTGCGTGACTCCCATACGACTGTGCCGCCGGTTCGCGCCTCGGTCACGACCGCAGCCTCGGTGCCTCGGTGGTGCGGCGTCAGCTCCTGTACGTACACGGTGAGTTCGTAGTCGGCGGTGGCCGGCAGCGGGTGGCGTCGGGTGATCTCGATCGAGGTGTGGACGAGTCCGAGGAGCGGAAGCGGGAAGTCGCGGTCGCTCATCAGGAGCATGGCCGACGGGAAGCCGAGGAGGTGCGGGAACGTGATCGGCAGGGCGTCGTCGCCGGTCGGGAAGCCGCACACCCGCTCGTATGCGGCCAGGCGGGCGAGGTCGACGCGTATGCCGGGCAGGACCAGCCGGGTGCGAGGGAAGTTCGCGTCCGGGCTCGGCCGCTTGAAGGGGGAACGCAGGGCCCCGCGGGCCAGGAGGGGTGTGAGGGAAGGGGAGTTGGTGAGGACGACGGTCATGGGCCATACCCCCGGCCGCTCGGGCTGCGATCGGCCATGTTCGACTCCCAGCTCTGAGGAGTTCCGAAGTTCTTACTCCGAAGTAAGGTTACTGGCGGTAAGGGTAGGTCACCGGTGGAGGGGGCGTCGAGACGGGTGCGGTGCGGGCTCGCTGTCGGTTGGGGTGCCCGTGGTGGTCGCGCGGTGAACATGAAAAAGGTTCACGATATGCCTTGCCCGGGTATGACCCCTCGACGAGCCCTCGATCCCGCACATCTCCGGCGCCGGAGCATCTCCGAACCGGCACAGACCCATCACGAGCGCGCCGTACGATCCGGTTGCTGACCGGTGATGATCCTCTGCCCCAACTGTGGGAGCCCCGTGGCTGAACGCCCCGGTGCGTGAGGCGCGTACTACGTCATGCGGCAGAGCAACGCGTCGCTGCACGTCCCAGGAGTCGCTCGTGTCCCTCATACAACCGTCCTCCCGCATGCCGGTCTCCGCCCGCGCGTACGAATCCGCGCCGGTGCTGGTGGAGCCCGAGGTCCGCCGGCTGGACGGGGTGGCGCGAGAGGTGTCCGTGCCGCCGCTGGTCGCGCCGGTGACGTACGGGTCGCTCGCCGACCTGCCGTTCGACAACGCCGAGAGCGCGCCCCATGACGTCGTCCTCAGCCGCCGGGCCGAGGCGGGCCGCTGGACGAATGTGACGGCCGCCGAGTTCGCGGAGCAGGTGCTGGCGCTGGCGAAGGGGCTGATCGCCGAGGGGCTGACGCCGGGCGACCGGATCGCCGTCATGGCGCGTACGAGGTACGAGTGGACGCTCCTGGACTTCGCCGCGTGGGCGGCCGGTCTGGTGACGGTCCCCGTCTACCCGACCTCCTCCGTCTTCCAGACCCGCTGGATCCTCCAGGACACCGGCGCGGTCGCGCTCGTCACGGAGACCGCGGCGCAGGCCGCCGCCCTGGGACCGGAGCGCCAGCGCATCCCCGACCTGCAGCACGTGTGGGTCATGGAGAAGGGGCACCTGGAGCAGCTGGCCGAGAGCGGCGCGCACGTACCGGACCACGAAGTCACCGTACGGCGTGGGGTATTGGGGCCCGACACGCTCGCCACCGTCGTCTACACCTCGGGCACGACCGGGCGTCCCCGGGGATGTGCCCTGACGCACGGGAACTTCTTCGCGGAGGTCGACAACGCCATCGAGCTCCTCTACCCGGTCTTCCGGGCGCGGACGAAGGAGGAGGCGTCGGTTCTCCTCTTCCTTCCCATGTCGCACGTCTTCGGCCGCATGGTCGCCATCGCGTGCATACGGGCGCGGGTACGGCTCGGGCACGCGCCGAGCCTGAAGTCGGAGGACCTGCTGGCCGACCTCGGGAGCTTCCGGCCGACCTGCCTGCTGGCCATCCCGTACATGCTGGAGAAGGTCTTCAACGTGGCCCGCGCGAAGGCGGAAGTGGGGCGCCGGGTCTCGACGTTCGACCGGGCCGTGAGCGTGGCCCGGCGGTACGGCGACGCAGTTGAGGCGGGCCGGGCCGGTACCGGCCCCGGGCCCAGCCGGGCCCTGAAGGCGGCCCGGACCTTCTACGACCCGCTCGTCTACCGCCGTATCCGCAACGCCATGGGCGGCAGGGTCCGTTACATGATCTGCGGTGGCTCCCCGCTGGGCAGCCCTCTCGCCTCCTTCTTCGCCGGGGCGGGCATCGAGATCTACGAGGGCTACGGACTCACGGAGACGACGGGGGCGGCCACGGTCACTCCCCCGCTCAAACCCCGTACGGGAACGGTGGGCTGGCCCCTCCCCGGGGTCAGGGTCCGGATAGCCGTGGACGGTGAGATTCTGCTGGCGGGCGGTCCGGTGCTGCGCGGCTACTGGGACCCCCGGGCCGGAGGAGTGTCCCCGGCCACCAACGAGGGCTGGCTCGCGACCGGTGACCTCGGTTCCCTGGACGACGAGGGCTACCTCACCATCACCGGCCGCAAGAAGGAGATGCTCATCACGGCGGGCGGCAAGAGCGTCGCCCCCGCCCCCCTGGAGAACTGGCTCAGGGCCCACCCCCTGATCTCCCAGTGCATGGTCCTCGGTGACCGCCGCCCCTACATCGCGGCCCTCATCACTCTCGACCCCGAAGGCCTCAACCACTGGCGCCGTATGAACGGCAAGCACGCCGTGCCGCCCGAACTCGTCATCGCCGACCCCGAGTTGCTCTCCCTCCTCCAACGCGCCGTCGACGAGGCCAACAAGCTCGTCTCCCGCCCGGAGTCCATTCGCAAGTTCGTCGTCGTGGGCCGCGACTTCACGGAGGACGACGGGCACCTTACCCCGTCGATGAAGCTGCGCCGCGCGGCCGTCGAACAGGACTTCGCGGACGAGATCGAGGGGCTGTACGCGAAGTAGACGGAGGGGCTGGGGGCCTGTGTGCGAGGTGGGCGCCCGGCGGGCGTGAGGTCGCGCGGCTCGGTGTGAACGGGGCGTGTGCGTACCGTCGATGACGCGCGTGCGGCATCGATGCGCAGAAGGCCGGTGTGCAGAAAGTCGGTGCCTGGAAAGTTGGTGCCTGGAAAGTCGGTGCGCATAAATGGCGCCCGGCAGCGCTTTCGCCGCCGTGCGCCAGTGGGGGAAGGCTGTGTCAGGCAACGCTCTTCTTGGCCGAGCTGCGTTCCCTGGTGGCGTTCTTCGCCGCTCGTGCCTCGGCTTCCTCTTCCTGTGCTGCTTCCTTCGCTTCCTTTCCCTTTCCTCTGCTGCGCACGAGCCACGTCGCTCCGCCGACGGCGAGGGCGACCGGCCACTCCAGGGCGCCCACCACGGCCAGCGCGCCGAGGCCTCCGTAGAACACGACGTCCTTGCCCGACGGCCTGCCCGGCAGTCGTGACGTCGCGGACTGGGCGGTGCTCCGCATGTCGTCCCTGGTGATGTAGGGAATCGGCACCGGTGGGTGCAGCGTGCGCGTGTGCAGGTGCAGTCCCGCACCCTCGTGCGCCCGCGTCTCGACCGCCTTGTCCTCGCGCGTGGTCTCCGCTGTCCTGGCCATCCCTGTCCTCCTCTCCGGGTCGGTTCGGTGGATGTACTGGACGCCTTCAATTCTCGCGCGTCTCCGGCCCGTTTTCCCTCTTTTGTGTGATTTGCCTGATTGAAGCCTGGATCTCTGGCTACCCGTGCACTTGGACAGGTGGCGAGAAGACGGGTGGACGGGTGAGGCGCTGTGGCGATACCGGCGATATCGGCGATACCAGGAGTGAGACAGCTGCGGGCCGTCGTGTCCTCCGCGGTGGGTGCGGAGCCGGGCGGGCCCGCAGCGCGTGTCCGGCGCGTCGACGGGCGCGCGCACGTCGCCGTGCGGGGACTGCGCGAGGGGCACCTGCCCGACTCCGCCGCGGCTCGGCTGGCCGACGAGGTCGAGCGGCGGCTCGCCGCCGTGCCCGGCGTGGACTGGGCCGTGGCGAACGCCGTGCTCGGGTACGTCGTCGTGGCCACCGAGGGCCCGCCCGACGCCGAGGATGTCATGGGGGCGCTGGCCGATGTGGTCGAGGAGGTGGAGCGGGAGCACCGGGTCGACGCGCCGCTGCCCGACCATCCGCTCTCCGGCGGGAAGGTCCGGCGCTCGCGCCTCGCCCTGGCCCTGCATGTGGCCGCGGCACCCGTGGCCGCAGCAGTCGGCCTGACCCGTCGCGCCCCGCTTCCCCCCGCATTCGCGGCACTCGTCCCGATCGTGGACACCCAGCCCCGGCTGCGGCGTCTCGTGGAGCAGGCTCTCGGCCCCGGCAACGGCAGGCTGCTCCTGGCCACGCTGACGGCGGTGGGCCACGCGGCCTCCGGCGGTGTCCTCGGCAGCGGCGTGGACACCGTCCGCCATGCCCTGCACGTGATGGAGGCGCACGCGGAGGACGCCGCCTGGGCCGCGGCGATGCCCCACCTCACGAGCGACGCGCGGCGGGCCGGGGCGCGGGGCGGGGGCCACGAGGCGCCGCCCCGCAAGGCGCCGCTGAAGTCCGGGCCCGTCGAGCGCTACGCCGACCGGGCGCCCGCCGTGGCGGCGGCGTCCTTCGCCGGATCGTTCCTGGTCACCCGGCGCTCCGGACGGGCCGGCGCCGCGGCGCTGGCGGCCGTCCCCAAGGCGCCGCTCCTGGCCCGCGACGGCTTCGCCTGCGTCCTCGGCCGGGGCCTGGCCCGCAGGGGCGTCCTGGTGGCCGATCCCGACGCCCTGCGCAGGCTGGACCGGATCGGCACCGTACTCCTCGACACCGACGCCCTGGCCACCGGATCCCACCTGCTGGCCGATCTGGTCGCCCTCGACGACGACGCCCCGGTGGGCGAACTCGCCGCGACGGCCCACCGCCTCTTCGACGGCACCGAACCCGAGAGCCCGCGGCGCGACGGCGCCTGGGAACTGGGACCCGTCGAGCGGCTGACCCTGCACGGACGCACCGGGGCGCGGGCCCGGGAACAGTTGCGGCGTGACGGCGCACGACTCGTGCTGGGGCTGGCGCACGAACAGCGTCTGATGGCCGTGATCAGCGTCGTGCCGGAGATGCACGACACCGCGAGCGCCTTCGTCCCCGCCGCCCACGCGGCCGGCCTCACCGTCGTGGCGGCGGGCGCGCACACCGCCGACGCGGCCGTACGCGAGGCCGATGACCTGCTGGACGGAGGCAAACGGCTGTCCTACGCGGTACGGCGCCTCCAGCGCGACGGCGAGGGCGTGCTGGTGATCTCCCGGAACCGGTCCGCGCTCAGGGCCGCCGACGTGGGCGTCGGCATCGCGGGCCCGCACGGGGTTCCGCCCTGGGGCGCGGACCTGTATGTGGGCTCCGATCCTGCGGACGCCGTCGTGATCGTGGAGGCCTGCCGTTCCGCGCGGGAGGCCGCACAGCGCGGCGTACGGCTCGCCCAGGCGTCCGCCGTCGTCGGCGCGACGGCCGCGCTGGCCGGACGCGGACGGCATCCGGCGGCCCGCAGTGTGGCCTCGTACAACGCGGCGGGCGGCCTGGGGACCGCCATCGGTGCCTGGACGGCCGTATGGCTGCTCCGGCGCCCGCTGCCCCTGCCCACCTCCCACCACCCCTGGCACGCGATGGACCCGGCCACGGTGCTCGCGCGGGCCGGCGGCCACGACGAGGGGCTCACCGACGAGGAGGTGCGGGAGCGGGCCACCGTCGACGGCGAGAAGGCTCCGGCGTCGTCGCTCGGCCGGGCCTACGTGACCGAGATGGCCAACCCGCTCACGCCCGTCCTCGGCGTCGGGGCGGCCATGTCGGCGACCGTGGGCGCCGTCCTCGACTCTGTGATCATCATGGCGGTCACCGCCCTGTCCGGCCTCATCGGCGGCTTCCAGCGCTACCGGACCGACCGGGCGGTGGCCCGGCTGCGGCGCGAGGCCGCCGTGACGGCCAAGGTCGTACGGGACGGGCAGGAGACCACCGCCTCCGCCGAGGACCTGACCGTGGGCGACGTGGTGAACCTGAGCGCCGGCGACGTGGTGCCGGCCGACTGCCGTCTGCTGGAGTCGCACCACCTGGAGGCCGACGAGTCGGCGCTGACGGGGGAGTCGCTGCCGGTGGCCAAGGGCGTCGCGCCCGTGCTGGCGTCGGACCTCGCGGACCGTACGTCCATGGTGTACGAGGGCACGACCGTGGCGGCCGGCACCGGCCGCGCGGTCGTCGTCGCGACGGGCTCGGCCAGCGAGGCGGGCCGGGCCGCCCTGGCCGGACGGGGCGCCGCACCCAGCGTCGGGGTGGAGCGCAGGCTGGCCCGGATCACCCGTACGACGCTGCCGGTGGCCCTCGGATCCGCGGTGGCGGTGATGGCGGCGGGCATGCTGCGCGGGCGGCCCACCCGGGACACCGTCGGCGCCGGCGTGGGGCTGGCGGTGGCCAGCGTGCCCGAAGGGCTGCCGTTCCTCGTCTCGGCGGCCCAACTCGCCTCCGCCAGACGGCTCTCGGCCCGTGGCGCCCTGGTCCGTGACCCCCGGACCGTCGAGGCGGCCGGCCGCACCGACGTGCTGTGCTTCGACAAGACCGGCACCCTCACCCACGGGCGGATCTCCCTGGTCGCCGTCGCGGCCGACGGCGACAGCCGGCCCATCGGCTCGCTCGGGGACGAACAGCGCGCCGTCCTCGGCGCGGCCCTGCGGGCGACACCACGCCCGCACGGCGACAGGGGGTTCGAGCACGCCACGGACGGCGCGGTCACCGAGGGCGCCAGGGAAGCGGGAGTGGCACGGACGGCGGCCGCGCCGGGCTGGCGGCGCACCTCCAGCCTGCCGTTCGAGCCGAGCCGCGGCTTCCACGCGACACGCGGCCGCAGCGGCGAGAGCCTGATCCTCTCGGTGAAGGGAGCACCCGAGGAGGTCGTCGACCGCTGCGCCACCCGCGGTGGCCGCCCCCTGGACGAGGAGAGCCGCAGGGTCATCCTCGCGACGGGCGAGAGACTGGCGGCGGAGGGCCACCGCGTCCTCGCCGTCGCCGAACGCCGCGGCGCCACCGACGGCAGGCTCACCGACGACGCGGTCACCGGCCTCGGCTTCCTCGGCTTCCTCGCCTTCGCCGACCGGGTACGCCCCACCGCGGCCGACGCGGTACGCAGGCTCGCCGACGCCGGGGTGCACATCGTGATGATCACCGGAGACCATCCGGGCACCGCCGAGTCCATGGCCCGCGAGCTCGGCGTCCTGGACGGCCGACGGGTGGTGACCGGCGCCGAACTCGACGAGCTCGACGAGCACGCCCTCGACGCCCTGCTGCCGGAGATCGGTGTCGTCGCCCGCGGCACCCCCGTCCACAAGGTCCATGTCGTGCAGGCCTTCCAACGACTGGGCCGTACCGTCGCGATGACCGGTGACGGCGCCAACGACGCACCCGCCATCCGCCTCGCGGACGTCGGCATCGCATTCGGCACACGCGCCACACCGGCCGCACGCGCCGCCGCCGACCTCGTCGTGACGGACGACCGCCTGGAGACGGTGCTGGCCGCCCTGGTCGAGGGCCGCGCCATGTGGGCCTCCGTACGGCAGGCCCTGGCGATCCTCGTCGGCGGCAACTTCGGCGAGATCGCCTTCACCCTCCTCGGCGCCGTCGCCACCGGAACCTCCCCACTGACGGCCCGTCAACTCCTCCTGGTCAACCTCTTCACCGACCTCGCCCCCGCCATCGCCGTGGCGCTGCGCCCACCCCACCCCGAGGCGGCCGAACGCATGCTCCACGAAGGGCCGGAGTCCTCGCTCGGCGAGGCCCTCGCCGAGGAGACCGTGACCCGTGCGGTGGCCACCACCTTCGGTGCGACGGCGGCCTGGCTCCCCGCCCGGCTCACCGGCCGCCCCGTGCGCGCCCGCACCATCGCCCTGGTCGCCCTCGTCGGCGCCCAACTCGGCCAGACCCTGCTGGCCGGCGGCACGAGCCGAGCGATCGTCGTCTCCTCCCTCGGCTCCCTGGCGGCCCTGGCAGCCGTCGTCCAGACCCCCGTCCTCAGCCAGTTCTTCGGCTGCACACCGCTGGGCCCGGTGGCCTGGACCATCGCACTCTCCGCGGCGACGGCGGCGACGCTGAGCTCGCTGTTCCTCCCGACGCTGATCGCCGGCGTCCGGGGTGCCGGGGCGAAGGCGATTGCGGGCGCGAGGGCGGGGACGGGTGCAAGGGCGGGGACGGGGGCGACGGGAGACTCGACTGCGGGTCCGGGTACGGCTGCTACGGGCCCGGGTGTGGCTGCTACGGCTCCGGGGGCATCGCAGGCGCAGGGCCGGCCTGATGCGCAGGGACACCGTGAAGGGCCGCCGACGGCGGCGCCGCGCTCATGGGGTGAGCGCGGCGCCGACCTGCTCGATCATGCGCTGGCCCGAGGAAGCGACATGCTCGCCCTCCGGACCGGACTCGGGATACCGCCCGGCTGAACCGGCGGTTCAACGGTCGGTTGCCCGGGCGCGGGAGGCGGCGTTGTCAGTCCTGGCGGACGATGTTCGTGCCGGGGCCACCGGAGAGCGTGTCCTGGCCGGGGCCGCCGTACAGCTCGTCGTCGCCGCTGTTGCCGTAGATCGTGTCGTTGCCGCTGTTGCCGTACAGAATGTCGTTGCCCTTGCCGCCATACAGGAAGTCGTCGCCCCTGCCGCCGTACAGGTAGTCGTTGCCGTCCTCGCCGTAGATCTCGTCGTCGCCGTCGCCGCCGGACAGGTTCTGCCGACCCGCGCCGCCGCGGATCACGTCGTCGCCCGCGCCGCCGTCGACGGCGCTCTCCTCACCGGTGGAGTAGATCGTGTCGTTGCCGTCGCCGCCCTGCGCGATGGTCCCCTCGCCCGCGTGGATGGTGTCGTTGCCGCCCCCGCCGCGCACCACCGTGACCGCGTCCACCGTGAGGGTGTCGTCGCCCTCGCCGCCGTTGACATCGTTGCCCTGGACGCCGGGGGTCTCGTTCAGGGTGTCCTTGCCGGCACCCAGGTCGATCGAGGCGAAGTAGTAGGCCTGGTCGGTGTTGTTGGTGTAGGTGACGGTGTCGTCGCCGTCACCGAGAGCCATGTCCAGGGTGGCGTACGGGTCCTGGCTCTCCAGGGTGGTGACCTCGCAGGAGACCTTCGTGTTGTCCGCGCTGTCGGGGTAGGCGCAGCCGCTGCCCGCGGTGATCGGGACGACGTCGTCGATGACGTAGGTGATGGTCTCCAGGCCGCTGCTCTTCGACGCGGTGACGGTCAGCTTGTTGGTCTGCCCGGAGGCGGCCGTGTAGACGACCTCCTTGCCGTTCAGCTCGGCGGTGGCCGACGACGTCGCGGCACCGGCAGAACCGGCCAGCAGCACCGGGGCGGCCAGCCCCGCACCGAGAGTCAGCGCCAGCGCCGACGTAACTCGCGGCATCCGGCGACCGACCATACGTAAGGGGCGAGAGGGCATTGCATAACCTCCGTGATGCGTATGTGGTTTGACGCAACGTGAGACGGCTGGGGTATGCACTTGGTTGTCCGACCTCTCGCGCGGGAAAACGGCGGCGATGATTGCGGGGGTGATTGTGGCGGAGCGCGGAAATATCGACTGACCAGCGACGATCGACCGAGTGGGGGGTGCGCTAATTCAAGGGGCCGTCAGTCGCAATTCAACTTGAATTCATGTTCCGCGCGAGATGTGGCCGCGTCACGATGCCGCCGCGTAACAGTGGATGGAGACCAGTTGGGACGGGCTCCAGCGTTGCTCGACCGTGGCCATCAACTCCCAGCCCAGCCGTTCGTACAGGGCTGCCGCGGCGGTATCGGACGCCACGACGTCGAGCACCGGATGCACGCCACGGCGTCGTGCTTCCTCCACGGCCCGGCCGATCAGCAGCGCACCGACCCCGTGCCCCCTGGCCTGCGGGGCGACGAACAGTCGGCTGACCACCGCGGTCAGGTCCTTGCTCGTCCCGCTCCGCTCGCTCCACAAGCCGGGGGCCAGGTCTCCTTCGCCGCTGCGGGACAAGCTGACATGGCCGACGACACGGCCGCCGAGTTCAGCGACCCAGGCCCCCAGTGCAGAAGCCGCAGAAGCCTGCGACAGCCACTCATCAGGCCGGTCAGGCCAGTTCACCGGGTACCCGTCGCATCGGTGGACCTCCGCGAGAACCTGCACGCACCTCTCGACATCGCCACCAGTCCTTCGCCGGACCCAGGGGCCCGACCTCTCCACGGCAGCGCCGAAGTTCTCGATGTTCACTTCGGCATGGAAGCACCGGCCGCAGAGTCATGACCAGCCAATTTCCACGCACGCCCTGGGCCGGCCTGAGACTCGCCGTCTTTCGGGGTGATCACGTCGAGGAGGGGGGGAGGCGCCGGCGACCTGGGCTGCCTCAGATCGCTTGAGGCGTTGACGCCTCGCCTGGGTAGTGCTCTCTCGCAGAATGATCGTCATTCGCTGAAGACGGAGGGAGGCCACGATGACAGGCAATCGCGACCAACACAACGTCACGCCAGGTTTGGTCATGCCCGAGGCCACAGGTGGCCGAAGGATGGCCTGGGCGGCGCTGCCTCGGGAGGTGACGGCTCGGATCGAGCAGATGCTGGGCAGCCCGGTTGTCGACGCGTCCAGCCAGCCAGGAGGCTTTTCCGAAGGCCTGGCCGCGCGAGTGCACTTGGTGAACGGCAAGCGTGCGTTCATCAAGGCAGCGAGCTCGCTGGTGGCGCCGGCGGTAGCGGACTTCCACCGCCGGGAGACCGCGGTCTCGCAGCGGCTCCCCGCGGGAGCGCCGACACCGCGGTTGCTTGATGCGTATGACGACGGCACCTGGGTGATGCTGGCCTTCGAGGACGTCCCTGGACGTCTGCCCGCCCAGCCGTGGCAGCCTGACGAACTCGACAGGGTGCTCGCGGCAGTCACCGACATGACCGAGGTCCTCACGCCGTCGCCCGTGGACGACGCGATCTTGGGCGAGCCGCGCCTCGGAGGGTGGCTGGACGTAGCTGCGGATGCCGCCGTCAGGGCCAAGGTGGTGGAGTTGTCGCCGTGGGCGGCCCACCATTTCGACGACCTCGTCGCCCTGGAACAGAACGCCTCCCTCGTCGGCAGCACCCTCCTGCACGGAGATCTGTACCCGTTCAACATCATGCTGACCGCGGACCGTGTCTTTGTCGTCGACTGGCCGCATGCCTGGATCGGACCCCGGCACTGCGATGTGGTCACACTGCTGTCGAGCGCGTGGCTCAGCGGCGTGGATCCACAGCCGATCGCAGAGCGTCACCCCCTGATCCGTGACGTTGATCCCGTCCGCGTCAACGAAGTGCTGGCACTGCAGGCGGGATTCCTCCTGAGAATGGCCGCCGTGGCCGGACCGGCCGCCGATCGCAAGCTCGTGGCCATGGCGACCGCCCTGGGCCTTGCCTCGCTGCGCTGGCTGGGACAGCGGGTGTGAAGCGGCATGTGCTGCCTTCACTCAACCGCCAGTGGCCAATGCGGGTCTGCGGTGGGATCCATCGGGTGATTGGCAGGTTTGGGCCAGCCCGGGCGCCTCTGAAGGGGTTGATGCCGGCCCAAACCTGCCACTCACCTTCCTTGGTAGGTAGTCGCGGCCCCATCGCGGTGGCCGACGCGCCGCTCAAGTTCGAAGACCCCGTAGTCCCGGGGCCCAGTCGCCTACTCCGGTGTCACGATGCGCTCGACCGCTGCCGTCACCAGTTGTTCGCGTTCCGCTTCCGTGAAGACGTCCGGCAGGGTGAGCTGTTCGACGATCAGCCAGTTCAGAGTCAGGATGAGCAGCTTGACGGCCATGGCGTCGCCAGGGAGGCCGGAGGCCTCGTGGTAGGCGACGTTGGCGTCCACGTCGGCCCGCACCCGCTCGGTGAGCACCTTGCGCAGTTCGGGGCGACGGGTGGCCTCCAGACGGAGTTCGAGCAGCGCGAGGTAGCCCGTGCGGAAGGCGGCGACGCGGCCCACGAGTTCACGCATCAACTCGGCGTAGGTCTCCCGGTCACGGCCCGCTGACCGCTGGCGGGCGATCGTGGCCTCGTCGGGTTGGAGCCGCTCATAGACACGGGCGCCGGCCTGGGTGAGCAGGTCGTCGCGGCTGGTGAAGTAGTTGGACGCCGTGCCGACGGGTACGGCGGCCTCGGTGTCCACCGCCCGGAACGTCAGCCCTCGTGCCCCTTCCCTGGCCAGCACCTCGATCGCGGCGTCGACGAGCGCAGCACGCCGTTGGTCGTTCCGTCTCACCATTGACACCACTCCGGATGTAGTACTACGTTCAAACCACTTCAGTCAGAGTACTTCATCGCCTGGGCGGCGTGGGTGACGTGGGTGCCGACGACGCCGCGGGCCGGAAAGTGAGAGCAGGCAGATGCAACCGACGTTCGTACTGGTTCACGGAGCTTTCGCGAACTCCTTCTCCTTCGCACCTCTCCAGGCCGAACTCGGCCTCCTCGGACACCGTTCGGTCGCCGTCGACCTTCCGGGGCACGGGTTCGCCTCGACGTGCCCGCGCGCCTATCAGGCGCCGCAGGATCTCGGAGGGCTCGCCACCGCGCCCGGGGCGATCAAGGGCGTCACGCTCGCCGACAACGCCGCGCACCTCATCGGGCTACTGGAGCGGGCCAAGCAGAACGGGCCCGTCATCCTCGTCTCCCACAGCCGCGGCGGCATGACGGCCACCGTCGCGGCCAACCAGCGGCCCGACCTGATCGACCGCATCGTCTATGTCTCCGCCTGGTGCCCCGTCGACCTCGACGTCAGCGCCTACTACGCCGAGCCCGAGATGGCCACGGTCGACGCCGCGGGGATGGCATCGGCGATGGTCGGGAACCCTGCCGAACTCGGGCTGCTGCGCTGCAACTTCCGCACCGCCGATCCCGGCGTCCTCGCGGCCCTCAAGGCCGCCTTCCTCGCTGACGGGACGGACGACGAGTTCATGGTCTTCCTGAACACCTTCCAGCCCGACGAGAACCTCGACGTCGGCACATCCGACGACCGGGCGCAGGCCCACACCTGGGGGCGAATCCCCAGGACGTACATCCGGCTGACCGCGGACACCAGCGTGCCGCTAGCCATGCAGGACCGCATGATCCGCGAGGGCGACGCGCTGACGCCGGAGAACCCCTACGACGTCCGCACGCTCACCGGCAGCCACCTGAAGTGGCTGGTCGACCCGGCACCGGCGGCCCGGGTTCTGGGCGAACTCGCCGCGCCCTAGGCCCTGCTTGCGAGGAAGGCCGACCAGGCGGTGGGGGAGAAGGTGAGGTGGGGGCCGGTGGGGTTCTTGGAGTCGCGGATGTGGATGGTGTGGGGGCAGGGGGATATCTCGACGCATTCGCCGCCCGCGCCACCGCTGTACGTCGACTTGCGCCAGGTGTAGGCGGCTTCGAGGCACTGGCCGCCCTCGCCGTCGCTGTAGCTCGACTTGAACCAGCTCAGCTGCTCTATGTTCATCGCTCTCCCAGCATCTTCTCGATCAGGTCCAGGGACTCGTACGGGTTGAGCGCCTGTGCGCGGATGATTCCATAGCGGGCAGCGAGGATGCGTACCTCTTCCCGGTCGGTGATCAGACGTGGGTAGCCCTGCGATTCCATATACGCCACTTGCTCCTTTCCTTTGGGGATGAGCAGGGTGAAGGAGCCACCCAGGCTTGGGTGTTCGGCTCGGCTCGTCGGCATCACCTGAAGCTGTACGTTGCGCATCCGCCCGATGCGTAGCAAGTGCCGCAGTTGTTCCGCGTGCACTTCAGGTCCGCCGATCGGCCGCTCAAGTACCGCCTGCTCCATCACGAAGCTGCACTCCGGGGGTGGCCACTTCTCGAAGAGTTGCTGTCGTGAGAGACGATCTGCCACGCGCCGCTCGATCGTCGCCTCGTCAAGCGGTGGGTGCCGTTGGGTGAACACGGCTCGCGCGTACCCGTCTGTCTGGAGGAGCCCCAGCACGCCCATGGTGCTGTAGTCGTACAGCGAGACGGCCTCCGCCTCCAACCCCGCATAACTCCGATACCACTCCGGATGCCTCGTCCGCGCCTTCTTCATCGCCTCCTTGATCTCGGGGATCATCACCTTCAGCGCGTCCCCGGCGTTCAGCAACTCATCCGCCTTCTCCAGGACTTCGGGGCGCGCGACCCGTACGCCCCGCTCCATCGCCGAGATCGCGTCGGGGCCGTAGCCGACCATCTCGCCCAGTTCCTTCTGGGTCACACCCGCCCGCTCCCGCAGCAGCCTCAGCAGCTTGCCCACCGCGGTGAACAGCCCCGTCGTTCCGTCGGCCTCGGCCGGAGTCTCCGGCCTCCGGTCCCGCTCGTCCGCCATGTCCCGTCCCGCCTTCACGTCCTTGTGGTCACGGTCGACGACCCGACGCATCGCTCAGCGCAGCAGTACGGCTACGTAGCGTCCCGTGGTCGCCCCTGGTCAGGGTAGGGACAAACAGCCACGCTCAGTGACGTGAACTCACGAAACTCCACCTCCCGAGTCTCGGCGGCCGCGACCGCCGGGGCGAGTCCCGAATTCAGCCAGCTGCTCAGCTCCACGCGGCGCGGGGCCCGGCTCGCCAGGCGGTTCGCCGTGCAGCAGCTCCACCACTGGGGCGTCCCGTACGACAGTGACCTCAGTGACACCGCCGCCCACGTCGTCGCCGAACTCGCCGCCAACGCCGTCACTCACGGGCATGTGCCCGGACGTGACTTCCTGCTGCGGCTCGTCTTCCTCCAGGACGTCGGCAGGTTGCGTATCGAGGTGACCGACGCGTGCGGGGAACGGCGTCCGGAGGTTCGTCGAGGGGGTGAGGACGACACATCCGGGCGCGGGCTTCTGCTCGTTGACGCCCTCGCCGTCGACTGGGGTGTTACTGAGCGCGCGCTCGGCAAGACGGTGTGGGCCGAACTCGCCCTCCGTGAATGACCCCGAATCACCCTGAACCGGTGCCCTCAGTCCACCAGGTCCGCCGCCGTCAGCAACCGCGTCAGATCCGTACGCGAGCGCACATGCAGCTTCCGGTAGATCCGCGTCAGGTGGGCCTCCACCGTCTTGCGCGACACGAACAACGACGCAGCGGCCTCCGTGTTGTTCAGGCCCCGCGCCACCGCCCGCGACACCTGGAACTCCTGCGGGGTGAGCTGGTCGAGGGCGCCGGACAGGTCGGAGGAGGAGGCTGTGCTCGTCGGGCCCGTCAACGTGCCTCCTGCGGCAGCCAGTTCGCCCGCCGCGCGGCGAGCCCAGGGGGCCGCGCCCAGGCGTTCGAAGCAGGCCAGCGCGGAGGCGAGCGGCGCGCGGGCCGCTGCCGGGCGGCGGAAACGGCGGAGCACCTCCGCCTCGCAGAGCAGGGTGCGGGCCCAGTCGAAGGGGCCCGTCGTGCGCTGGTGGGCCTTGAGCGCCAGCTCGAAGTGGGCCTCGGCCTCCTCCGGCGTCGACGCCAACAACCCCCGGCAGCGGGCCGCCGACGCTTCCGCCGACGCAAGTCCCGTCTCCCGCGCCCGCTCCTCCAGCCAGGTCACCACCTCGGCCGCACGTGCTGTATTGCCCGCCCGCAGGTGCGCCTCCGCCAAGTCCGCCGCGAAGGGGACCACCTCGGGGTTGCCGATTCCCTGCTCCATCGCCAGCGCCAACGTCTGTTCCAACTGGTCCGCCGCCGCGTCGTAGTCCCCGTACGACAGGGCCGACAGACCGAGCACCGCCGTCATATGGAACTCCTGGCAGCCGATCCCGTACGCCCCGCACTCCCGCCTCGCGCGCGCCACATGGTCCTCGCACTCGCCCCGGTTGCCGCGTAATGCCTCCAGCCGTGCCAGGCAGTACAGCGTGTAGCTCACGCACGTCAGCTGGCCCAGTTCCTCCGCCCAGCGCAGGGACTCCGTCAAGTCGCCCCGGGCGGACGCCCATTGGCCGATGCGGGTTTCGAGCTCTCCCCGGACCGCCAGCGTGAAGCCGAGGACCCCCACCGCGCTGTGGCGGCGGGCCGATTCCACGGCCGTGTTGAGGAGTCTGCGACCCCGTACGAACTCCTCCACCCGGCTCCAGGCCTGTCCCGCCATCGCGTACACCTGCTGGTCGCGGACCGGGTCGCCGGTGCCGTGGGCGTCGGCGGACTCCAGCATCTCGCGGCCCTTCGCCGTGCGGCCCGCCATGATGAGAGCGGCGCCCAGGACGGTCAGGCTGTACCAGCGTTCGGGGCCGGTCGGGGAGGCCAGGGACAGGGACTGCTCCGCGACCTGTACGGCCGCCGGGACGTGGCCGTCGAGCCGCGCCGGAGCCGTCGCCTCGGCGAGCAGGAGACACGCTCGGAACGGGTCCTGGCCGCGTACGGCGTCCGCCGCGTCGAGCAGGAGGCCGTACGCCCTTGCCGTCTCGCCCTTCCACGTGCACATACGGCCCAGCAGGCCCTGGATGTCGGCGCGCATCGCCGGGTCGGGGGTGATGCGGAGGGCCTCCTCGCACCACGGGGGACCGGAAGGGGAGCCGCTCAGCAACGCGTCGGACGCTGCGCGGTGGAGGCGGGCGGCGCGGGCCGCCGGGTCGGGGGCGGGGGTCAGATCGGCGGCGCGACGCCAGGCCAGGGCCGATTCCGCGAACGCGCTGCGGCGGCGCGCCTCCTGCGCCGCCTCCTCCAGTGCCGCGGCCGCCTCCTCGTCCGGGCCCGCGCTCGCCGACGCCCGGTACCAGGCGTGCAGCGGACCCGTGCTCACCGCGGCCAGTGCGGTGAAGGCCGCGACACGGTGGGCCAGCGGGGCGCGGCCGAGGACCAGCGGGCGCAGCACCGGGTGGTGGAAGTCCAGGCCGTCGGAGGTGGCCGTGATCAGGCCGTCCACCTCGGCCGGGGAGAGGGCGTCGAGGGAGAGCCCGGCCGCCTCCAGCGCCTTGCGGAGGGGGCCGGCCGCCTTGGAGCGGCTGGCGGCCAGGACGACCAGGGCGCGGCGGGCCGTCTCCGGGAGGCCGTCGATACGGGTCGCCCAGGCGCGTTCCAGGTGGTGGCCCAGGGACGGCGGGTTCAGCAACGGGGCTTCCCCACACGCCTGTTCGGGCGTCAGGCCTGCCGCTATCTCGCGGAGGGCCAGAGGGTTGCCGCCGCTGATCCGGACCAGTTCGGTGAGCACGGCCGGAGCGACCTCGCGGTCCGCCTCCCGGAGCAGAGCCGCGCAGTCGTCGGGGGGCAGGCCGCCGACCTGGACCGCCGGGATGCTGCGGCGCGTGCCGGACTCGCCGTGGTCCTCGCGGGAGCACAGGGCGAGGGCGACCCGTTCGCTGGAGAGGCGGCGGGCGATGAAGAGCAGGACGCGCTCGGAGGAGGGGTCCACCCAGTGCAGGTCGTCGACCAGGACGACCACGGGCCGCTCGTCGCCGAGGGCCGCGAGTACGTTCAGGGCGCCCATGCAGGCCGCGTACGGGTTGCTCGGGGCCTCCGCCGGGTCACCGCCCAGTGCCAGGCTGGACTCCAGGGCGGTGCGCTGGGCCCCGGGGAGTTCCCTGAAATAGGGCGAATAGGGCACCAGGAGATCGCCCAGCGTGGCGAACGGAAGGACGGTCTCGGTCTCGATGCCGCGGGCGCGGAGCACGGTTCTGCGCCCGCGGGTGCCCGCCCGGTCCGCGCGTTGTTCCGCCTGCCCGGTCTGTTCGGCCTGCTCGGCCGCGTAGTCCAGCAGGGCGGTCTTGCCGATACCCGGCTCGCCCCACAGCAACAGGGACGCCCCGCTGGCCCCGCCCGCCACCAACAGGTCGTCCACCAGCCGCCGTTCCCGCTCGCGGCCGACGAGTCCGGTCGCTCCCCCTCGCATGTGCCACCCCCTCGGCGCCCGTCCGTCTTCCATGATGCCCGGTGGGGTGTGGGCCAAGAAGACCGAAACACGGCCGGAGTGGCGCGTGGACGGGTTGTGAGGGTGGCTGGGTGTGGTGGGTTGTGCTGGGTCAGGTGTAGGGACTTCCCGGAAGCGCCCGGCGGCCCGGCGGCCTTGAATGGAGTCCTGCGAGTCGTGGGGGCCCGCAGAACAGCACGACGGCACATGTACGACGGCACATGTACGACGGCACATGTACGACGGCACATGTACGACGACACAGGCACGACGACGTCAACAGGGGAAAAGCAGGTCGCGGCGCAAGGGGGACGGCCGATGCCGGCATCCGCGGGACCCGAACCACGGCTCGACTCCGTCGAGATCAGGGTGACGTTCTCGGGAGCGGACGCGGCCGCCGCGACCCTGGCGCTGGCGCCGGACCACGGGGGTGCCCGGCGCCACGTCTACTTCTGCGAGGCGCTCTCCCGCTCTCCGTACGGCCTTCTTCCGTACGGCGGTGTTCCGGACGGCCGTGTTCCGAACGGTCGTGTTCCGTCCGAGGGGGAAGCCTCCGCAAGCTCGCCGTACACCGGCGAGACCCTCGCCCGCTCCAGGGCGACGCCCGGACAACTGCCGCTGCTGGACGCGGGGGTGACACTGCGGCTACGGGCGTGGAGCGGGCGAGGCGTGGGCGGGGACGTCACGGCGGAGCTCCGGCCCTGCCGCAGGTCCCGGCTCAGCGAACGCTGGCTGGACTTCCGCGCCCAGGGGCCGGACTCCTTCCGCCTGGCCGCCGACTGGACCGGCGAACGCCGCGCGCTCGCCGCCAGCTTCGCCTCCGACTGCGGCCGTACGGCGGTGGAGGCGGTCACCTCGGGCAGCAAGCCCTTGGCCACGGCGTTCTCCGACCGGCAGCGCGCCTTCCTCGCCGAGTGCGCCGACGCGCCGGTCGGCTTCGGGGACCTGGACATCCTCGGGCCCGTCCACACCGTCGACTGGACCGGCGTACGCCTCGACCACCACGAAGTGACCCTGGAGTACTGGACGCTGCCGGGCGACGAGGCCGATACGCCGCTGGAGTGGTTCGAGGTGTCCGAGCGCGTCGCGCCCGAGGGCGCCGAGGTCGTCCAGGCGTCCCTCATGGCCCTCCTCCAAGGCCACGGCCTCGAACCCGACCTGTCCCAGGGCACGCGCACCCGCCGGGTACTGGAGACGCTGGCGGCGCGGGAGACGGCCCGGCGGTACGGCGGGGGCCGGGCCCGCTGAGAGAGACCCGGTACCACCGAATGGCTGTCGGGTGGCTGCCGAGTGGCGTACTCCCGTGGCTGCACGCCGACGGTGGGTGCCTGACGGCGGGTGTCTGACGCGGGTCGGCGATTTCACCCGGCTGACGGTCACCCGGCCGGGCACACACCGGATCAGCGCCGAGTACGGCCCCTCCCCGACCCCGGAGCACTGCTGCCCCCGCTCGTGGGGAAAAGGCAGGAGCCCCGCTGCCGGATGGCGCGGGGCTCCTTGGGTACTGCTATCAGGTCCGGATCAGAGCTCCGGGCTCACAGCTCTGGGCTGATGCCGCAGGGCTGGTGATGCTGGGGGCTCAGATGGGGGTGACGTTCTCCGCCTGCGGGCCCTTCGGGCCCTGGGTCACGTCGAAGGAGACCGACTGGTTCTCCTCGAGGGAGCGGAAACCGCTCGCGTTGATCGCCGAGTAGTGAACGAAGACGTCGGGGCCTCCGCCTTCCTGGGCGATGAAGCCAAAGCCCTTTTCGGCGTTGAACCACTTCACGGTTCCGGTAGCCATAAGCCCTCCTTGGGCCCAAAGGGTTGCCCTGCTCCAGAACCTGCAAGTGTGAAAACTAGTTCTGCACAACTGCAATCGTCTGAAAACGACGAGAGCCCGCGGTCACATGCTCCGCAGGCTCTGTACTGCAAGGAAACCAAACTGCAACTTGCGGCGAGCCTAGCACGCAGGCAGCCGAAAGCAATAGAGGGCAAGATCACGTCACCCGAATGTTTGAACGCCCGCGAAAGTGGGGTTGACGGTGCGCGTGTGGCGAGGGGGACCCGTGTGACCCGAATCGGGGGCCTTTCGGGGGGCTTGTGCAGCGCCGGGGAGCCACCCTGAAGGGTGCACCGTACCCCATGAGGGCTAGCCTCGCGATGTGGACAATTCTCGCACCCGGCCGCGCGTCGGCCACATCCAGTTCCTGAACTGCCTGCCCCTGTACTGGGGGCTCGCGCGGACCGGAACGCTCCTCGACTTCGAGCTCACGAAGGACACGCCGGAGAAGCTCAGCGAGAAGCTGGTGCAGGGCGATCTCGACATCGGGCCCATCACGCTCGTCGAGTTCCTCAAGCACGCGGACGACCTGGTCGCGTTCCCCGACATCGCGGTCGGCTGCGACGGCCCGGTGATGTCCTGCGTGATCGTCTCCCAGGTGCCCCTGGACCAGCTGGACGGCGCCCGTGTCGCGCTCGGCTCGACCTCGCGCACGTCCGTACGGCTCGCGCAGCTGCTGCTCGCCGAGCAGGTCGGCGTCCGTCCGTCCTACTACGTCTGCCCGCCCGACCTCCCCCTGATGATGCAGGAGGCCGAGGCCGCCGTACTCATCGGCGACGCGGCGCTGCGGGCCAACCTGCACGAGGGGCCGAAGTTCGGGCTCGACGTGCACGACCTGGGCACCCTGTGGAAGGAGTGGACGGGCCTGCCGTTCGTCTTCGCGGTCTGGGCGGCCCGGCGCGATTACCTGGAGCGCGAGCCCGACGTCACCCGTAAAGTGCACGAGGCGTTCCTCGCGTCCCGTGACCTCTCCCTCGACGAGGTCGGAAAGGTCGCGGAACAGGCGGCCCGCTGGGAAGCCTTCGACGAGGAGGTCCTGGAGAGGTACTTCACCACTCTCGACTTCCGTTTCGGCGGCCCGCAACTGGAAGCGGTGAGCGAGTTCGCGAGGCGGGTGGGCCCGACGACGGGGTTCCCGTCGGATGTACGAGTAGAACTGTTGACGCCATAACGGAGTCCTGATAATGGAGTCCCCCTCTAAGGGCAACTGAATTCTTCGCGAATTCGGGGTGGGTGCCTTGGGGTAATTGCCGTAATGGCGCGTAGGGGAGTGAGGGCGGCCGGCCGGTCGGGCGGCGCGTGGATGTCTGCGGTCCGTCGCCGGCGCCTGGGGGCGCCCGCGCTGCCAAGGGGCGCGTCACACTGTCTGCTGGGCAACCGGGAGCACGTGGAGTACGGGGCGTACGGGGAGTACGGACGGGGGAGGGGCGGACACCATGCAACCGCAGCCGTTGGAGGCCGGTGAACCCACGGCAGTGGGGCCGTACCGGCTGCTGGGCCGGCTCGGCTCGGGCGGGATGGGCCGCGTCTACCTGGGCCGCAGCGCGGGCGGCCGTACCGTCGCTGTCAAGATCGTCCACCCGCACTTCGCACTGGACGAGGAGTTCCGGGCGCGGTTCCGTCGCGAGGTGGACGCCGCGCGCCGGGTGGGCGGCGCCTGGACGGCTCCCGTCCTGGACGCGGACCCGGAGGCCCCGGTTCCTTGGGTGGCGACGGCGTACGCGGCCGGTCCCTCGCTGGCGGGCGCCGTCGCCGACGCCGGGCCGCTCCCGGCCCACTCCGTACGTGTCCTGGGCGCGGGCCTCGCGGAGGCACTGACCGCCGTGCACGCGCTGGGGCTGGTCCACCGGGACGTGAAGCCGTCCAACGTGCTGCTGACCGTGGACGGCCCGCTCCTCATCGACTTCGGTATCGCCCGCGCCACGGACGGCACGGCGTCCCTCACGTCCACCGGCGTCTCGATCGGCTCGCCCGGCTACATGTCGCCCGAGCAGATCCTCGGCAAGGGGGTCACGGGCGCGGCGGACGTCTTCTCGCTGGGCGCGGTCCTGGCGTACGCGGCGACGGGTGAGTCGCCCTTCCCCGGGGACTCGTCGGCGGCACTGCTCTACAAGGTCGTCCACGAGGAGCCGGAACTCGGCTCCCTGGAGGGCGAGTTGCGGGAGCTGGTGCAGCACTGCCTGACGAAGGAGCCGACCGGGCGGCCGAGGCCGGAGGAGGTGGCCCGCGCCCTGGCGCCCGAGGGCGCGGCCCGGCTGGTGGCCGCGGGCTGGCTGCCGGCTCCGCTGGTGGAACAGGTCAGCCGGAGCGCCGTACAGCTGCTGAACCTGGAGGCGACGGAGGGGCCGGCGTCCGGGCCGGTGGGGTTCAGCAACCCTTCGGTGGGGTTGGTGGGGGAGGGGGCAGGGGCGGTGGCCTCGGGTGGCGGTCCGGGGAGCGGTCCAGGGG
>NZ_VMNX01000159.1 GCF_009377235.1 Streptomyces acidicola
GCAGCCCCCAGGTAAGGGATGGGACGGGTAGGGGCGGCGGGGGCGAGAAAACCCGTCCACCCCTGGCGCACCGTCCACGCGTTACGGCAGCCGCACGTTCAGCCGGTAGAACCGAGTCGTCTGGGCCGCGTTCTGGTTGTCGTCGCTGACCAGGAGGACGCGCAGGCCGTCGGGGCCGTGACCCGTGATCGTCATGCCCTCGATGTTGTCGAGCAGCGGGTTCGGCTGGGGCTGCTTGGCGGTCGCTCCGAGGGTGGGGCAGGTCACAAGGTCGGTGAGGAGGGTCTTCTTCACCAGCCGTACGTCCGCCTGGCCCGTGAGGTTCTCGACACCGCTGGTGTCCGTGGCGCGCCGCGGGTCCGCGAGGTAGAGGCGGACCGTGTTGCCGACGCCGGAGGTGAAGCCGCGCTCCAGGACCAGCAGCCGCCCGTCGGGGAGGGCGGTGGTCTCCACGACGCCCAGGCCGCTGTCGGCGCGGTAGCCGTACTGGGCCGAGAGCCGGAAGTCCTGGCCGCGGCCCCGGTCCCAGGTCTGGAAGCGGACGATCCCGGCGCTGTCACCGGAGAGGGCGTACTCCATGGAGGCGAGCAGGGTGCGCCCGCCGGGCAGGAGTGTCAGGCCCTCGAAGGTGCCGTTCGTGACGGCCCGCCCCGCGGGAGCGACCCGGAGCGCGTCCGGTACGGGCAGGCTGTCAGCCAGGAGGTGGCCCTCACGGTCGTACCGGCGTACGGACGGCCCGATCTCGGAGCTGATGAGCAGCGTGCCGGTGGGGGTCCCCCCGCTCGAGCGAAGCCGAGAGTGGGGGAGGTCGACGACCACGCCCTCGGAGTCGAGTTCGGCGCCCTTGTCGTCGGCGAGCGGGGCGACGCCCGTCGGCCGGAGGGTGCGCGGGTCGAGGGTGAAGAGGGCGGAGCGGTCGGAGACCGCGGCGAGGGAACCGTCGCGGTTCACCGCGAGAGCGGAGAGGTTGCCGACGAAGGTGCCCTCGTACGTCGTCTTGTCGAGCGCGTCGGAGAAGCTGTCGATGGAGACGGCGGGCGAACAGGCGTGTGACTGTGGTGCGTTGGCGTGGACCGGTCCGGCGGCACCGAGCGTGGTGGCGGCCGCCAGGGTGGCGGTGACGGTCGCGAGGCGGGTTCTGAGACTTCTGGAGCGCATGCCCGTCACGGTAGGACGGGCTGGGTGCTGCCGGGTGGACTCCCCGTGAATGTCAGGGATTTCAGCCGCCGGCCGGCGGCACGGGCACGGAGGCCTCCCTGGGCTGGTCCGTGGGGACGTACCGCTGGGTGCTCGCGCTGCTGGTGACCGGTACGAGGTCCTTGTGGATGGCCTTCGCGATGCCCTGGATGGTGGTCACTCCGTAGTTCATGGTGCTGTTGCCGTGGGTGAGGACGGAGATCATGTAGTCGTGTCCGGCGCCCTTGAAGGTGCCGATGCTGTGCACACGCCAGCCGTACGTGGCACGGGACAGCCAGCCGTTCTTGACGTGCACGGAGACGGTGGAGGGCGCCCCGGCCGGCGTACCCCAGCGCTGCGAGGAGACGACCTGGCCCATCAGCTTCAGGATGTACGCGCGGGAGTTGTCGCTCAGCACGGAGTTCTTCGCGGTGACGAGCTTGAGCAGCTTCTGCTCGTCCTGGACGGTGATCTGAGTGAGGCCCCAGTAGCCGTTCGCGCCCGGCTTGGTCTGCGTCATGCCGGCGGCGGTCAGGAAGCCCTTGATCTTCGTCATCCCGAGCTGCCGCCACAGGGTGCTGGTGGCCGTGTTGTCGGACTTGGTGATCATGGCCTTGGAGAGGTCCGCCTCACGCTGGGTGAGGTAGCGGTTGTGCTTCTTCGCGTCCCAGAGGAGCGTGGCGAGCACGGTCACCTTGACGACGCTGGCCGAGTCGAAGGCCGTACTGCCGCGCAGGGTGCAGGTCGTTCCGGTGGCTCTGTCGTAGAGCCCGACGGCTATGGTCCCGTTGCGGTTGGCCAGGGCCGCGGTGATGTCCCGTCGCAGCTTCTCGGCGAGGCCGGCCCGCCCGGACGTACAGCTGACCTGTGGTGTGGCCGCCGCGGCGGGTGCCGCCGCGGCCACGAACGGCAGAAGCAGTCCGGCGCCGAGGGCCCCGGCGATCACACGCGCACGCCTGGTTGTCCGGTGAGTCATGGAGTCTTCCCATCCCCTGGAAGCGATGTGAGCGCGCTGGTGGCGCACTCGCCTCCTTTGACTCGCATGTATGGCCGACAGTTGTATGTGCGCTGGGTCACCGGGACCGTGCTCGACAGACACGGCGGCCCGGACCGGCTACCGTCGCGGCCCCGCGAAGGCGTAGGCCACGGTGCCGGCGACCGTGAGGACCAGGGCCGTCCAGGTGCCCGCCTCCGTACCGGGTGGCAGCAGCATCCAGGCCGCCACCTGCGTCGGCGCACTCGTCGGGGGCGGGGCGAAGAACGAGAACGAGAGCCAGGCGAACGGCAGCGTCCACGCGTACTGGCCGCCCGAGAGCGCCGCGCCCAGGGCGACCAGTCCCATCAGGCCCGCGCTGTCCCGGACGACGAACGCGGTGGTGGCCATGTCCTCGCCCATGGTCTGCATGGTCAGCAGCACCGCGGCGACGACCGCGCCGGCGAGCAGCACGTGCGCCGCTCTGCGGGGCACCCAGCGGATCGCGGCCGTCCGGTCCAGCGCGAGGTCCTGCCCGCTGAGCCCGATCGAGGCTGCCATCGCCCCGGTGGCGAGGAAGAGCACGGGCAGCCGCGGATCACCGGGCCCCTCGCCCCCGTTCCGGGCGAGTGCCCACACCGCCACCGCGCTGATCACCACCGCGGCGAGCGACGCGGGTACCTGACGCGAGCGCGCGTACAGCGTCAGCCATCTCACCGGGACGCACCGCCGTTCAGCGCCTCGAACGCGTCGCCCTCGCAGGAGAGCGCGGCGGCGCGCATCGCGTTGATCCGCGAGTGCTGCTCGGCCCGCGGAAGCGCCTTGAGTTCCTTCCACACCGGGCGGGTCTCGGCGTCGACCTCGCGGCGCAGACTCGCCGGCAATGTGCCGGGAAGTGCCTTGAGGTCCCCGAGGACCCAGGCCGCCGCGACAGTCTGCGCGTACAGATCTCCTCCCACGCCGGCCCATCCGACGGGGGTGCACCCCGGCACCATGCCTTTGGCGATCAGGGCCCGGGTCAGCTCCTCGCCCTTCGCGGCGGCGACGATGTCGTCGTCGAAGTCGAGGAGCACGGTCTCGCGGGACCACTGCGGCGTGGAACCGTCCGGCAGCAGGGCGGTGTTCTCCCTGACCGAGACCGGCGCCTGGCCGCCCAGGGCGCCGTGCAGCAGGCGCAGCGCCTCCTTGCCGGGACCCGCCAGGTCGGCGAGCCGGGCCTGGTGCGTCCTTGTCACGCACACCGGGCCGTCGCACACCAACTCCGCGGCGGCCTTGTCGACGACGTACATCCGGCGCGGGTCGGAGGGGAGGACGAGCAGGGCGAGCGCCGCGCCCGCCAGGACGGGCGTCAGGGCGATCAGCCGGGCGCGCGGGCTCGCGGCGACCAGCAGCGCGAAGCCGGTCGCAGCCATGCCGAGCACCCAGATCGTCTGCCCGACGTGCACGGAGGCGGAGAGCGTGACGAGCACGTTGCGCACCTCTTCCACCGCCGGTGACAGCAGGGAGATCCGGTTCGGCTCCGTGTTCGTGATCCCCTCCGCCGTGGTCGTCTCCGTCCGCCCCACCGACATGTTCATGAGAGCCGTGAACACGAAGGCGCCTATGGCCAGCGCGGGCGGGGTGAGCGCGGACGGCAGGGCCCGCCCGGCACCCATGCCCAGCACGGCGCCCGCGACGAGGAAGAGTGCCCCCACCAACGAGATCGGCAGCCACCCGAGGTGCGTGTACTCGGTGTGGGCGAGCACCTGGACCCCGCCCACGAGGACGAGGAGCGCAAAGGCGGAGGCCAGCGTGATCGCCGTCGTGCCCGCCAGCGCGGCGGCGCGGTGCCATGCGGGACGCGGTGTGGTCGTCAGCAGCTCGGACATCTTCGAGCGGTGGTCGCGCAGGCCCTGCAGCGCGCCGAGTCCCACGGCGAGGGGCCACAGGTAGAACAGCAGGGCGCGGGTCCACAGGGCCATGGGCGTCCACTGGGCCGTCCACGCCGTGGTGCCGCTCCGCCACCCGGCATTCAGCAGGTACAGGAACGCCAGCGAGGCCCCCAGGACCAGGACACCGGCCCACGGGGCGACGGAACGCCTCAGCTCGATACGCAGAACACGGCCGTTCACCAGGTGCCCCTTTCCTGCTCGGGGCGCAGCAGCAGCGCCGAGTAGCCGCGCTCCAGCGGGGAGTCGCCCACGTGCTCGGGGCCGCCCGCCGCGGCCAGTTCGTCAGGGGTGCCCTGGAAGACCAGCCGGCCCTGGGCGAAGAGCACCACGTCGGTGCAGGCGGCGGCGACGTCCTCCACCAGATGGGTCGAGACGAGCACGCAGGTGTCCGTACCCAGTTCCTGCAGCAGCTCGCGGAAGCGCAGCCGCTGTGCCGGGTCCAGGCCGACCGTCGGCTCGTCCAGCAGCAGGATCGTCGGGTCGTTGACGATGGCCTGGGCGATGCCGACCCGCCGCACCATGCCGCCCGACAGGGCCTTCATCCGCTCGTCGGCGCGGTCCGCCAGGCCCACCCGCTCCACGGCGCGCTGCACCGCCGCCGGGATGTCCGCCTTGGGCACCTCCTTCAGCCACGCCATGTACTCAATGAACTCGCGCACCGTGAAGCGCTTGTAGTAGCCGAACTCCTGCGGCAGGTAGCCGATCCGGCGGCGCAGCGCACGGTGCTCACCCCGGCCGCCCACGGACTCTCCGAGCAGCTCAAGGGTGCCCTCGGCGGGGCGCAGCACGGTGGCCAGCGCCCGGATGAGGGTGGTCTTGCCCGCCCCGTTGGGTCCGAGGAGGCCGTGTACACCGGTGCCCAGCGACAGGTCGAGCCCGTCGACGGCCATCCGTTTCCGGCCGGCTCTGACCTTCAGCCCGGTGGCCTGGATCTGCCAGGCGTAGGCCGTCGGTGCGATGTCGGCCGCGCTGTACGCGGGCGTCATGTGATGGTCCTTTCCGATGTTCCGATGGTCAACGGTGGGCTCCCAGCACGGAGTACGCGCCCTTGCGGGCGATCACGACACCGATGCCGAGCGCGCAGATCAGCCCCCACACCGGCAGACCATCCGTCTGCAGGGCGAAGGTCGTACGGCTCGTGGCCAGGGTCGGCGCCACGATCACGCCGGCCCACACGGTCACCAGCGCGAGGGCGGCACGATTCACGCCGACGACACCGCCGAGCGCGAGGGTCGCCGAGGTGAAGGCCAGACAGGGCAGCAGCCACTGCGCAGCCGTCACCCCCGTCGCCCATCCCCCCAGCGACAGCACGGGTACGACCACGACGAGCACGGACGCGGTGCGCCGCAGCACCAGGTGGAGCCCGGCTCTGGGCACCGAGGCCGTCAGCTCGTACGCCGGGTCGAGGCCGCGCGACCACGACGCCGCGACGCCGAACACGGGCAGGACCGGGGCGAGCAGCAGCACCAGCGACACCTCGCCGGAGCCGGAGCCGAAGCCGGAGCCGGAGCCGGTGTCGACCATGTCGAGCAGGAGCGCGAGCAGCGTCACGCTCGCGACCATGGCCAGCCAGGGCACCATCGTGGGCGTCAGCCACTTCGACAGCCGCGCCGACCAGCGCCGTCGGCGCGGCATCGGGCCGGTGGCGGCCAGCTCGGGTTCGAGACCGGACCACACGGTGTCGACCAGCGCCGAGACGTCCGGCCTCCGCACCGCGACGGCGGGCGCCTGCGCCGCAGCAGCACCGGCCTGCGCCATGACGGCGGCCGACAGCCGGTCACGGCACACCCGGCACTTCTCCAGATGGGCCTCCAGGGCCCACACCTCATCGGCGGCGATGTCCGCGCCGCCGCGCGCGTAACCGTCGATGATCCGCATCGACGCGTGTTCCCCGCTCATGCCAGCGCCTTCCGCATCGCGATCCGGGCCCGGCGGGCGCGGGTCTTGACCGTGCCCTCGGGCAGCCCGAGCAGGACCGCGGTCTCCCGGACGGACAGCCCGTCGAGCACCATGGCCTGCAGTACCTGTCTGAGCTCCGGCGCGAGGCGCCGCAGCGCGTCCCCGACGTCACCGCCGACGGTCGCCGCGAGCGCCTCCTCCTCGGCGGCGGGCGCCATGGGCTGCGAGGCGGCCGCGAGCGGCGGCTCCGCGTGGTGGGCCCTGCGCCGGAACGCGTCGACGAGGCGGCGCGCCGCGATCGTCCACAGCCAGCCGACGGCGGTTCCTCCGGCCGCGGACCCGGCGAACGCACCCGCCGCGCGCCACACCGCCAGATACGTCTCCTGCATGACCTCGGCGACGATCTGCTCGTCGACGCAACGGCGGCTCAGCCGTACCGCCATCCACGGCGCGGTGCGCCGGTACAGCTCCTCGAACGCCACGCGGTCGCCCTTGGCCACCAGCCGGACGAGACCCTCCTCGTCCAGCTCGCCCGGTGCCTTCCTGAGTGCTCTCACACCCGCAAGACGCGGGGCCCGCGCGACAGGTTTTCTCCGTGGCGTGACCTGCGTCACACACGGGACACTCGGGAACCTCGTGCCGTCAACAGGGTCGCGCCAACACAGGGTTTGGGGTACGACGAGCTGCAGGCAATGGGTTGTTTCTGCTTACCTGCTCGGCCTCTTCACCTCTGGCGCTGTGACGCCCCGTCACGTTGGTCGTCTCACGGCGAACCGCTACAGAAAGTCGAATCACCGTGCTCGCAATGGAACTGGCCTCGGGTGCCGACGATGCCGCCTCGGCCATCGTGGTCGGCTGCCTTCTGCTTGCTGTCGCCGTCATCGCCTACGGGTTCGTCGCCCGAGAACGCATGGCGAACCCCGGGCGATCCCCGAGCCGCACCGGCCCCGACAGCGCCGAACGCGGTTTGTCCCGGACCGTGCTCTTCGGGGGCGTCGCGGTCGTGATCGGCCACATCGTCGGATCAGCCACTCGGAACCGGTGGGCATTCCACTGGGACCTCGCACTCGAGATCCTGGTATCTGCCTCGGCACTGCACTTCTACGAGTTCGTGGCGAAGTGGCGGGAACCGACTCCTACGACTCGTCGGATCTCCGTCGCAGGACTCATGCTCATGGCCTTCGCCGGCAGCGCGTCAGCGGCATACACGAATGGAATCCTGTAAGGACGGCCTCGGCTGCCGACCACAGTTCACTCTGCTCCGGCCGAGATGTCCCCCGGCCGGAGCAGGCCGACGAGAAGGATCCCCATGAACTCGCCCAGCCCCCTCCTGGTCGTCCTCGGCATTCTGTGGACCGCAGCTGCGGCTGCCGCAGTGATCACATCCATCGTGCTCTCCGTCCGAGCCAATCGGCGACAGACAGCTTCCGCCGCCTGGACGCCGTTCGGCCCGGGCTTCCTGGCCACAGCAATAGCGGCCATCGCCGGATACGCAGTCGCCGTCGTCGCCACAGGCCACTTCTCTCCCACCTCCGCCGCCTTCAGCATTCTGTGGCCCGCCATGGCCGCCGCGGCCCTCGCCTACGCGGCAGGAACGCGCACCCGCTCCTGGCCCCGATGGGCCACCGTCGCCTTCGCCGCCGCGGGTGCGGTTCTCTACGGATCACAGTCCATGTGACCTCTCGAAGCGGCGGGCCGGGGCCTCCCATGCACGGTGGTGGCACCGCCGTGCAGCAGCCGGCAGCGCATGAACGCCCTCGGCCACAACCAGCACGTAGACCTTGGATAAGGTGCGGAGCACTCTGGCTGCCGAAGCTGAACCGCGCCGCTGGATGGAAGGCGTCGAGGGCATAGCCACACCCCATGGTGTGACACCGCGCTCGCCGGCCTCCGCCGATGCACCAGTGCGGCCGCGAGCCGCGATCCGAATGGGGTGGGGAATGTCCAGACACAGGTTGTCCAAGAGAGGCCGTTACATCGCGTGGGCCACGACGGGTGTCGTCGTGGTCGCCGGCGCCGGGATCGCGGCGCAGACCTCCATGGCCGCCCCGAGCTGGCCGGCGCAGAAGACGTACACGGGCCGGGCGTTCGACACCTGCACGGCCCCTTCCCTCGCCGCGATGAAGGCCTGGAAGACCGGCTTCTACGGAGCCGCCGCCGTCTACATCGGGGGCAAGAACCGTGGCTGCGCCCAACCCAACCTCACCGCGTCCTGGGTGAAGTCCGTCAGCGCTGCCGGCTGGAAGCTGATCCCGCTCTATGTCGGCGCCCAGCCGCCCTGCCAGACCAGCAGGAACCCGGAGAGGTTCACCGCCTCCACGGCAGCTTCCATCGGGGCGAGCAACGCCAAGGACGCCGTCGCCAAGGCGACCGCCCTTGGCATGAAGCCCGGCAGCCCCATCTACCTCAACATGGAGTCGTACGACATCACGAACAAGGCGTGCAACGATGCCACCCTGACGTACGTGCGCTCCTTCACCAAGACCCTGCGGGCGGAGATGTACCGCGCCGGGTTCTACGGCTTCAGCAGCTCCAGCGCCAAGGCCATCGCCACCGCCACCAATCGGACCGACCTCCCCGGCAACCTCTGGTACGCGCTGTGGAACAACAAGAACACCACCACCGCCGACTGGCCCTGGGACCCCAAGCTGTACACCGACCACAGCCGCGCCCACCAGTACATGGTCAACAGCAAGGAGACCCGCGGCGGCCACACCATCACCGTCGACCGCAACGCCTGGGACGCCCCGGTCGCCATCACCGGATAACAGGTACGCCCGGATCAGCCCTCGATATTCCGACAGTTCACCCGGGGATTTCTCCCCCTCTCCAAACCCGGGTGAACTGACGCTGTATGGGGTGAATCAGTCCCCCTGTCGAGGATGATCGGCCCGGCCATGACCCCTCCTCGAGTCACGGTCGGGGCGACCACGCACTCTTGTCCGATTCGGCGCGGACCGGCAGGGGCGGGCGCTTCTTCCAGTCCAAGGCTGCCTCGAAGCTCGCCACATCGGGATCGCGGTGGACGGGTACGGGAAGACGGGCGCCGCGGCTTTCGGCGATCCGGTGCACGTCGGCCAGTGACTCGGCCATCCGGGCGAGCAGGAACCGGAGTTGCGCGGAGGTGGCCCGACGGTCGGCCAGTATGTGGGCTGCGTGGTCAAGGAGGCCCTCCGCCATGCCGAGCTGGAGCCTCTCGACGGTGTCGGCCATCCGGGAGACGTATCCGGCTCCGTCCGTCACTACGTAACAGGGTTTGCCCTCCGGCCCCACCCAGGGCAACAGCCGCGTCACACTCCCGCCCTCGGTGTCGTACGTCATCCCGTCACCTCCAGGCCGTGGATCAGCTCGTGGGCGACGAGGTAGGGGCGGACCAGGGCGTTGTCCTCGCCGCGCAGGAGACGGGAGCCGACGCCCCGGGTGGTGGGACGCGCGGCATGCCGAGCCGTAGGGCGGCGGCCCGCTCGGGCGGCGTGGCGGCGGCGGCGTCCGCGTCCGGGAAGCAGGTGCCGCAGCAGCGGCTCCAGGAGACGGGCGATGCGGTGACTCACGTCGTCAACTCCGTGTATCCGTATAGGCGATGAGGGCGTCGCTTTGTGTAGCGATCCGATTACACAGTGGGACGTGTCGGGTTAGGCTCGCCAGGGGGTTGCAGGTGACGGAGTACTGGTCACGAGGGAGTTGACACGGTGGGCAGCATCTACGGCGACTGGCTCAAGGAACAGCGCGAGACAGCGGGGCTGACGCAGCAGCAACTGGCCGACATGGCAATCATGACGCGCTCGCACATCGCCCATATCGAGGCGGGGCGCCGGGTGCCTTCGAAGGAGGACGCGCGGCGGCTGGACAGGGCGCTGGGTACGGGGAATGTGCTGAGCAGTTTTCTGCCGCAGGACGATGTGGCGATCGCCGACTACTTCGAGGCGGCGCGGGCGCTCGAACAACAGGCGGTGATGATCCGGGAGTTCGCGTTGTCGTTCGTCCCGGGCATCCTCCAGACGAAGAGGTACGCAAGTGCGGTGCTGACGACGTCGTTCCCTCCGGTGAGTGAGAAGGAGCGTGACAGGCGCCTCGTCACGCGCCTGGAGCGGGCGAAGCTCCTCGACGATCCGGAGACGCCCGTAGTCTGGGCGCTGCTGGACGAGGCCGTGCTGCGGCGCCGGATCGGCGGTCCGGATGTCATGGCGGAGCAGCTCGGCCACCTCGTGCGCCTCGCCGAGATCGGCCGGATCCAGCTCCACGTGCTGCCGTTCGCGCTGGGCGTCCACCCGCTGCTCAGCAACATGCTCACGCTGATGTGGTTCGAGGACCAGCCACCCATGGCCTACGGCGAGGGCCTGTGGATGGGGAGGATCCATGACCACCCGACCGTGGTCCGGGAACTTCAGCATCGCTACGATTTCGCACTGGGCAACGCACTTCCCCTCAAGGAATCCCTGGCTCTACTCAGGGCGACAGCAAGGGAGTATGAGCGCCATGACTGACGGAACCATTCCGAACGCGGCGGCACTGAACGGCTGGCGGAAGTCCTCCCACAGCAATGACCAGGCCGGCAGCTGCCTGGAGGTCCTCGACAACCACCCCTCCGGCGTCCCCGTCCGCGACTCCAAGAACCCCCACGGACCTGCCCTGCTCTTCTCGGCGCCCGGCTGGTCCTCGTTCGTCACAGCGGTGAGCCGCGGCGAGTTCCCCTCCTGAGCGTCCACAGCCGACGACAACGTCCAAGGCCGCCCGCCGATCGCGCCGGCGCACAGGGAAACTCGAAGATCCCCGGCAGAGTCGGGCTAGTAGGGCACTGTGCTGCACCAGGTCTCTGCCCAGACGGAAGCGCCGTACTTGTTGGCCGCGCGCACGGTGATGCAGATCTCGTCGCCCGAGAACGGGCCGTTGATCGTGTAGCTGGTGTTGCTGGTGGAGTAGACGGTGTCGACGTTCTTCGCGGTGAAGTTGCTGCCCTTGTTGGTGTAGTGGATGTCGTAGCGGGTCGCGCGGGAGACCGCCGCCCAGCTCGCCTTGATCGGCATGTTGCACGCTCCGATGCAGCCGTGCGTGTACTCGAGTTTGTAGCTCTTCAGATCAGGCGGCGGGGAGCCGGCGGACGAACCGGAGGAACTCGAGGAACGGCGGGAACCGGAGGAACCCGAGGAACCCGAGGACGAGTCACCGGAGCCGGACGAGCCGCTGACGGAGGTGTCCCCTCCGGCCGCACCTGCGCTTCCGCTGCCTCCCTCCGCCTTGTCGACGTTCGTGACGTCCTTGCCGCCATCGGAACCCTTTCCCTTCTTGTCCTTCTTGTCCTTCTCATCCTTCCCGTCGGATGTCTTGGACGGTGAACCACTGGGCGCCCCAGGCGAGTTACTCCCATCCGGCGTGGGGCTCAGGCTGCCGCCCGGGGCCTGGGCGTGGGATCCGCCCCGATCGCTGCTCCAGGGCTGGAGCACGACCATCGTGGTCCCACCGGCGGTGAGGACGACGACCACGGGCAGGGCGATGAAGACTCGGCGGCGGCGCGGGCGGCGTTCACGCTCTTTCGGCTCGGCGCCGCCGCTGCCCGGCGCGACGACCACGGGCGGCTCGGACCGCGGGCGCAGGTCCGCGGGCGCCCGGTCCGCGGACTCCTCGCGCAGCGGCCGTACCTCGGCGTCGAGCAGCTCGGCGGCCCGCTGCGCGATGCGTGCGAGGACGTCGGCGGGCAGCCACGCCTTGCCGGCGGCCGACGGCCGGGCCCGCTCCGGGTCGGCCAACAGTTCGTCCACATCGGGCCGTTGCCCGGCGTCCTTGGTCAGACACCGCGTGATGAGGGCCCGCAGAGCGGAGTCCTCGACGCCCTCCAGATCCGGCTCGTCCTGCACGATCTGGTACATGACCGCGTGCCCGTTGCCGGCCCCGTGCCCGAAGGGCAGCCGACCCGTCGCCGCGTACGTGAGCACACACCCGAGGGTGAACACATCGCTCTTGGGCCCGGCGCGCTCCCCCAGGACCTGCTCCGGCGACATGAAGCCGGGCGTGCCGATGACCATCCCCGTACTGGTCAGAAGCGACTCGCCGGAGGTCTTCAGGGCCCGCGCGATCCCGAAGTCGATGACCTTGACCCCGTCCACGGTCAGCATGACGTTCGACGGCTTCAGGTCGCGGTGCACGATCCCCGCGTCATGGATGTCCTCCAGGGCACGCAGCAACCCGTTGGCGAGGGTGTGCAGGGACTCGGCGGGCAACGGGCCGTACCCCCGCACGACCTGCTCCAGCGAGAGACCCGGCACATACCCGGTGACGACCCACGGTGGCTCCTCGTCGGGCCCGGCGTCGAGCACGGGTGCCGTGTACCGCTCGGCGACCCGGCTCGCGGCCTCGATCTCCCGCCGGAACCGCGCCCGGAACCGCGCGTCCGACACATGCTCCTCGTGCACCACCTTCACGGCGACGGTGCGCCCGCCGTCGGACCGCGCGAGGAACACCCTCCCCATGCCACCGGCGCCGAGCCGCCCGAGCAGCAGGTACGACCCGATCCGCGCCGGGTCCAAGGCGGTGAGCGGTTCGATGCCCCCGCCGAAGCGGTCGTCCCGCCGGGTCTCTCGCTCGCCGCGCTCGTCCCCATTCGTACCGCTCATACTGGTATGACTCCCCCGCCTCTTGGCGCCTGGTCGATCGGTGTACCACCGTTGAGAGTGGAGGTCGTTGGTGACCCCGGTGAAAACGAGGCCGCTCGGGCGGCGGCAACGGTTCTTTTGGTTGGTGGTTGCGGGCGAGTACCGGGGTCTGCGGTGGCAACTCGCCCACAACTACGCGTTCAACTGCTGGAACGCTCGCGTCGGCGGTGCTGGGGTTCCCGCGTTGTCTCTCTTGTCATTTGCGCCAGAAAAGGTGGTGCGTCACGCCGCTCGGGCTGGGCACGGCCTCCATGTGGAACCGGTCCAGCAGCTGTGCGGGCGAGTCCCAGAGGCGTAGCCCGGACCCGAGCTTCACCGGTGAGACGGCCACATGCATGGTGTCGACGAGGTCGGCGTCGAGGAACTCCCGGATGGTGGTCACGCCGCCGCCGAGCCGGACGTCCTGGCCCTGCGCGGCCTCCCGCGCCCGCGCGAGAACGGTGGCGGGGTCGCCGTCCACGAAATGGAACGTGGTGTCGGAGAGCGTGAACGATGGACGCTTGTGGTGGGTCAGGACGAACACCGGCGTGTGGAAGGGCGGCTCGTCACCCCACCAGCCGCGCCACTCGTGGTCGCGCCACGGGCCGCGCTGGGGTCCGAACTTGTTGCGGCCCATGATCTCGGCGCCGATGTTGTGACTGAAGTCCCGGGTGAAGTAGTCGTCGAGGCCCCGGCTTCCCCCGGGCTCGGTGCGGTTGGGCCAGCTCGCCGTGGCGCCGGCCCAGGCGAAGAGCCTTCCCGGATCGATGTTGTGGCCGAAAGGCCGCTCCAGGCTCTGGTCCTCGCCGGCGGCGACGCCGTCGCTCGAGATGGTGAAGTTCTGCACTCGCAGCAGCTGATCCATGTGTTCCCTCATCAGGTCCTGTCGCCTCCCCGTATGGCGATGCGTCCTACGTCAGGATGTCGAACGGGACGTGGCTGGATCGACAACGACGCCCTCGGGTATGACCTCGCCGTCGGCGATCGCGCAGAGGTGCTCGATACGGGCCTTCCTTGTGGCGTGGTCGGGATCGCGCGAGGCCTTCCGGGTCTTCACGCGTTGAAAGGAGACGCCCTCCTCGCGAAGCAGGACGGGCAGGCCCTCGTGGCTGATGTCGTCGACCACCTCTCACGAACCCGTACACGTTCTGCCACCCGGACAGACTCATGGTGACGCACTGCCTGCGCCGGCGCCCGAGCGGCGCGTCACATCACAACAGGGCAGACGCTGCCTGATACGGCGCTGGATGCCCGCCGATGACGTGGCGCGATGCGGTCTCGATGCCGCCGGCTCCCGGATTGCGGCGGCCGCCGACGGGAGGCAGGGTGGTGTCGAGACCGTTGGGGCGAGGCAGAAGGCACTCGGCCTGTCACGGATGCGGGTTGTGGCATGTCCTCATCGCGAAGCGAGTCGTGTGAGCAGGGAACCGGCGACCTTGGTCACAGCCGAACGAATGGGTCGGTACACCGGTCCAGAAATGCGGTGGCCGACGCAAGATCATCCATTCGGGCAGGCTTACGGAGGTGTGGTACATGTCAGCGACCCCAGAGCACGGGAGCGCCCACGAGGTCTCCTTGCCGCCCGAAGTCAAGTTGCTGCAGGAAGTCACTCCGCCCTTCTTTCCCGAAGGTGGTTCGGGAATGACCATCCTCGTCGAGTGGCCTCCCAGTCACCCCGGGCTCCCTCCGCATCGCCACTCGGGCCCGTCGTTCGGCTACGTGATGGAGGGCGCGCTCCGGTTCGAGCTCGAGGGCGAGCCGGAGCGTGTGGTCGAGGCCGGTGGGACGTTCTGGGAGCCAGGCGGTGACCTGATCCACTACCAGGACGGCAACGCCCTGTCGGACGCACAGACCAAGTTCGTGGTGACCATGGTGTGCGCGCCGGGCCAGCCGATGCTCACGCTGGTCGACGAGGAGGAGCTGAAGGAACGGGCGCACCTGCGCGCCCCGCGTCCCTCCGAGGGCTGACCCGCGAGATCGACACGAGTGCAGAATTCGGCAGCGGGAGTGTCTTCAGAGTCCCGTCCGCCCGGCGCTGTGTGGTGGGCACGCTCCCTGGGGCATTCCGGGAGGGACGGGCTCCGCGGAACCGCGCCGCGCCACGAACACGAACTCCCCGCCCGGCCGGTCGGGTGCGTCGCGTACGTCCTCGACGACGAAGCCGTGCTCGTGCAAGTCCCGCTCGATCTCCGTACGTTCGCGGAAGCGAAGTGTCGATTCCGAGGTCAGCACGTCCCCGTCCGCAGCGAACACGTGCGTACCCCGGAAGCTCACCAGCGGCAGGCTCACGTCCGTCAGCTCGGCCCAGCTCTCGACGTGGCCGACGCCCGGGATGTGCGTCATGCGGTACGTGGTCTCGCGCGTCCACTCCGCCCATTCCTCCCACAGGCGCTGCGCCGGATCGCGCGTCTCGAAGACAAGCCGTCCGCCGGGCCGCAGCGCCTCGTACGCGCCGCGCAGCGTCGTACGCCACGCCTGCGGATCGGCGATCGCCTGGGCGACGTTCCCGGTCATCGTCACCAGGTCGATCTGCAGGGGCGGCAGGTCCCCCGCGTCGCCGTCGAGCCAGCGCACCCGCTCCGCGCCCGGCTTGCCACGCGCGACGTCGACGGACGCCCGCGCGGGATCGATCCCGGTGACCGTAATCCCGCGTTCGGCGAGCAGCAGCGCGAACACGCCCGTACCGCACCCGATGTCCAGTACGGACCGCGCGCCGAACTCCTGCGCCATCGCGAGATACGCGTCGAGATCGCTGCGGTCCGAATTGAGCGGGTCGTAGATGGCGGCAAGGCGCGGATGCCCGAAAGCTGCGTCAACCATGGAGGCGAACGTATGTGGCCCCGAGCCCGCGCGGCCACTGCTTTTTCGGGTCACGGCGCCAAGCGGGCGCGGCGAAGTGCGCCGCTGATCCCGACGCCCCTGAAGACGGACCCCAGCCAGCTCTCGATCATCACTGCCGCGATGTCATCGCACCCCGGACGGCAACCGAGAAGCCCCTGCACGTGCCGCCCTTGACGACGCTGCCGGGCGCGGCAGAGCCGGATCGGCGGGGTTCACGAGGGCACGATCGACATCCCGCCGACTGGGCCCACGCTCGGAACACAAGGACCGCGCAACGCAACTCACCGCGCACGGCGAGAAGTTCACATTCGTCCAGCTGCGCCCGACCCACCGGATTCCGACACACAACCGACGCCCACCCTTCACCCACCCACTACATGCACATGTCACCCTCCTGTCCGTCGGCCGCTCATTCAACCCGCGTAGAACGGACACCCCCTATGCCCGCCACGCACATACGCCGCCGGAGAATCCTGGCGCTGACGGCCTCGGCCCTGCTCACCGGCCTCGCTCTGCCGACGGCCACCGCCTCGCCCGCCGCCGCGACGACGACCGCGTACGACGACACGTACTACGCGAACGCGATCGGCAAGACCGGTACGGCCCTCAAGGGCTCCCTGCACACGATCATCAGCAAGCAGACGAAGATCTCGTACTCGGCGGTCTGGGAGGCGCTGAAGGTCACCGACCAGGACCCGAACAACAGCAGCAACGTGAAGCTGCTCTACTCGGGCATCTCCCGCAGCAAGTCGCTGAACGGCGGCAACGTGGGCGACTGGAACCGCGAGCACGTGTGGGCACAGTCCCACGGCGACTTCGGCACCTCCGCCGGACCCGGCACCGACCTGCACCACCTGCGCCCCGAGGACGTGCAGGTCAACTCCACCCGCGGCAACAAGGACTTCGACAACGGCGGCAGCCCCTTCACCAACAGCGGCGGCAGCCTCACCGACTCCAACTCCTTCGAGCCGCGTGACGCGGTCAAGGGCGACGTGGCCCGCATGATCCTCTACATGGCCGTGCGCTACGAGGGCGGCGACGGCTGGCCCGACCTGGAGCCCAACGACGCCGTCACCAACGGCAGCGTCCCCCTCCACGGCCGCCTCTCCGTGCTGAAGCAGTGGAACGACGAGGACCCGCCGGACTCCTTCGAGGAGCGCCGCAACGAGCTCATCTACAACACGTACCAGGGCAACCGCAACCCGTTCATCGACCACCCGGAGTGGGTGGAATCGATCTGGTAGGCCCGTCCGGCGACTCGGCTGAACTCCCCGTCCACCGTGCGGAGTCCAGCCGAGTACGCCGTATCGGGTCACATCAGCGGAACCAGAAGAAGATCGTGTCGGGGGTCCGCCCCATCTTCTGGGCGCTCTCCCACTCGTCGGCCTCGAACCGCATGAGCTCGGCGAACCTGGCCGCCGTGTCGCGGTAGTCGGGGCCCAGGCGGTGGAGGACGGCCTCGTACGAGCCGGCGAGCTCGGCGGCCCGCTGGGCCGGGAACGTGCCGATCTGCGGGAAGGCGTCGCCGGGGTGGGGCAGGCGGAGCGGCGGGCCGCTGAACAGGAACGTGCCCGGCAGGAGGTCCACCGGCACGCCGTACCGGGCCAGTTCGTCGCCCAGGGCGAAGAACCACGAGGGACGGTGCCACGCGCCGAGGTCGGTGGTGTCGGAGAAGTGCGATGCCACCACATGCCGGAAGGCGTACATATAGGCGGGGCACACGTTCGTTGAGACCACGCCCTCGATCAGTTCCTCCAGGGCCCGCGCCACGGAGACACCGAAGGCGATGCCCTGCTCCCGTAAGCGGAGGTCGGTCTGCATGCATTGCTCGCGTATGAGCCCGAGGCGCCGCTCCTGGTCCGCGGTCCGTTCCACCGCGGTGAGCAGCCTGACCACCTCACGCATGTCACCGGTGCTCATGTCGAGGCAGTAGCCCATGAATTCCTCCCCCAGCTTCGCCGGTCATGATCGTCGTTCCATGATCCACATGGGCGACCGGGGATGTTCACGGGGGTGGGTGCCGCAGAGCCAGAGCCGTAGCCCTGAGCCGTGGCCCCTGACTTTACGTCAGGGGCCACGGGAGTACGGCCGGTCAGCGCAGGCTGTACCCGAACAGCGCGTCCGTGGCGGGCGCGGACACGTCGCCGGGGCCGAAGGCGAGGGCGGACGTCGTGGTCAGGCCGGTGGACGTGCCGCGCAGCACCCAGACCGCGCCGTTGTCGCTGTTCTCGGCGGTGGAGGCGACGGCGATGTCACGGTGGCCGTCGCCGTTGACGTCGAGGAGCGCGGTGGTGGCACCGAACTCGTCGCCCGTCTCGGCGACTCCGGGCACGCCCTCGGTGTTCTGGTGGAAGACCTGGCTGCCGGTACCGGTGAAGCCGGAGGCGCTGCCGGGCACCAGGGCGAACGAACCGGCGTCGGTGAGGCCGCTGAAGTCCTCGCCGGGGATGCCGAGCGCGATGTCGGCGTAGCCGTCGCCGTTCACGTCGTCCACGGACACGGCGGCACCGAGGCGGTCACCCTCCTCCTCCACCCCGTAGAAGCCGGGCAGGTCCTGGTCGAAGGACTTCGTGTTCGCCTCGGACGGGCCGTTGGCCGAGCCGTAGGCGACACGGACCTTGTCGCTCCAGCCGTCGACGCCGACCACCACGTCGTCGTAGCCGTCACCGTTCACGTCGCCCACGCCGGTTCCCGGGGCGTCGACGGTCGTGCCGTCGCCGGGGGCCCAGGACTTGGTGAAGCCCGACGCGCCGCCCAACAGCAGCCGGCTGCCCCAGGTCCCGTCACCGGTGTAGATCCACTGGACGATGTCGTCCTTGCCGTCGCCGTTGATGTCGCCGACCTCGCCGGAGCGGATCGGCCCGGTGATGGAGTCGGGGCCGTCCTCGCAGCCGCTGCCGGTGGCGCAGGACGCGTCGTCCTCGCCGTAGCCCCACCACTCGGACTTGTCGAGGATGTTGAGCACGGCGGCGGGCGTGCCGGTCCGTGAGATCGGGCCCTTCCACAGGGCGGCCTTGGCGCTCGGCGGGTCGTCGCCCGCGACGGTGCTGTGGGCGAACAGCGCGAGGTCGGTCTTGCCGTCCCCGTCGAAGTCACCGGCCTGCGGGGCCTGCCCGTATCCGGCCAGGTTCGTGCCGCCGGTGAGCCCGGAGGCGGAACCCCACATCACGACGGAGCCCGCCTTGCCGCCCGCGATCACCAGGTCCCCGTACCCGTCGCCGTCCAGGTCGCCCTTGGTGAAGGTCAGCCCGAAGCGCTCGCCCGCGGTGGCGGAGCCGGGTATGCCGCTGGTCGAACGGCTCACGATCTTCTTGTTCGCGGTGGACAGCCCGTTGGCCGAGCCGTACATGACGGCGACGTAGCCGGCCTTCGCCTTGTCGGACACCGTGGCGTTCGGCGCCCCGATGACGAGGTCGGCGTAGCCGTCACCGTTGAAGTCGTCCTGGACGTCCACCGACGCTGCGGCGGCGGCCTGGGCCGGGGCTCCGGTGAGGGCCCAGGCGCTGAGCCCTCCGGCGAGCAGCACCGCGGCGGCCAACGGCGAGCTCAGCCGTGCGGTACGGATCCTGCGTCCTGCTCGGGACATACAACTGCCTCTCAAACTGGTCGAGTTCAAAAACGGCACGCGCCGCGCGCCGCACCCCCACACAGTTCGACGAGGAAGATGCGTCTCCCGTTGTACGCCCGAATGTCATTGTTGTGTAACCAGCCGTACGCCACATGGTGCACTCACGGACAGTCGCTGTTCACTTATCGTCCGGGCGTCCGTCGCCCAGATGCGTGGGCGCGAACATCCGCAGTACCGCCGGTAGAAGCACGACCGAGGGCCCGGGTGTCGCGAAGGCCCTCGCCAGGTCGGCCTCCAGCGTCTCGGGAGACGTCCGCACCCCCGGCACGCCGAACGACTCCGCCAGGGCGACGAAGTCCGGGCGACCCAGCTCCGTGGCCGTCGCCTCTCCGAACGCGTCGGTCATGTACTCGCGCAGGATGCCGTAGCCGCCGTCGTCGACGATCAGCCAGGTGACGTTCAGGTCGTGCTGCCGTGCGGTGGCCAGTTCGGCGATCGAGTACAGGGCCCCGCCGTCGCCGGACACCGCGAGCACGGGGTGCGTCGGGTCGGCCGCCGCCGCGCCGAGGGCCGCCGGGAAGGCGTAGCCGAGGCCGCCCGCGCCCTGGGCCGAGTGCATGGTGTTCGGGAAACGGGCGTCGAAGGCCGACCACGCCCAGTAGGACAGGATCGTCATGTCCCAGAACGAGGGCGACCGGGCGGGCAGCGCCCGGCGTACGGACACCAACAGGTCTTGTTCCAGGGCGAGTTGCTGGGAGTCGAGGCGCGCCCGTACCCGGTCGAGAACCGTCCGGACCCGATCCGGCGCCGTCTCGTCCTCGCGCGGCTCGACCGTCTCCAGCAGTGCCTGGAGCGCGAGTCGCGCGTCCGCGTGGATGCCCAGCGCCGGGTGGTTGGACTCCAGCTTGCCGAGGTCGGCCTCGATCTGGACGACACGGCCCCGTGGGGTGAACGTGTGGTAGTTGGAGGACAGTTCGCCCAGGCCCGAGCCGACCACCAGGAGGACGTCCGCGTCCTCGAGGAAGTCCGTGGTGTGCCGGTCCTCCAGCCAGGACTGGAGGGAGAGGGGGTGCGTCCAGGGGAACGCGCCCTTGCCGCCGAAGGTGGTGACCACGGGGGCGTTCAGCTTCTCGGCCAGCTGCCTCAGCTTGCCCGACGCGTCCGCCCGGACGACTCCCCCGCCCGCGATGATCGCCGGGCGGGCGGCATGGGACAGCAGGTGCGCCGCGACCGCCGTCAGTTCGGGACGCGGAGGCAGCTCCCGCGGTGTCGCGTCCACGGCAGTCACCGCCGGAAGGAGCGTCGTGGCCAGCAGCACGTCCTGGGGGATCTCCACCCACACCGGGCCGTGGGGCGCCGTCAGCGCCGACTGCCAGGCGGCGGCGATCGCCGAGGGGATCTGGGACTGGGTGCGGACCGTGTGAACGGACTTGACGACACCCCTGAAGGAGGCCGCCTGGTCGGGGAGTTCGTGCAGGTAGCCGTGACGGCCGCCACCCAGACCGGCCGTCGGGATCTGGCTGCTGATCGCGAGCACGGGGGCCGAGGCGGCGGCCGCTTCCTGCAACGCCGCGAGCGACGTCAGCGCGCCCGGCCCCGTCGACAGCAGCAGCGGCGCGGCCTCGCCGGTGATCCGGCCGTACGCGTCCGCCGCGAACCCGGCGTTGTTCTCCACCCTCAGGCCCACGTACCGCAGGTCGGAGCGGCGCAGCGCGTCGAACATGCCGAGCGCGTGCTGGCCGGGCAGGCCGAAGACGGTGGTCGCGCCGAGGCCCGCGAGAGTCTCCACGACCAGGTCTCCGCCGTTGCGTCCCGGAGGAGGATTCAGGGCCGCCGAGATCTGCGCCGGCGTGGGGCGGAGCTCCAGGTCGTGGTCGTGGGTCACTGCGCTGCCTTCATCGCTGCCTTCACCTTCGCTGCCTTCATCGCTGCCTTCGCCTTCACTGCCTACGCTGCCCTCTCCCCGGCGATCCGGCGGGACATGATCGTGGTGAGCTCGTACGCCGTGTGCGAGGCCGCCACCGACGTGATCTCGGCGTGATCGTACGCGGGCGCCACCTCGACGACGTCGGCGGAGACCAGGTTGCAGGACGCCAGTCCGCGCAGGATCTCCAGGAGCTCCCGGGAGGTCATGCCGCCCGCCTCGGGGGTGCCCGTGCCGGGCGCGTGGGCCGGGTCGAGGCAGTCGATGTCGACGGAGATGTAGAGCGGGCGGTCGCCGATGCGCTGCCGGAGCTGGTCGGCCACCTCGTCGACACCGCGGCGCATCACATCCGCCGACGTCACGATGCCGAAGCCCATTTTGGCGTCGTCGTCCAGGTCCTGCTTGCCGTACAGCGGCCCGCGCGTGCCCACGTGCGAGAGCGCCTCGGTGTCGAGGATGCCCTCCTCCACCGCACGTCGGAAGGGCGTCCCGTGCGTGTACTCGGCGCCGAAGTACGTGTCCCAGGTGTCGAGGTGGGCATCGAAGTGGAGCAGCGCCACCGGGCCGTGCTTCTTCGCCACCGAGCGCAGCAGCGGCAGCGCGATGGTGTGGTCGCCGCCCAGCGTCATCAGGCGCGCGCCCGTGCCGAGCAGTTCGTCGGCCGCCGCCTCGACGGTCTCCACGGCCTCGTTGATGTCGAAGGGGTTGACGGCGATGTCGCCGCCGTCCGCCACCTGCGCCAGCGCGAACGGGGAGGCGTCCTGCGCCGGATTGTAGGGGCGCAGCAGCCGGGACGCCTCGCGGATCGCGTTGCCGCCGAAGCGGGCGCCCGGCCGGTACGAGACGCCCGAGTCGAACGGCACGCCCACGACGGCGACGTCGGCCCGTCCGCCGACCTCGTCGAGCCGGGGCAGCCGGGCGAAGGTCGCGGGCCCCGCGTACCGCGGGATGCGGGACGAGTCGACGGGGCCGCGGGGGTGGCTGCCACCGGCTGCCGGGTTCTCGGTGCTGCTCATTGCGGGGGTTCTCCAGGGGTGCGGGTGCCGGGGGTGCGGGT
>NZ_VMNX01000015.1 GCF_009377235.1 Streptomyces acidicola
GTATGTGCCCGGAGGCGGCGGGGGGTGGGCGGCGCGGTCGTAGAGCGCCTCGGTGACCGGGTCCTGGGCGGAGAGGTCCTGCGCCCGGTAGGGGTCCTGGCCGTAGGCGTCCGGCCCTTGGGCGTCCTGCGGGTACAGGTCGGTGTGGGGCTGCGGCGGGACATGGCCCGGCCCGGGCTGCGGGCGCTCGGGGTAGCCCGAGTCGGCCGCGCCCTGACCGCGGTCACCGTCGTACGGCGCGTTCATCCTTACCCCACCTCATCGTCCCTGGCCACTGGCCACGACATCGCTCAACGGTCCACTCTCTCACCCGTGCCGGACGGGTCGGCGCTTTCCAGTGCGGTGTCCGTCGGCGGGTCACTCGGGTGCCCCGGCTCGTCTTCCCCGGACCGCGCGCGGGACTCCTGCTTGAGTCCGTCCGCCGCGAGGACTGCGGTGTCGCTCGTCTCCTCGACCGCGGTCTCCTCCTCGGTGCCCTCCTCCTCGGCCTGCTGTGCCGCCGCGCGCTTGCGCTGCGTGTACATGCGGAAGCCGGCGAGTACGAGCAGGAGGACTCCGCCGGCGATGACCAGCATCACCGTGGGTGTGAACTCGGTGACGTTCACGTCGAACGTGACGGAGGGACCATACTTCTGGCCGTCCTCCGTGTAGAGCTGCGCCTCCACGGCGACCTCGCCGTTGGCGTTGGCGTTGGTGTCGAACTTCACCGACTGGCTGTGTCCGCCCGAGACCCGGATGGTCTGCTCTGCGTAGTCCTTGCCGTCGATCTCCAGGCGCTTCGGCTGCAACGACGTGAGGCGCAGCACCAGCTTGTCGACGCCCTGCACGAGGTTGTTCTGCACCGTCACAGGGATCGTGGCGCTGCGGCCCGAGAGCTTTGTCTCCGACTTCTCGATCAGCCTGACCTGGTCGGTGAGGGTGCCCAGGTAGGACTGCACGCTGTCGCGGTAGACCCCGGCCTCGGTGGCGCGGCCGCGCCAGGAGGTGGACATTTCCCGGTTCATGGCCCGTCCGAAGGGCGTGACGACGCGGGACTTGTCGGTGAGGACCACCTTGAAGCGGTTGAGATCGACCTGCGTGTCCAGGATCGTCTCGAAGGCCGATGTCGGCAGCTGCTGCTTGCGCAGGGAGGAGGGGTACGCGGCTGCCGCCGGAACCTTCGTGGTGGCATTCGGGTCGGGCTTGGCGTCCGCGGCCGCAGACAGGTCCTGGGACTGCGACCAGTTTCCGTTCTGGAGGGCTGTCAGGGCCTGCGCCATCGTCTGGGCCTGGCTCGCGGTCGGCATGCGCTGCGGGGCGATCACCATGCTGCGCTGCTTGTCCGGGGCCTGCAGGTCGGTCATAAGGCTCTGTGCGAGGAACTTCTGCACGGCCAGAGTCGCGTTGTCGGCCTTCGTCATGTCGCCCTGGAACGCCGTGGACAGCCGTGCGTCCGCGACGACCGCCGTGGTGCCGCCGCCGATGGGGCGGGCAGCGTTCGGCGTGTACGTCAGGTTTCTGGTGTCCTGGAGGCTGTCACTACGGGCGATCACCTTGTCCGCGCCCGCCGAGGTGGCGACCTTGACGATCGACGGGTCGACGGCGCCGTCCACGGGCCAGGAGAAGTCCGTCTCCGGTTTCACGTGGAGCACGGTCTCGACGGTGTCGGCGGCCACGTCGGTGGCGTCCTTGAGGTGGCTCAGGGAGCCGGTGACGTTCTTGCCGTTGTGCGCCAGAGAGGCGATGTCGGGGTCGGCGAAGGGGAGGGCGACGACTTCCTCGCCCTGGACGGCCTTCTCCAGTCCGCCGAGCCACCGTTTGGCGACCGCCTGGTTCTTGCCGGCCGTGGTCTCGTTGCCGCTCTTGACCCGGTAGCTGCGCGTCATCGCGTCGACGGAGGCCAGGAGATCCGGGTCGATCACCCAGGTGATGTTGAGTTCCTTGCCCAGGCTCAGCAGCTGGTCCAGCCGGCCACCGGGCGAGATCTCGTGGGCCAGGTCCTCGTTCTGGAAAACGGGCGTCTGCTGATCGCCCGGACCGGTCTCCGCCATCAGATGGGAGGTGGAGATGAGGGGCCAGAGGTATGTCGTCTTTGTCTTCGTTTCCGCCGTGTCCGGCTGCCAGGGCAGGAAGGTCCGCTGGATGCCGAGCACGCGCTCGTAGGGCGTGGCAGCGGTCCGGCCCGTGAGGGAGACCCCGAGCTGGTAGACGCCGTCGGCACCGAGGTCCAGCTCCTTGACGGGGACCGAGATGCTGAAGGACTGGGCGACGCCCGGGGTGAGCCGGGAGAACTTCTCGACGTACTTCCCGCCGACCTCGGTCCCGTCGGAGTACTGGTTGAAGGCGCCGCGCTTGGCCGCGGCGTCGATCGCCGCACGGCTGGACACGGACCCGCCCACACGGATGCCCACGTGGGCATCCGTGACCGGCTGCTTGCCGTTGTTCCTGACCGTGCCGGAGATGGTGACGGTGTCGCCGTCGGTGGGGACACCGGGGGTGAGCGAGTCCAAGGCGACGTCGACCACGCCCGACCCGCCGGCCTCGACCAGCGAGGACTTCTCCGCAGCGTGTGCCTCCGAGGCGGCGGGCAGCTGGAGCAGCCCGGCCAGCAGCGGTGCCCCGGCGGCCAGTGCCCCCGTACGCCGGAGCCACCGGCGGGCAGGTGAGGGACTCGTCCCCTGGGTGTCTGCCGCCTCGGCCACGCGCTCGCCCGTCCCTCGTCATGTCAGTGGTCGTCGGAATGTGCGTCCACGCATGGTAACGATGTGCGCCGAGGGGAAGTGCCGCGGTCTGCCTCACAAGATCGGCTACGGGACCATGAGTGTCCCGTATGTGTGCGTATTAAAGGGAGCGACCAGGGAGCGACTCTGGGGGACGACTGTGCACGTTCCATGGAGGCGCTCCGGGTCGCCGGGGGCACGTACCCTTTTCTGTTGTGCCGAACGCCAACGAAGAAAAGCCCAGTGCCCTGAGCCAGGTGCAGCACCGTGCGGTGAGTGAACTGCTGCGGGTGTCCCCTGTCGCCGATGATCTCGCCCGCCGGTTCCAGGAGGCCGGGTTCTCGCTCGCCCTTGTCGGCGGCTCGGTCCGCGATGCACTCCTGGGCCGGCTTGGCAACGACCTGGACTTCACGACGGACGCGCGCCCCGAGGACGTACTGAAGATGGTGCGGCCCTGGGCGGACGCTGTGTGGGAGGTCGGCATCGCTTTCGGCACGGTGGGGGCTCAGAAGGACGGCTACCAGATCGAGGTCACCACGTACCGGTCGGAGGCGTACGACCGGACCTCGCGCAAGCCGGAGGTGTCCTACGGAGAGTCCATCGAGGAGGACCTCGTACGGCGTGACTTCACCGTGAACGCGATGGCCGTGGCCCTCCCCGAGAAGGAGTTCATCGATCCTCACGGTGGCCTGGAAGATCTTGCGGAGCGTGTACTGCGCACGCCCGGCACCCCTGAGGAGTCCTTCTCCGACGATCCCCTGCGGATGATGCGGGCTGCCCGTTTCGCCGCCCAGCTCGACTTCGAGGTGGCTCCGGACGTCGTCTCCGCGATGACCGAGATGGCCAGGCGGATCGAGATCGTCTCCGCGGAGCGGGTCCGGGACGAGCTGAGCAAGCTGATTCTTTCCGCACACCCGCGTAAGGGCCTGAGGCTGCTGGTCGAGACCGGGCTCGGGGACCACGTGCTGCCCGAGCTTCCGGCGCTGCGGCTGGAGCGCGACGAGCATCACCGGCACAAGGACGTCTACGACCACACCTTGATCGTGCTGGAGCAGGCGATGGCGCTGGAGACGGACGGTCCGGACCTCACACTCCGGCTCGCCGCGCTGTTGCACGACATCGGTAAGCCGAAGACGCGTCGCTTCGAGAAGGACGGCCGGGTCTCCTTCCATCACCACGAGGTGGTGGGCGCCAAGATGACCAAGAAGAGGATGACCGCCCTCAAGTACCCCAACGAACTGATCAAGGACGTCGCGCGCCTGGTCGAACTCCACCTGCGCTTCCATGGTTACGGGACCGGGGAGTGGACGGACTCGGCGGTCCGCCGGTATGTGCGCGACGCCGGCCCTCTCCTGGACCGCCTCCACATGCTGACCCGCTCCGACTGCACCACGCGGAACAAGCGCAAGGCGAACGCCCTGTCCCGTGCGTACGACGGCCTGGAGGAGCGCATCGCGCAACTCCAGGAGCAGGAGCAGTTGGACGCCATCCGTCCGGACCTCGACGGGAACCAGATCATGGAGGTCCTGGGTGTCGGTCCCGGCCCGGTCGTCGGGCAGGCCTACAAGTTCATGCTGGAGCTGCGACTGGAGAACGGTCCGATGGAGCACGACGCGGCGGTGTCGGCACTCAAGGAGTGGTGGACCGAGCAAGGCTGAACCCGCGGACGACTGGGGCCGAGCCGTGAAACGGGGTCATGTTTCACGTGAAACATGACCCCGGGGGAGCGATCGCGTACATAGCGAGGGGCGATGTTTCACGTGAAACATCGCCCCTCGGTCGTTCTGGCGTCAGCCTTGTTGTGCATGCGGCTGCCCGCGGATGTGCTCTCGGTGCCGCTCTGGCCCCGGTGCTACTTGCCGAGGGTTACTGCCGTTCGAAGCGGGCCATAGCCGCTGCAATCGCCGCGTAGATGACGGCAATTGTTACCACCAAGGCGGCTGAGCGGCCGTCAGGAGGGAGCATCAGGGCGGCCACTCCGGCGGCACCCACGAAAGCGACGTTGAACAGCACGTCGTACACCGAGAAGATCCGGCCACGGAAGCCGTCGTCGATCGTGGACTGGACGATCGTGTCCGTGGCGATCTTTGCGCCCTGAGTGACGAGGCCAAGGACGAACGCCGCGATCAGTATGGGGGTCTTGGCGAACGGCAGCCCCAGAGCGGGCTCCAGGACGGCCGCGGCGGCGGCACAGGTGGCGATCCATATGCCTGGTCCGAGTCGCGAGACCGCCGATGGGGTCACCACCGCCGCTGCGAAGAAGCCCGCTCCCGAGATCGCCACAGCAAGGCCCAGCAGGGCCAGCCCGTCTTTGGCGTCGGACGAGAAGGCGTACCGGCACAGCATCAGCACCATGACCGTCAGGGCGCCGTAGCAGAACCGCATCAGCGTCATCGAGGCCAGAGCCCAGGTGGCCTCCCGCCGTTGGGGCTCCGCGAGATGCCGTATGCCCGCCACCAGGTCCCGTGCGGTGCCGGTGAGTGCGGTTCGCAGCCGTGGTTGCACCAAGTCCGGCTCGGGCCCGAGCAGTTCCCGCGTCATGCGCAGAGAGGCGAGGGCGGAACACAGGTACAGAGCCGCGCCGAGGAGGACCACCGCGGCGTCGGAGTTCGCCACCACCAGCCGTACGACGAAGGCAAGTCCGCCGCCCGCGGTCGCGGCGAGTGTGCCGGCCGTCGGGGAGAGGGAGTTGGCCATCACCAGGCGATCGGCGTCCACCACGCGCGGCAGGGCTGCCGAGAGCCCGGCCAGGACGAACCGGTTGACCGCGGTAACACAGAGCGCGGACACGTAGAAGAGCCAGCTCGGCACAGCGCTCAGCACCAGGAGGGCCGTCACACAGGCCAGGACGGCACGCAGCAGGTTGCCGTACAGGAGGACCTGGCGGCGTCGCCAGCGGTCCAACAGGACACCGGCGAAAGGGCCGATGAGCGAGTACGGGAGGAGCAGAACGGCCATCGCCGAGGCGATCGCGGCTGCCGACGTCTGCCTCTCCGGTGAGAAGACGACGTATGCGGCGAGCGCGACCTGGTAGACGCCGTCGGCGCCCTGGGACAGCAGCCGTACGGCGAGTAGGCGCCGGAAGTTCCGGAAGCGGAGCAGGACGCGCAGGTCACGCACGACGGACATGAGGCACAGCCTCACATACGGGGAGGGTCCCCGGGGCCATGCGACCCGGGGACCCTCAGCGGGAATCGAAGCGAGGCGCCTCGACGCCCCGTTGTGTCGGAGCGAAGTGCCCGGTGCGCTGCTAGCGCTCGACCTCGCCCTTGATGAACTTCTCCACGTTCTCGCGGGCCTCGTCGTCGAAGTACTGGACCGGCGGGGACTTCATGAAGTAGCTGGACGCGGACAGGATGGGGCCGCCGATGCCGCGGTCCTTGGCGATCTTCGCGGCACGCAGGGCGTCGATGATGACGCCCGCGGAGTTCGGGGAGTCCCACACCTCAAGCTTGTACTCAAGGTTGAGCGGGACGTCACCGAAGGCACGGCCCTCAAGGCGGACGTATGCCCACTTGCGGTCGTCGAGCCAGGCCACGTAGTCGGACGGGCCGATGTGGACGTTCTTCTCGCCGAGGTCCCGGTCGGGGATCTGTGAGGTGACGGCCTGCGTCTTGGAGATCTTCTTGGACTCAAGGCGCTCGCGCTCGAGCATGTTCTTGAAGTCCATGTTGCCGCCGACGTTCAGCTGCATCGTGCGGTCCAGGACGACGCCCCGGTCCTCGAAGAGCTTCGCCATGACGCGGTGCGTGATGGTGGCGCCCACCTGCGACTTGATGTCGTCGCCGACGATCGGGACGCCCGCCTCGGTGAACTTGTCCGCCCACTCCTTGGTGCCGGCGATGAAGACCGGAAGGGCGTTGACGAACGCGACCTTGGCCTCGATGGCGCACTGGGCGTAGAACTTGGCCGCGTCCTCGGAACCCACGGGCAGGTAGCAGACGAGCACGTCGACCTGCTTGTCCTTGAGGATCTGGACGACGTCGACCGGCTCCTCCTCGGACTCCTCGATGGTGGCCTGGTAGTACTTGCCGAGGCCGTCGAGGGTGTGGCCGCGCTGTACGGTCACACCGGTGCTGGGCACGTCGCAGATCTTGATGGTGTTGTTCTCGGAGGCGCCGATGGCGTCGGCGAGATCGAGGCCGACCTTCTTGGCGTCCACATCGAAGGCGGCGACGAAGTCGATGTCACGGACGTGGTAGTCGCCGAACTGGACATGCATCAGGCCGGGGACCTTGGACGCCGGATCGGCGTCCTTGTAGTACTCGACTCCCTGCACCAGCGATGCGGCGCAGTTGCCCACGCCGACGATGGCTACGCGAACCGAACCCATTCCGGTTGCTCCCTGTGTGTACGAGTGAGGCCCTGGCAGGGGCCTCACGTGGCGGTGTCGCCGGGCGTATCCGGTCCGGGGTCGCCCCCGGGCCGGGGCAGGACGCCCGGCGCTCCCTCTGTGGTGTCGCGAGCGGGTTCTCCGTGGCCGGGACCCTTCCGGTCCCGGCCTGCCCGCTCGCTCTCGATGAGCTCGTTCAGCCAGCGCACTTCGCGCTCCACGGACTCCATCCCGTGGCGCTGGAGCTCAAGCGTGTAGTCGTCGAGGCGCTCCCGGGTGCGCGCCAGGGAGGCGCGCATCTTCTCCAGCCGTTCCTCCAAACGGCTGCGACGGCCCTCCAGGACGCGCATGCGCACATCACGGGAGGTCTGCCCGAAGAAGGCGAAGCGAGCCGCGAAGGTCTCGTCCTCGTACGCGTCCGGACCCGTCTGCGAGAGCAACTCCTCGAAGTGTTCCTTACCTTCCGCCGTCAACCGGTAGACGATCTTGGCCCGGCGCCCCGTGAGCGGAGCGGCGGAAGCGTCCTCCTGCGCGCCCCCTGATTCCTCGATCAACCAGCCGTTGGCGACCAGCGTCTTGAGACAGGGGTAGAGCGACCCGTAGCTGAAGGCACGGAACACACCCAATGACGTATTGAGTCGTTTGCGCAGCTCATAGCCGTGCATCGGAGATTCGCGGAGCAGCCCGAGTACGGCGAACTCAAGGATTCCGGAACGCCGGTTCATCGTCGCCTCCTCTCTGCCGCGGCCTCGCCGTCACGTCTTTATGCCGAGCTGATGTATCGACTCGATACATCTCGACGATAGGACGCCCCTCCGGCTGCGACAAGAGGGGGCGCGGTGAACGGGATCACATCACCGATAAGTTGGAGGCAAGTTGCCTGGTTTGGGGTGAAGTTCGGTGCTCGGAGGGTTTTGGTGGTGCGTAGTCTGTGCGCCATGCACACCACCGGGAACCGAGTGACTTCCGAGCACGTCGTCGTCCTTGGTGCAGTACGGATGAATGCCAACACGACCGCATCCGTACTTCGGGGGGACAGGAAACCAGCCGCCGTTTCCAGGCGCGCACGGGTGCGCCTGCCCGAGGAGTAGTCGTTCGATGAGTGAGCACCGTCGCAAACCGACGCAGCCGCAGGGAGGCGGACGAGCCGCGGCCCGACGCGGTCAGTCGGCGTCCTCCGGCCGCCGCGCGGCACCGCGAGGCGCCACCGGGTCTCCTTCAGGCTCCCATGACTTGGGAGGTGAGGATCGCCCTTACGGCGGGCGAGCCGAGGCCCGGCGGGCAGCCCAGAGAGGCGGAGGGGGTGGCCGCCGCAGAGCGGCACCCGAAGGCGCGGGACGAGGTCCCGGGCGTGGCAGAGGGCGTGCCGCGCCGCCCGACAGGAAACGGATCATCGACTACCCGCGCGCCGGGAAGTACGGCGCTGGCCGCTGGGTGCCGTCGTGGAAGCTGGTGACCGGACTTTTCATCGGCTTCTTCGGCGGTCTGCTGGCTCTCGCGGGTGTTGGATACGCCTGGGTGAACGTGCCGGACGTCCAACAGACGGCGACATCACAGAACAACGTCTTCTACTGGGCGGACCGCTCTGAGATGGTCGCGACTGGGGGTGAGACGAACCGGCAGATCATCAACCTCTCACAGATCCCCAAGAACATGCAGTATGCGGTCATCTCGCAGGAGAACAAGACCTTCTACGACGACAACGGCATCGACCCGATGGGCATCGCCCGTGCCGTGTTGAACATGGCCCAGGGTGGTGACACCCAGGGTGGCTCCACGATCACCCAGCAGTACGTGAAGAATGCGATGCTGGACGATCAGTCACAGACGGTCTCCCGGAAGTTCAAGGAGCTGTTCGTCTCCATCAAGGTCGGCACCGACATGGACAAAGACGAAATCATGGCCGGCTACCTGAACTCCGCCTACTACGGCCGCAACGCTTACGGCATCCAGGCTGCCGCGCGCGCGTACTTCAACAAGGACGCCGTCAGCTTGAACGCAGGCGAGTGTGCCTTCCTGGCGGCGACGCTCAAGGGCGCCACGTACTACGACCCCGCGGGCGCGACGTCCATCGACCCGGCAGCGACCCCCCAGGACAACAGCAGGCGAGCCCTGCGGCAGATGCAGGACACCCTCGACAAGATGGTCGAGTACCGCCATCTGAGTGCCACAGAGCGGGCCAAGTACACCAAGCTCCCCAAGTGGCAGAATCCGCGCGCGAACAACAAGTTGAGCGGCCAGGTCGGCTACCTGGTCGACCTGGCCAAGGCTTACCTGATCAACAACGACATCGTCAGCGCCGACAAGCTCCAGCAGGGTGGGTACTCGATCTACACGACCTTTGAGAAGAAGAAGGTCGACGAGCTCGAAGCTGCGGTCAAGAAGGTCCAAAAGGCGAACATCAAGCCCAAGGAGCGCCCGAAGACGGACACCCACGTCCAGTTCGGCGGGGCGTCCGTGGACCCGGCCACCGGCGCGATCAAGGCCTGCTACGGCGGCGAGGACGCGACCAAGCACTTCACCAACAACTGCGACGTGACCGGTGCCCAAGTCGGGTCGACCTTCAAGCCGTTCGTTCTGGCGGCCGCAATGCAGTGGGGTGTGCGCGACAAGGACGGCCTCCCGACTCAGCCGCAGGACGAGCGCACGATCGCCTCTCCGAAAAGCCTGTACAGCGGTAAGAACAAGCTGAAGATCAGGACTTACGACGGGGAGATCTGGCGAAACGAGAAGGACCAGGAATGGCTGCAGGTGAACGACGGAGACGAGTCATACGGATCGCCGCCCGACAACAAGATTGACCTTCGTGAAGCGATGAGGGTCTCGGCCAACTCCGCGTTCGTCCAGCTCGGCATGGACGTCGGCCTGGACAAGGTGAAGGAGGCCGCCGTGGACGCGGGTCTCCTCGACAGCAGTCTGACCGGCACAAGCTTCCCGTCCTTCTCGATCGGCATCTCCGACCCGAGCGCGATCCGAATGGCCGGGTCGTACGCCACCTTCGCGGCCAGAGGCAAGCAGCGTGATCTGTACTCGGTCACAGAGGTCACGAGCCGGGACGGCACGGTCTTCAATCACGATGAGGTCGCTAAGACCAAGACGGCCTTCACGGCCCCGGTCGCCGACAACGTCACCGACGTCCTCAAGACCGTGGTAGAGGACGGAACAGGCACCAATGCCCAGCTGCCCGGTCGTGACGTGGCGGGCAAGACCGGTACCACCGACGGTAACAAGTCCGCCTGGTTCGTCGGGTACGTACCACAGCTGTCGACGGCGATTGGCATGTACCGCATGGACGACAACGCCTCCGGCAAGGAGCGCGAGTTCCTGCAGATGTACGGGACCGGCGATCAGGAGTCGATCCACGGTGCTTCGTTCCCGTCCGAAATCTGGCACGACTATATGGAGCAGGCACTCAAGGGCGAGCCGGTAGAGGACTTCCCGAAGCCCGAGCCCATCGGCGTGATCGTCAACGACGAACCGGACCCGACCCCGACCCCGACCCCGACCGAAACGGAAGAGGAGAGCCCCGAGCCCAGCCCCACGCCGAGCGAGAGCGAGGCCGAGCCGTCGCCCTCGCAGTCCGAGACCTGCAACAACCCGTTCGACCCGACCTGCAACGACACGGGTGGCAACGACACGGGTGGGACGGACACCGGAGGGACGGATGGCGGTTCGAGCGCCTCACCGAGCCAATCCGAGGGCAATACGAGAGGCAATGGCAACAACGGAGGCATCTTCGCAGGCCCGAACGGCTAGCCGCCGTGGATGGTCACCATCGAGGGTGTTTCACGTGAAACACCCGTCGTGAGGTGTTTCACGTGAAACGAGGGCCGTCGCACCCCACCGGGTACGGCGGCCCTCGACGTGTTCCCAGGTACGTACGGCAGGATGTGCGACATGCCCAGTGCAGACACGACGCGAGTGAGCGTGGACGAGCCGGAGCCGGTGCAGCCGACCAAGGAGGACGGGGTCGCCGCGAACGGCAGTGAGCTCATCGGTGGACCTATCGGGCGGCGCGCACTGCTCGGGATGTCCTGGTGGACTCCCGTGCGGGTGGTCGCGCTCGTGGCGATCGGCATGTTCGCCCTCGGCATGGTGCAGAAGCTGCCCTGCTACGACGGTGCCTGGTTCTTCGGGGTCAGCTCCCAGTACACGCACGCGTGCTACTCGGACATCCCCCACCTCTACCAGGGGCGCGGCTTCGCCGACGGGCTTGTGCCGTACTTCGACAAGATCCCCGGCGACATGCAGTACCTGGAGTACCCGGTACTGACCGGTGTGTTCATGGAGGTCGCCTCCTGGCTCACTCCGGGCAGCGGCAGCATCCAGGACCAGGAGCAGTGGTACTGGATGGTCAATGCCGGGATGCTGATGGTGTGCACGGCAGTCATTGCCGTCTGCACCGTACGCACTCAGCGTCGACGCCCCTGGGACGGCCTCCTGGTCGCGCTCGCGCCCGCGTTCGCGTTGACGGCCACCATCAACTGGGACCTGCTCGCTGTCGCCCTGCTGGCCGCCGCGCTGCTGATGTGGTCGCGTCGGCGCCCCCTCGCCTTCGGCGTGCTGGTGGGGCTCGCGACGGCCGCGAAGTTCTATCCTTTCCTGGTTCTCGGACCGCTCTTCGTCCTGTGCTGGCGGGCGGGCAAGTGGCGGGAGTTCGGTACGGCGCTGCTCGGTGCCGTCGGCGCCTGGCTCGTCGTCAACCTTCCGGTGATGTTCCTCGCTCCGGAGGGATGGGCCAAGTTCTACAGCTTCAGCCGTGAGCGCGGAGTCGACTTCGGCTCGATCTTCCTGATTCTTTCGCAGCGGTTCGACATCCAGATCACCGCGGCCGCGGCCAACACCTCCGCAATGATCATGATGGTGGTCGCGTGTGGCGGCATCGCCGCACTCGCGTTCAGCGCTCCGCGCCGACCGCGCTTCGCCCAGCTCGCCTTCCTGATCGTCGCGGCCTTCATCCTGACCAACAAGGTCTACTCGCCGCAGTACGTGCTCTGGCTGATCCCCCTCGCCGTGCTGGCCAGGCCGCGCTGGCGGGACTTCCTGATCTGGCAGGCGTGCGAGGTCGCGTACTTCCTCGGGATCTGGATGTACCTCGCGTACACGACCAGCGGGGACGCCCACAAGGGGCTCCCGACCGAGGGCTACCAACTCGCCATCGCCGTCCACCTGCTGGGAACGCTGTACCTGTGCGCCGTCGTCGTACGGGACGTCTACCTGCCGGAGCGTGACGTGGTGCGCCGGGCCGGCGACGACGATCCGGCGGGCGGCGTACTGGACGGCGCGGAGGACGTCTTCGTGCTCGGCGCGGCGGCTCATCCCCCGAGGCATGCGGCGCACCTCGACGGGCCGCACGTCGAGTGGGGCGACCACGGCACCGGTGGGAGTTCGCCCTCAGCGAACAAGGTGTAGGGAAGGTACGCAGAAGGCCGTACACGGGCTCCGTGTACGGCCTTCTGCGTACTGGGGGCGATCCGGCAACCGAGGCTCCGCTCGGCCCGTGACCGTCCGGTCAGCGGTCGACGATCCGGTCGAACTGTGTGGTGGTGTGCCGCAGGTGGGCCACCAGTTCCTCGCCAACCTGGGGCTCCGGGGCGTCCGCGGGCACGAAGAGGATCGACACCTGCATATGCGGCGGCTCCGCGAACCAACGCTGCTTGCCGCCCCAGACGAACGGAGCAAGGTTCCGGTTGACCGTGGCGAGGCCGGCGCGGGCGACGCCCTTGGCGCGCGGCATGACGCCGTGCAACGCCTTCGGGGCCTCCAGACCCACCCCGTGCGACGTACCGCCCGCCACGACCACCAGGAAGCCGTCGGAGGCCGCCTTCTGCTGGCGGTAGCCGAAGCGGTCGCCCTTGGATACCCGGGTGACGTCCAGGACGGCGCCCCGGTACTCGGTCGCCTCGTGGTCCCCCAGCCACAGCCGCGTGCCGATGCGGGCGCGGAAGCGGGTCTGCGGGAACTGCTGCTGCAGGCGGACGAGTTCCGCGGCCTTGAGATGGCTGACGAACATCGTGTGGAGCGGCAGTCGGGCCGCGCGCAGGCGGTCCATCCAGCCGATGACCTCCTCGACGGCGTCAGAGCCGTCGGTGCGGTCCAGCGGCAGGTGGAGGGCGAACCCCTCCAGGCGGACGTTCTCTATGGCGGCGTGGAGCTGCGGCAGGTCCTGCTCGCTCACACCGTGCCGTTTCATCGAGGACATGACCTCGATGACCACGCGGGCGCCCACGAGGCCGTACACGCCGTCCACGGACGACACGGAGCGAATGACGCGGTCGGGCAGCGGCACCGGCTCCTCGCCCCGCCGGAACGGCGTGAGCACCAGCAGGTCGCCGCTGAACCAGTCCTTGATCCGGGCGGCCTCGTATGTGGTGCCGATGGCGAGGATGTCCGATCCGAGGCGCGTGGCCTCCTCGGCCAGCCGCTCGTGGCCGAAGCCGTAGCCGTTGCCCTTGCAGACCGGGACGAGCCCCGGGAACTGCTCCTGCACGTGCTTGTGGTGTGCCCGCCAGCGCGCGGTGTCGACGTAGAGCGTGAGCGCCATGGCCGGTCCCGGAACCTTTCTCGTGGCTGCGGTGTATCAGAGGTGTGAAGCGCAATTGTGATGCATCCGCCGGACCGGCGGGGCGATACCGGACCGCGTCAGCGGCGGGACATGTAGATGTCGAGCGCCTTGTGGAGCAGCTTGTTGAGCGGGAAGTCCCACTCACCCAGGTATTCGGCTGCCTGCCCGCCCGTCCCGACCTTGAACTGGATCAGGCCGAAAAGGTGGTCCGTCTCGTCCAGCGAGTCGGAGATGCCGCGCAGGTCGTAGACGGTCGCACCGAGGGCGTAGGCGTCACGCAGCATCCGCCACTGCATCGCGTTCGAGGGCCGGACCTCACGCCCGATGTTGTCCGACGCGCCGTACGAGTACCAGACGTGCCCACCGACGACCAGCATCGTCGCCGCCGACAGGTTCACGCCGTTGTGCCGGGCGAAGTACAGCCGCATGCGATTGGGGTCCTCCGTGTTGAGGGCCGTCCACATGCGCTGGAAGTACGACAGCGGGCGGGGCCGGAAGCGGTCGCGCACGGCTGTGATCTCGTACAGCCGCTGCCACTCCTCCAGGTCGTGGTAGCCGCCCTGGACGACTTCGACGCCCGCCTTCTCGGCCTTCTTGATGTTGCGGCGCCACAGCTGGTTGAAGTTCTTGTGGACCTCTTCCAGGGAGCGGTTCGCGAGCGGCACCTGGTAGACATAGCGGGGCTGGACGTCACCGAAGCCGGCCCCTCCGTCCTCGCCCTGCTGCCAGCCCATACGGCGCAGCTTGTCGGCGACCTCGAAGGCACGCGGCTCGATGAAGTCGGCCTCGATGTCGCGCAGGCGCTTCACGTCCGGGTCCTGGATGCCCTTCTTGATGGACCCGGCCTCCCAGCGCCGAATGATCACTGGCGGGCCCATCTTCACGGAGAAGGCGCCCTGCTGCTTGAGATGCGCGAGCATCGGTTCCAGCCAGTCGACGAGATTCGGCGCGAACCAGTTGATGACCGGGCCCTCGGGCAGATAGGCGAGATAGCGCTTGATCTTGGGCAGCTGCCGGTAGAGGACGAGGCCCGCACCGACCATCTCGCCCGTCTTGTCGAACCAGCCGAGGCTCTCGGAGCGCCACTCCGCCTTGACGTCAGCCCAGGCCGGGACCTGCATGTGGCTCGCCGCCGGCAGGCTCTGGATGTACGCCAGATGCTGCTCTCGGCTGATCGTCCTCAGGGTCAGGCTCATTCGGGGCGCTCCTCGGGCTGGTGTGTCCCCATGGGTACAGGGGCTCCGGCTCTAGCGCCGAAGCCTACTGCGCCCTGCGAGCGCGCCGTCTGGCCGTATGCAACCCGGGCTCCGACCGGTGCGTGGCCGGGACGCCGCGAGGTGTTGTTCGGCCGGCTGACGGGTCGTCGGCCGGGGAGTCCGCCGACGACCCGTCAGCCGGCGCGACGGGGTCAGCCGATGATCCCGCCGAAGAGGCCGCCATGTGCCATGCCGAGGAAGAAGCCGACCGCCGAGGCACCGAGACCCACGATCAGACCGAAGCGCTCACGGGTCGTCTCCGAGATGAACTGCCCGTACGCTCCGGTCAAGATCCCCACCAGACCTGTCCAGGAACTGAGCAGGTGCAGATGGTCGAACATCGCCGTGACGAAGGAGACCACCCCGAGCACAAGCGTCACGGCAACCAGGGTGTCCTGCACGGGGTGGGGCTTGTGATCGGTGGCGAACAGGGATCCGGCGATGTTGGGTCGCATTGTCTGTGCCATGGGGCACCTCCTGCGGAAGACGGCGCATCGTAGCGCCTTACTCACCCGATCTGTACAGATTGACGGTCCCCACCGCCTGATTTCAACCGGAAGCGGGGGTGCGGGTACTCTTTACCGTCTGCACTGGTGTCTGCCCAGGCCACGACGGGGGATCTCAGCCGGGACCCCCGAATGTCAGTGGCGGCCGATACCGTTGCGTACGCATCACAACCCTCCTGCCACGGAACGACCGTGGCCGCTGAGTCCAAAGGAGGTGGGTTCCACATGCGTCACTACGAGGTGATGGTCATCCTCGACCCCGATCTGGAGGAGCGCGCTGTCGCCCCCCTGATCGAGAACTTCCTCTCCGTCGTCCGTGAGGGCAACGGAAAGGTGGAGAAGGTCGACACCTGGGGCCGTCGTCGTCTCTCGTACGAGATCAAGAAGAAGCCTGAGGGCATCTACTCGGTCATCGACCTGCAGGCCGAGCCTGCGGTCGTCAAGGAGCTCGACCGCCAGATGAACCTGAACGAGTCGGTCCTCCGGACCAAGGTCCTCCGCCCCGAGACCCACTGAGCACTCCCGCTCAGCTGATCTCGGGAATCGAGTAGCACCACAAGCAGCCAGCAGCAAACCCGCCGAGAGGTTCCCCATGGCAGGCGAGACCGTCATCACGGTCGTCGGCAATCTTGTCGACGACCCCGAGCTGCGCTTCACCCCTTCCGGTGCGGCGGTCGCGAAGTTCCGTGTCGCGTCCACGCCCCGCACCTTCGACCGCCAGACGAACGAGTGGAAGGACGGCGAGAGCCTGTTCCTGACCTGCTCGGTCTGGCGTCAGGCGGCGGAGAACGTCGCCGAGTCGCTCCAGCGAGGCATGCGCGTCATCGTGCAGGGCCGGCTGAAGCAGCGGTCCTACGAGGATCGTGAGGGCGTCAAGCGCACGGTCTACGAGCTCGACGTCGACGAGGTCGGCGCGAGCCTGCGCAACGCCACGGCCAAGGTCACCAAAACCGCCGGCCGCGGTGGCCAGGGCGGTTACGGCGGCGGGGGCGGCCAGGGTGGCGGCGGCTGGGGCGGAGGCTCCGGCGGCGGCCAGCAGGGCGGCGGCGCTCCTGCCGACGACCCGTGGGCGACCGGCGCTCCCGCCGGTGGCAACCAGGGCGGTGGCAACCAGGGCGGTGGCGGCTGGGGCGGAGGCTCCGGCGGCGGTGGCGGCTACTCGGACGAGCCCCCCTTCTAGGCCTTGGGGATCGGGATACCGGTCCATCACGGCGAGGGGCGGGGCCGTACCCCAAACTTCTTGATCACACAGGAGAAACACCATGGCGAAGCCGCCTGTGCGCAAGCCTAAGAAGAAGGTCTGCGCTTTCTGCAAGGACAAGGTCACGTACGTGGACTACAAGGACACGAACATGCTGCGGAAGTTCATTTCCGACCGCGGCAAGATCCGTGCCCGCCGCGTGACCGGCAACTGCACGCAGCACCAGCGTGACGTCGCCACGGCCGTGAAGAACAGCCGTGAGATGGCGCTGCTGCCCTACACCTCCACCGCGCGCTAAGGGAAGGGTGACCTACTCATGAAGATCATCCTCACCCACGAGGTCTCCGGCCTCGGTGCCGCGGGCGAAGTCGTCGACGTCAAGGACGGCTACGCTCGCAACTACCTGATCCCGCGGAAGTTTGCGATCCGCTGGACCAAGGGCGGCGAGAAGGACGTCGAGCAGATCCGTCGCGCTCGCAAGATCCACGAGATTCAGACCATCGAGCAGGCCAATCAGGTCAAGGCCCAGATCGAGGGTGTCAAGGTCCGCCTGGCCGTTCGCTCCGGCGACGCCGGTCGTCTCTTCGGTTCCGTCACCCCGGCCGACATCGCCTCGGCGATCAAGGCCTCCGGTGGCCCCGAGGTCGACAAGCGCCGCATCGAGCTGGTCACGCCCATCAAGACGCTGGGCGCCCACGAGACGTCCGTGCGTCTGCACCCCGAGGTGGCCGCCAAGGTCAGCATCGAGGTCGTTGCGGCGTAAGCGCCGCGCTCGCTGAAGCGGTATCCGGGGCCGCACCCTTCGGGGTGCGGCCCCCACTGCTTGCTTGGCCCCTCAGACGGAGCCGAACCAGTCTAGGGACGCGCGTGTGACGCCTGCCTGTTTCACGTGAAACAGGCAGGAAGCGGGGCGATGTTTCACGTAGCACGCAGGCGGTTCGACCTGGACGACAGCGCTGCCGAAAATGCGTGACTCGGGCGCGGCCAACTTGCTCAGCGGGTCGCCCCCGTGACGATCCAGCGACCTGAGCGGGAGCGCAGCCACAGTGTCAGCATGCGCATCGCCATCATCAGCGTCATGGCTCCCCAGAGTGCGGTCAGTCCGCCACCGAAAGCCGGAACGAGAAGTGCCGCGGGCGCGAAGACCGCGAGGGTCAGCAGCATCGCCCACGCCAGATACGGGCCGTCTCCCGCGCCCATCAGTACGCCATCGAGAACGAACACGATGCCGGAGATCGGCTGGGAGAGCGCCACCACCATGAGGGCGGGCAATGCGGCGTCCTGGACAACCGGATCGCCGGTGAAGAGCGGGATGAACACGGGGCGGCTGACGAGCACCAACAGTGCCAGCACGATGCCGGTGGCGATGCCCCACTGCACCATGCGGCGACAGGCCTCCCTGGCCCCCTGGGCATCGCCCGCGCCGAGATAACGGCCGATGATGGCCTGCCCCGCGATGGCTATCGCGTCGAGCGCGAAGGCGAGCAGGGTCCACAGGGAAAGGATGATCTGATGCGCTGCGATATCGGCGTCTCCGAGGCGCGCCGCGACCCCGGTGGCGATCATCAGGATGGCCCGAAGTGAGAGCGTACGCACCAGCAGCGGTGCCCCGGCCTGGGCGCTGGCTCGTATCCCGGCGGCGTCCGGTCGTAGCGAGGCACCGTGCCTGTGTGCCCCGCGGACCACGACCCAGAGGTACACGGCGGCCATGCCGCACTGGGCGATGACCGTGCCCCACGCGGAGCCGGCGATACCCAGATCGGCGCCGTAGACGAGACCTACGTTGAGGGCGGCGTTGGCAACGAAGCCCCCTATGGCGACGTACAGCGGAGTCTTAGTGTCCTGGAGTCCGCGCAGGACGCCTGTGGCGGCGAGCACCACCAGCATCGCCGGGATGCCGAGTGCGGAAATACGGAGATACGTGGTCGCGAACGGGGCCGCGGTGTCCGAGGCGCCGAACAGATCCACCAGTGCAGGCGCTCCGGGCAGGACGACGACCACGACGGCGGCGCCGAGAAGGAGAGCGAGCCAGACGCCGTCCATGCCCTGACGGATGGCGGCCCGCGGATCGCCGGCGCCCACTTGGCGGGCGACCCCGGCCGTGGTGGCGTACGCCAGGAAAATGAAGACGCTCACCGCGGTGGTGAGGAGGGCGGAGGCGACACCGAGGCCGGCCAGTTGTGCGGTGCCGAGGTGGCCGACGATGGCGGTGTCGGCCAACAGAAAGAGAGGCTCGGCGACGAGTGCGCCGAAGGCCGGAACAGCCAGCATGACGATCTCTCGGTCGTGCTGTCGCCGAGCGGCCCTGGACGCCGCGGGAGCCTGTGTCATGGACATCAATCTAACCGTCCACAGGTAAGAGATGCAATCAACTAGTACCCCTTACTGTCGGCTTGGTCGGGCGTGTCGTGGCGGCTCGTTCGAGAGGATCTTGGTCTGGCTGTGAAAGTTTTTCTTCTGCACAGCCAGTGGATGGGAAAGTAGCAGGTCAGGGCCATAGGGTGCGGATGTCTCAAGGCTTGTTCACAGGCCTGTCCACCGTGTCGTGCACAGGTTTTGTGGAGTTCTCCACAGCATCAGGGTCGTCGTCCACATGGCCTGTGGATAACCAGATTGGCTGACGGTGCCGAGCGGCCTACCGTGGTGCGGCGCCCGCCCTGTCTTCAGGTCTCGGAATGCACGCAAAACCGACGTGCCAGAAGCGGAGTTGGGCCTCTTATTTGTCAGTGTCGTGCCGTAAGAAAGAGGGGCACGGCGAGGTCCGCTCGCGCGGACGGGAGGAGGTGGCCCGGTGAGCATTTCCGAGCCCTTGGACGAGCCGTGGGCCGACAGCGGACCCAGCGATCGTCTGCCCGCCTCCCGTCGCGGCAGCACTGGTGGCCGCGCCCGTGACGAACAGCACGACCGGGGCCGTGAGGACAGTGCGTGGGACGGCGCGGGGCCGTCGTTCGAGCGGGTACCGCCACAGGACCTCGATGCCGAGCAGTCCGTTCTCGGTGGCATGCTCCTGTCCAAGGACGCCATCGCGGACGTGGTCGAGGTGCTCAAGGGCCATGACTTCTACAAGCCCGCGCACGAGACCATCTTCCAGGCCATCCTCGACGTCTACGCCAAGGGTGAGCCGGCCGACCCCATCACGATCGCCGCCGAGCTCACCAAGCGCGGCGAGATCACCAAGGTGGGTGGCCCCGCGTATCTGCACGCCCTCGTCCAGACGGTCCCGACGGCGGCGAACGCCGAGTACTACGCCGAGATCGTCCACGAGCGTGCGGTCCTGCGCCGCCTGGTCGAGGCCGGTACGCGGATCACGCAGATGGGGTACGCGGCCGATGACGACGTCGACGAGATCGTCAACAGGGCACAGGCCGAGATCTATGCCGTCACCGAGCAGCGCACCACTGAGGACTATCTGCCGCTCGGCGACATCATGGAGGGCGCGCTCGACGAGATCGAGGCGATCGGTTCCCGGTCGGGGGAGATGACCGGTGTGCCGACCGGCTTCACTGACCTCGACCAGCTCACGAACGGTCTGCACCCGGGCCAGATGATCATCATCGCCGCCCGTCCCGCCATGGGTAAGTCGACGCTGGCGCTGGACTTCGCACGGGCCTGCTCGATCAAGCACAACATGCCGAGCGTGATCTTCTCGCTCGAAATGGGCCGCAATGAGATCGCGATGCGTCTGCTGTCCGCCGAGGCGCGCGTGGCTCTGCATCACATGAGGTCCGGGACGATGACCGACGAGGACTGGACCCGCCTCGCGCGCCGGATGCCGGATGTTTCGGCCGCTCCGCTCTACATCGACGACTCCCCGAACCTGTCGATGATGGAGATCCGTGCCAAGTGCCGCCGTCTCAAACAGCGCAGCGATCTGAAGCTGGTCGTCATCGACTACCTGCAGCTGATGCAGTCCGGCGGTAAACGGTCCGAGAGCCGCCAGCAGGAGGTCTCCGACATGTCGCGAAACCTCAAGCTGCTGGCCAAGGAGCTGGAACTGCCGGTGATCGCGCTGTCCCAGCTCAACCGTGGCCCCGAGCAGCGCACGGACAAGAAGCCCATGGTCTCCGACCTGCGTGAGTCGGGATCGATCGAGCAGGACGCGGACATGGTGATCCTGCTGCACCGCGAGGACGCCTATGAGAAGGAGTCCCCGCGCGCGGGCGAGGCGGACATCATCGTGGGCAAGCACCGCAACGGCCCGACGGCCACGATCACCGTCGCCTTCCAGGGGCACTACTCACGCTTCGTGGACATGGCGCAGACCTGATAAATCCGCTTGTAGGGTCTCAAATCCTGCTTCATAATCTCAGAGTCAGCTGCATATGGATGGCATTTATGCAGCCATCGTGAGACTCGCAGCTCGGGGCCTTCACTCTTCTGGGTGATGTAAGGGGTGACCTCTCCACGCGGGGAGCGACCGCTGGCACCTTGGCTACACGGGCAGTCACTCGTGGGCTGGGGGTGTGGTGGACGTTGCTGTGACGGTGAGCGTGCGTCGTCAGAACGGTCAGGTCGTTGAAGATCGCTTCTGGGGCACGGAGCCCATCAAATCTTTGGCTTCGGCCATGCCCTGGCGGACGTTCCGTTGGTACAAGGGCCAGAAGCACTACTCGGGCACCTACTGGTCGGCGACGATGCGCGATCACGTGATCTACGAGTCGCGACTGGAGCTGTCGCGGTTGCTCTTCGCTGATTTCGATTCGTCCGTACGCGGCATCGTGGCTCAGCCCTTCTTGCTGAAGACGGTGATGGAGGGGAAGGTCCGCAGGCACATCCCGGACTACCTCCTGCTCACCCGGGAGGTGCCGGTGGTCGTCGACGTCAAGCCGCTTCATCGGTTGTCCAAGCCGGAGGTGGCGTTCACCTTCGGCTGGACTCGGCGGGCGGTGGAATCACGGGGATGGGCGTACGAGGTCTGGAGCGAGCCTCCGGCTGTGAAACTGGAGAACATCCGGTTCCTGGCGGGCTATCGAAGGGACTGGCTGTTCAGCCCCGAGGTCCTGGAAGACCTTCGGGGAGCTGAGCTCGATGGTGTCCCTCTGGGGCAGGCCACCTGCTGTCTGCCGAATCGTTCGGAGCCTCAAGTCCGCTCCGCCATCCATCATTTGCTCTGGACGCGGTCTCTCGTTACCGATCTCGATCGGCCGCTCAGCCCTTCTCACGTTCTGAGGCGGGCGGCATGAGCAGGGCGGGGGCTCGGGTCGGGGTCGGTACGCGCTTCCGCTACGACGGAGAGACCGTCGAGGTGGTGGAGATGGCCGCGACGACGGCAGGCAACGAGGTGGTCCTGAAGGACGGCCAGGGACGATTGCTGCGGCTGTCACTCAAGGAACTTCTGTTCTCCGACCGTGCCGCTGTCCGTCCAGACGGCCCAGGACCGTCAGCTGACGATGAAGAAGAGATCGCTTCGGTCGTACTGGGACAGCTCGACAGTTCAGCACGGGCGAAAGTTCTTGAACGCGCCGAGCATGTCCGCGAGGTTCTGACGGGATTCCGGTCTGGAGTTCCGGAACTGGCACGCGATGGTGAGCCCCGCCCGGACTTTCGCCCGGAGCGACCGTTGGAGGTGCGATACACAGCCAAGGCCGATGAGCTGGGGGTATCACTTCGCACTGTCAAGCAGTGGGTCGCTGATTTTCGTCGTCGTGGAGAGGCTGGGCTCGCGCCGAAGAAGTCAAAAGGAAAGCCACACTCCGGAGTTGATGACCGGTGGGTGGAGACCGCGGTGGAGGTGATGGTCGAGCACACCGACCAGTCGCGGCCGTCGCGGACGATGGTGATCGAGCGGACCCGGGCTCGGGTGATCGCGCGGTTCGGCGAGGATGTGGTGCCGCAGCCGAGTCGGGCGACGGCGTTTCGGCTGCTGGAGGAGCTGGAGCGACGACATCCGCTGTTCCGGCTGAGTACGAAGCGCAACCGGGATATTGCCGGTCGGCCGGAGGGTCAGTACGGCAAGCTGCGGCCGACACGGCCGGGCGAGTACCTGCTGATGGACTCCACCCGCCTGGACGTCTTCGCGTTCGACCCGCTGACGCTCAAGTGGGTTCAGGCCGAGTTGAGTGTCGGGATGGACTGGTACACCCGCTGCATCACGGGGATCCGGCTGACGCCGGTCTCGACGAAAGCGGTGGATGTCAGTGCGGTGCTCTTCCAGTCGTTTCGGCCGAGGCCGGCGGGGCGGGACTGGCCGCGACACGCGGTCTGGCCCGAGCACGGCATCCCCCGCACCGTCCTGGTCGACGTCGAGGGCGCCAGTGGACCGGGCCTGGCCTCGCCGCCCCTGGTTCCCGAGACGCTGGTTGTCGACCACGGCAAGGTCTACGTCTCGGAGCATCTGACCAGTGTCTGCCACCGGATGGGCATCTCCATCCAGCCGGCCCGGCTCCGGACGGGTCGGGACAAGGGGCCGGTTGAGCGCTATTTCCGGACCTTGCGGGAGGGGCTGCTGCAGGTGCTGCCGGGCTACAAGGGGCCCGACATCCACTCGCGGGGCGAGAGTCCGGAGGACGACGCGTTCTTCTTCCTCGACGAGCTTGAGGCGATCATTCGGGAGTGGACCGCGACGGTCTATCACTGCAGGCCGCACTCCAGTCTGGTCGATCCGGGCCTGCCGGGTCTGCGGATGTCTCCGGCGAAGATGTTCGAGCACGGCATGGCGCGGGCGGGTTACATCGAAGCACCCCGCGACCGGGACCTTGCTTACGAGTTCCTGAAGACCGAGTGGCGCACGATCCAGCACTACGGTGTCGAGATTGGCCGTCGCCGCTACAGCGGCCCCGGACTGAAGGGCCTGAGTGGTCTCCGGAGTCCGTACGACGGCCCGGTCAAGAATGGCTGGCCGTTCCAGGTGGACCCCGACGACATCACCCGGATCTACTTCCGTGATCCGGCCACCCGGGCCTGGCACACGCTGCTCTGGGAGCACGCGCCGTCGACCGAGATGCCGTTGAGTGAGGACGCGTTGACATTCGCCCGGCAGTTGGCTGCCTCGAAGTATCGCTTTCCCGACGACCGGCTTGCCGTCGCCGACTTGCTGGAGCGGTGGAACCTCGGGTTGGGCACCACGATCGCCGAGCGGCGCATGGCCCTGCGGCTCTCGCGAGAGCAGGCCGCCATCGAACTTCCGGAGAGTGAGGCGGAGACGGTCGTCTCGCTTCCGTCCGTACGCAAGGCCCTTGGCCAGGACAACGAGACCGCAGAACCGCAGGAGCCCGACGTGGCGACGGAAACGGGGGACGATGACGAGGCCGATCTGGAGGACCTCGCCAAGGAGGACGACTTCTACGCTGATGCTCTGGAGGACGTGTGAACGACAACGCCGTTCCGGAGCCGGACAATCTCGCCCTGTCGCGGAAGGAGGACTTCAAGGCGTTCGCCGAGAGTCCTCGCCGCAGTCGGCCCGATCTGCTGACGCGCAAGCAGCTGAAGTCTCTGGGCGCGCAGGCGCGGGCGGACTACGACCGGCAGCGTCGGAAGTGGCACGCGAACATCGGCCCGGTCAAGACGCCTCAACTGGCAGAGCTCCACGAGGACTTGTGGGACATCGTCGACAGCAACGAGCAGGATGGTGACAAGGCCAAGGGGGCGGTGGCTGTCGACGCGTTCCCGGGGCTGGGCAAGACGACCTCGGTGCTTGCCTTCGCCCGCGACTTCCACCAGCGGGAGATCGAGGAGTCGGGCCCGTTCACCAGCCAGGGGCACGAGCGGATCCCGGTCTGCCGGGTCGGGCTGACCGGGAACACCGGGATGAAGGATCTCAACCGGGCGATGCTGGAGTTCTTCGGCCACCCTGGACAGGGGCGGGGCACCACCGCTCAGTTCGGACGGCGGGTGCTGGACTGCGTGTTGTCCTGCGATGTCCGACTGGTGGTTCTGGATGATCTGCACTTTCTGAAATGGGGACAGAAGAGCGGCATCGAGGTGAGCAATCACCTGAAGTGGATTGCCAACGAGTTCCCGGTGACGTTGCTGATGGTGGGGGTCGAACTCGCGGAGAAGGGCCTGTTCGGCGAGGGAACGAACGGGCGCGACACAGCGCTGGCCCAGACCGGCCGCCGCACCACCCGCCTCGGGCTGCGTCCGTTCACCATCGACGCGGAGGCCGGGCGCAGGGAATGGCGGCAGATGCTGCTGGCCCTCGAACAGCGCGTCGTGCTCACAGACAAGCACCCCGGCATGCTCGCGGACGACCTGTCGGACTACCTATTCGCCCGCAGCACCGGACACATCGGCTCACTGATGACGCTGATCAACCGTGGCTGCCAGCGGGCGGTCCGCACCGGCGCCGAGCGTTTGGACCAGGAGCTGATGGACCGGGTGAAGAACGACGAGGCGTCCGAGGCGGCCCGCCTCGAACTCCAGGCCGCGCTGGAGAAGAAGCGGCTGACCAGCCGCCCGCGATCCCGGGGCCGACGAGCTGCATGAGAGAGCTGGCCCGGACTCTGCCGATCCGGCTGCCGCCCCTGCCCGGTGAGGCACTGGACTCCTGGCTGGAGGCGACGGCCAGACGGATGGACACCGCGCTCGGTGATGTCCTGCTGCACTTCGGATTCCCGGTTCGGCAGCGGACCGGAAACCAGTTCCGGGGCATCCCGGCGGACTGGACGATCTTCCTCGACGAGCGGTTGACCGCCGCCGTCGCGCACGCCACCGGAACGAGCCCGGAGGCGGTCGCTGCCATGACCTTGGCGCACTATGAGGGCCGGGCCCTGCAGCTGAGTGCCCAAGGCAGGACTGTGACACGGCATGTCCTCTGGGGACGCGGACGGGGGTCCCGTTTCTGCCCGGATTGTCTCCGCTCCAGCGAGGGGCGCTGGCAGTTGTCCTGGCGGCTTGGGTTCTCCTTCGCCTGCACCCTGCACCGCCGTCTGCTGGCGGACTGCTGCCCGCACTGCGGGCAGGTTCCGCGGCAGCGGCCCCGTTCCGGCCGGTCTGTCCCCCGGCCTGAACTCTGCGGCAATACACCAGCCCGTCCCGGCGGCCCGATCTCGGCGGGCTGCGGCACGGATCTGACCTGCGCTTCGACGCTTCTCCTGCCTGCTGGCCACCCTGTTCTTGCGGCGCAGGACCGGGTGACGGAGATCATCGAAACGCAGACGGCCGCCTTCGGCTCCTACCGGACTGCCCCACAACCGGCACCAGCGGTGCTGGCCGACATCCGGGCCCTGGGCATCCGTGTCCTGAGCGATCTTCCCGCCGCCGCTCTGCGGGAACAGATACCGGCCGACATCGCGGAAGCGCACCTCGCTGCCGACCCGGCCGCCTGGCACCTCGAACGGGTGGCGGACCGCCCGGGGTTCATGGCCCCGCCGCGAGCCGCGGATGCCGCCGTCGCGGTCACCGTGGCCCTGGGCATCCTGCAGCAGCCGGGAATCCATCCGGCCGGCGAGGTCCTGCGCGGCCTGCTGGAAGAAGTACGCGAGGAACTCGCGCAGATCTCGGTGACGAGTATCGACGGCTGGGGGCGGGGCATCAGCCCAGTGCTGCAGTCCGTGCATCTGGCCGCGCTCGCCCCTTCCCTCCGCCCCAGCGAGCACCTCCGCTACCGCACCACGGCCGAGATGCCCCGCCGACCGGCAAGGACCGCCCGGGACATCGAGGAGAGAGCCAGGAAGATCCCTGCGATGTTCTGGCCGTCCTGGGCGGTCCGGCTCACACCGCCCGAGGGAATCTACGCACGGTCCCTGGCCCCCGTTCTGGCTGCCCTGCTGCTGATCCCAGACAGTCGCACCTCCTTGGAACAGGCGGCCGGGCTGGCCGGCGACGTCATCGACGGCATCGAGGTCTCGCGGCTTCTCCAGGCACTTGACGACCTTCCGCACTGGCCGGACATCGTCACTGCCCTGGACCGGCTCTCCGACTACCTTGATGCCAGCGACGTCCCCATCGACTACGGCCGACGCCGGGTCCTCGACTACACCGGCCTGCTTCCCCATGACCGCTGGCTGGAGATCTGCCGCCGCACCGGAACCCCGCCGGGAGCTGGCCGACGCGAACGCATTGCCCGCAGCCAGCTCTTCCGACGCCTCAGCGGCCTGCCTGCCGAGTCCGCCCCCGACGACCAGGGCGGGCTCGACAGCGCAGAGTTCCGGGCGATGTCCCTGCACCTCACCGCACTCCAGACACCCGAACTCGCACACGCCCTCCAGCAGGAAGCCCTCAACTTCCTTGCCTCGCACCGCATCCACGACGAGCCCGTGACCTGGCAGCCACCCACCGCCTTGCTGGCCGGACTCACCCTTCCAGGACCGGACCCGGCGCACATCGACCTGCCTCGCCTGCATCAGCTCGTCCGAGAACGCCAGCACCCCGTTCAGCACGCCGCCCAAGTCCTGGGCACGACCGTCGAGGCCATCCGGCATGCCCTCGACGAACACCCAGCCCCCGCACCCCCGCTGACGAAGAACACAGCCAGAGCCGCCGGCCGCATCCGGCAGCAAGCCCGGCAAGCCATCACGGCAGAGCGCTTCACCCAGCTCTACCGCGACGAACACCGTTCCCTCCAGCAGATCGCCACCCTCACCGGCTTCTCCCGCAGAGTGCTGACCGAACTCGCCAAGGAGTACGGCATCCCACTCCGCGACGGCCCTCAGGACTACAAGCGTTGCGGCACCGTCGAACGGGACTGGCTCGTCGAGCAGTACGTCCACCGACGCCGGACCCTGCCGGATCTCGCCCGCGAAACCGGCATGAGCACCGCGAACATGGCCCGCTGGGCCCACACCCACAACGTCCCCCTCCGCCCCCGCGGCGGGGGAAGCCACAACACCGCACTGCGTGTGACGGAGCAGGCGGCCCACACTCCAGCGATCCTGCGCGAGGCTCTCACCAGCTCCTTTGCCCGGCAGCGACTCGAACGCTTCGTGGCGGCATCGCGATATGCCACGATGCGTGAGGCAGCCGCAGTCCTCGGTATCAACCAGCCGACCCTGGTCACCCAGATCAACCGCCTGGAGCGGGACCTCGGGCAAGCACTGTTCGAACGTGTCGAGCGCGGTCGGGCTATGGAACTGACCCCCTTCGGCGAGACAGTCGTAGCAGCGGCCAGCACCGTCATTATTGACCGGTGACCACATGGATGCGCTGCTACTGGGACGAGGAAGTCACCTGGTTCTACTTCGAGGTCGACGCCGAAGGCTGGGTGATCCGGCAGGTCGAACTCGAAGGCCCTGAGCTGACCCCGATCGCAGCTGCCTCCCTCGCCGAGTGGCAGCAGGCCTACGACGCAGGCCGCCTCGATGAGTACGACAGTCGGTTCGGGATCACAGCTGAACTGCCCGTCTCGGAATGGGAAGGCCACGACCCCGAGCAACTTACCTCCGCGGAGTTCGAGGAAGTCTGGGGTCCTGCCCGCCGACAGATCGCATCCCGGCCCCGCTGACCTCTCTGTCTGCGGCGGCTTCTTGGCTAGGTCCCGATACAGGAGTGCGGAACTCTCTGGCCAACTCAAAACCCAGTGTGGTCACCGATGACATTGCGGCACACTGCGCGGATGGGTACTGATGTCGCCTGGTCCCCGCGGGAGAGGGCTCTGCGTCACGTCGCGGCCCTGTCCTCGGGAGGGCCGCTCAACCTTGGACTGCGGCTGACGATGAACTTCCATCCCGACCGCATGGCGGGCGACCGTCCGATCCTGCTCAAGATGGCGGAGGACGGTATCTACCGGTCGCAGTTCGTGACCGGCACCAGCAATGGCGGTCTGACCGCCCACCCAGGCGGGGACAGGTGGCACTGGGAAAGCCGTATCTTCGGAGGTGCCTACGACCTCGCCGCCGCTGGCGAACGCCCCGTTTACGGAGCGCTGAACTACCGGCGAGACGCTGTCGGCGGGGCGCCTCGATTCGGCTCCTCGCACTTCAGGCTCACAATCAGGACTCTCGCGCGAGCCACGTTCTGCTACCCGGACAGCTCCACCGACCCCTCGGCATTCGGAGTTGCAAACCGCTTCTCGCTCCTTGAGCTGGCCGAGGCCGACGGCCTCGATGCCGTGGACGGTCATATCGAAGCGCAGGTTCATGGGCCGGTCAGGTTCGACTGCGACGTCGAAGCCCTGGTTCTGGATCCCAGCTATCGCGGCACGGCGGTCGAAGACATGGCCCGCCGACTCCCATGCGTCATTGAGTGGCATCCCGGCTTCCGACTCGCCGTGGATCACTTGCGACGCCACCCGGACTACCGCGGACAGGAGTACGTCGATCTAGGCGCCGAGATCGCGGTCGACGGCTGGCTTGATCCCCAGATCATTGGCGATGCTGCCCGCACAGACCGCTACGACCCACAGGCGCTCAAGAAGGTCTGGCACTGCCTGGCGCGCTTCGGCTCGCCACTTCGCACGAACGCCGAAACGCGGGACCCAGTCCCCGCCTGCTGTCCACTGGAGCCGGCGAGCCGGTGACCCACCGTTCATTGGCATCTGCCGCCTGCATGGGTCCACACGGGCTTCGCAAGGTCGGCTGGGCCATCAGGCGTTCCGCCCCGGGTTGTCGCGGAGCACTGCCTGAACTTGGCCGCGCAGCGACTGACGTTCCCACGAGGATATGACACAGCCGTGAGACAGAACTCTCCAGCCAAGCCTTGAGACAACCGATGAAACAGCAGGCCACAGCATCGCTCTATGCCGCGAGCCGCGAGATCCTACACCGCTCGACTGCCGGTTCAGGGCCCGGTGGACTGTGCCGCATGACAACACCTCAGGAAGAGTTGCTGCCTGCCACGCGTCGCGCCCTGCTGCACCGCATCGCCGTGGCTCAGGCCGAGGGGCGGGCGCCGTCCATGGTCGCTGCGGTCGTTCGCGGTGGCCGGACGGTGTGGACCGGGGCACGGACCTCAGTGGAGGGGCACGCTCCGGACGAGAACACGCAGTACAGGGTTGGTTCGATCACCAAGACGTTCACTGCCGTCCTGGTGCTGCGGCTCCGTGACGAGGGCGTACTGGACCTCGGCGACCCGCTGGAGAAGCACCTGCCGGGCACCGGCGCGGGGGAGGCCACGATCGCCGAACTGCTCGCGCACACCGGTGGCCTGGCGGCGGAGTCGCCCGCGCCCTGGTGGGAGCGCACCCCCGGCTCGCTGCGTCCGGAGCTCGCCGATGTGCTGGGCGAGCAGCCGCACCGGCATCCCGTGGGCCGCCGCTTCCACTACTCCAACACCGGCTACACGCTCCTGGGTGCCCTCGTCGAAGAGTTGCGAGGTGCCCCCTGGGAGGACGTGCTGCGGCGTGAGGTACTCGAACCGCTGAGCCTGCACCGCACGAGCGGCGACCCGCAGGCGCCCCATGCGGGCGGCTGGGCCGTACATCCCTGGGCGGACGTGATGCTTCCGGAGCCCACCGAGCACCTCGGACGCATGGCGCCCGCGGGACAACTCTGGTCCACCACCGGGGACCTCTCCCGCTTTGCGGCGTTCCTCGCCCAGGGCGACGACCGAGTGCTGAGCGCGGAGTCCCTGCTGGAGATGTGGACGCCCGCCGCGCCGGCCGAGGCGGCGGATGTGGCCGCGGGCGTGGCGTACGGGCTTGGCATGCAACTCCAGCAGCGCGACGGCCGCTTCCTCGTGGGGCACTCCGGATCCGTACCGGGCTTCCTCGCGAGCCTCACGATCAGTGTGGAGGACGATGTGGCGGCCGTCGTGCTGGTCAACTGCACTTCGGGACCCGCCGCGTCGAGTGTTGCCGCCGACCTCGTCGGCATCGTGGCGGAGGCTGAGCCCCGGATTCCCGAGCCGTGGCGGCCGCTGCCCGAAGCCGACCGGTCCGTGCTGGAGTTGACTGGGCAGTGGTACTGGGGCACGCATGCCTTCGCGCTGCGGCTCGTGGCCGGCGGGGGTCTCTCGCTGGAACCGCTGTCGGGCAACGGCCGCCTGGGTGCGTGGTTCAGGGCGAACGGTGACGGCACGTGGACCGGACTCGATGGCTATTTCGCGGGTGAGTCTCTGCGGGCCGTAAGACGGCCCGACGGGTCCGTGGACCATCTGGACCTCGGATCGTTTGTGTTCACGCGGCAGCCGTACGAGGAGGGGGCTTCGGTGCCGGGTGGGGTGGACCCCGAGGGGTGGCGCGGGATCTCGTAGCCCCCGCGGAGCGTATGAGGCTGTCTGTGTGGTGTTGGGTGCTGTTTCACGTGAAACAGCACCCAACACCACACAGACAGCCCTTCAGAGCCGCAACTTGAAGCCCACGTGAGAGGCCTCGAAGCCCAGCCGCTCGTAAAACCGGTGGGCGTCGGTGCGGGTGGCGTCAGAGGTGAGCTGGACCAGCTGGCAGTCCTGGCGCCGGGATGTGTCGATCGCCCACTGGATGAGCCTCGTGCCGAGGCCGCTGCCACGCTCGTCGGCGTGGATACGGACGCCTTCGATGACGGATCGGGTCGCGCCCTTGCGCGACAGTCCGGGAATGATCGTGAGCTGGAGGGTGCCGACGACCCGGCTCTCGCGTACGGCGACGACCAAGTGCTGATTCAGGTCGCCGCTGATGCGTTCCAGGGCTGTCAGGTAGGGCGTCAGGTCGTTCGGTGACTCCCGCTGGGCGCCCAGGGGGTCGTCGGCGAGCATGGCGACGATGGCGGGAACGTCGTCGGTGACGGCCGATCGTATTTCAAGATCTCCCATGGGCGCAGCCTATGCGGGCGTGCTCAATGACTCGACGACCCGGACGAGGGGGGCCAGTTCGGGAGTCTCGGCCGCCTTGTCGAGGGCCTCGCGCAGGGCGGCGTCGTTGGTGGGGCGTGCCTCTTCGAGAAGCGTGAGCCCCGCCTCGGTGACGTCCGTGTAGATGCCGCGGCGGTCGGTGGGGCACAGGTAGCGCGCCAGGAGCCCCCGGTCCTCAAGGCGGGTGACCAGCCGCGTGGTGGCGCTCTGGCTGAGGACGACTGCGTCGGCGACCTGCTTCATCTGCAGATGGCCCCCATCGCCATGGTGCTGACGGCTGAGTACGTCGAGCAGGGAGTACTCGCGCACGCTCAGGTTGTGCTTGGTCTGTAGTGCGCGCTCGATGTGGACCTCGATCCTCCCGTGCAGCAGAGAGAGGGCGCACCAGCCCTGGGAGAGGGCGGTGAGTGCGGGGTCCGTCGCGGTCATGCGTCTTCCTCCATCCCGGAGCGGCTGGATCCAGGATATGACACCGGAGCAATAGACCGCTTTTGCAGTTAGAGTGCGTCTGCAACTATTGTGGGCGCTGGTAAAGTGCTCCCGCAATCCACTCGGAAGGTGACACCCTTCATGCCTCTCGCGCTTCTGGCCCTGGCGATCGGGGCTTTCGGTATTGGCACGACCGAGTTCGTCGTCATGGGCCTCCTCCCCGAGGTCGCCCAGGACTTCGGCGTCTCCATCCCCACCGCCGGCTGGCTGGTCACCGGCTACGCACTGGGCGTCACGGCGGGCGCCCCGATCATGACCGTCCTGGGCACCAGGATTCCGCGCAAGCGGATGCTGATGCTGTTGATGTGCTTGTTCATCGTCGGCAACCTGGTGTCCGCCGTCGCACCTGTCTTCGCCGTCATGCTGATCGGCCGTGCGATTGCCTCGCTCGCTCACGGTGCCTTCTTCGGCATCGGCTCGGTCGTCGCAGCCGACCTGGTGGCACCCGAAAAGAAGGCCGGAGCCATCGCGATGATGTTCACGGGACTCACCGTGGCCAACGTGGTCGGCGTGCCGCTGGGCACCTTTATCGGGCAGTCCGTCGGCTGGCGCGTCACCTTCGCCGTCGTCGCCGCCCTCGGGGTCCTGGGCCTGGCAGGCATCGCACGGCTCGTACCGGAGATGCCCAGGCCGGAAGGGGTACACCTGCGCCATGAGCTGGCCGCCTTCAAGAACGTGCAGGTCCTGCTCGCCATGGCGATGACCGTCCTTGGCTTCGGCGGTGTCTTCGCGGCCATCACCTACATCGCGCCGATGATGACGCATGTCGCGGGCTTCGCCGACTCCTCCGTCACCTGGCTTCTCGTCCTCTTCGGCCTGGGCATGGTCGTCGGCAACATCGTGGGCGGCAGGTTCGCCGACCGCGCGCTCATGCCCATGCTGTACATCTCGCTGGGCGCCCTCGCCGTCGTCCTCGCGCTCTTCACCCTCACCGCGCACGACAAGATCGCGGCGGCGGTGACGATCGCGCTGGTTGGCGCCCTGGGCTTCGCGACCGTTCCACCGCTGCAGAAGCGCGTCCTCGACCAGGCGCACGCCGCCCCCACGCTGGCCTCGGCGGTGAACATCGGCGCCTTCAACCTCGGTAACGCGCTCTCTGCCTGGCTCGGCGGTCTCGTCATCGCCGCGGGTCTCGGTTACACGGCCCCCAACTGGGTCGGCGCCGCCCTCGCCGGGACCGCCCTCGTCCTGGCTGTCCTCTCAGCCGCCCTGGAGCGCAGGGGTAGCGCATCCAGCACGGTCGTGGCCGGGGCTGGGACGGGCGGCGGAGCCGCAGTGATGGGGAACACCACCGAGCAACGGTCCGCCGTTCGGAGCTGACCCCCGTGTCGGCTCACCCACATCCCGGCCCCGAACTCGGCGCCGGGGCCACAACGGCCCCCGCGCCGAGTTTCGTGGATGCCTCAGCCCGCCGCCACCGTCACGGGAGCGAACCGCCGGGTCCAGTCGCCCGGCAGTTCGGCGATCCCATAGGTCATCACCGCATTGAAGGCCATGGAGGTCAGCCCGCGGTCTTTCACCCACGTCAGCAACTCGTCGTGGCGTACGTCGATGTCGGTACGCAGGGCGCGGTCGGTACGAGCGGCCAAGGAGGTGATGAGCGCCTTCGCCGTCTCCGTGTCCCGTGCGATGAGCGGACCGACGACGTGAGTGTCCACGTTGGGCCAGGCGGCCCCGTACCCGATGATCCGGCCGTTTTCCTCGGCGACATGAAGGTGGTCGACGAATGCCGGAAGGCGCGTGAGCACATGGGTGCGGTCGGCGCCGAAGACCTCTTCGTCGAGCCGGAGAATCGTGGTGACGTCCTCGGCTGTGGCCGGCCGGGTGGCGATCACAGGTAGCCGTCCGCCGGGCGTGAAGTGCCCGACGATCATCTCGGCCCGGCCGGTGACTTTGAAGCCCAGTTCCTCATAGAGAGGCCGGCCGTACGGCGTCGCATGAAGCGTCAGAGGGGTCGTGTCCGCCTCTGTGAGGACATGCTGCATCAGACGGCGGCCGACGCCCTGACGGGCATGACGCTCGGCCACCAGAACCATGCCGATCGTCCCGAGATCCGGGCGGCCCGTTGTGCCGTACTCGGTCACGACGCAGGCGCTGACGAGGCCGCCGCCGGGGTCGTCGATGCCGTATCCCTTGCCCGCCGCGAGAAGCAGCCCCCATTTGTGTTCCTCACGGGGCCACCCCCGATCCTCGGACAAGTCGGCGCAGGCGGTGAGATCGCGAGGCGTCAGGCGGCGGATGGGGAGAGCGGCGAGGGAAGGTGTCGGCACGCAGGTCAGGCTGTCTGACCTGCGCCCCTGTCGTCCACCGGTTTGCGGGGACACGCATGAGCTTTTGGCCATGTACTCAAGACCACAGCAGGCGGACAGGTGTTTCACGTGAAACAACGATCACGCTCGTCGTACCGACGGCACCTGATCTCCCGCACAGGTCAATCCGCCGGCCTCGCCCCCCTGGCCCGGCTGTTGGCGCGACGCTTCGATGTCTGGCTAGCACATGAATGGGTTTACCGCGCCCGGCAGTTGAAGAAATCTTGACTTTCGCACGCTGTACAGATCGTGGTGAAGGATGGGGGGACTTGTGTGTGGGACGTCTGCCGGTATGGTCGAGTCCGGTTCTTGTCCAGGGTGAGGTGCGCTCATCTCACCAGGGCATGAACACAGGCCAATGCAGCGTAATGGGACGGAGAGATCGAAGACCCGCATTCTGCGTTAAGTGATCGGCCGCTGGTACGCGGTGGGACGCTGCGGTGTGAGAACTGCGGTCCATCTCACTTGCCTACTTGTCCGTACGCGGCCGGAATCCGGGTTGAATGTGGCCGCTTGGCCGATGGGACCGAACGGGGAATGCAAGGCCGTCTGCGGGGGACAGCAGGCAACCTCCCGCCCGGGGGGTACGCAGAACGACCGAAAGAAGTTCGAGGCGAGGCACACCATGGACGCTCCGACCACCACGTCGGCCGATCACGGCACGTCCGGCGGCGACGGCGCGGGCGGCTGGTTCACCCCGCGTAAGAAGCCCACACCCGCCGGCGGAGAGCAGGAGACCGAGGGCAGCCGTCTGGCCGGGCTGCGCCCGCTCGGCCGGCCTGCTGAGGGTGAGCCCGCATCTGGCGGCGGCATCCCTGCAACGAGCGGAAGCGCCGGTATTCAGGAACGAATACCGGACGGGGGCGCGCCGGCATCCGCCGAGGCCCCGCCGCCCCAGGCGACCGTCCAACAGGAGCGTGTACCCCCCCAACGCTCCGCCTCCTCTCCCCAGGCCTCCCCGGACGCCGTGCTCATCCGGCAAACCATGGAAGAGATCAGCCCGGTCGCCGACAAGGTCACCTCCTACTTCTACGCCTTGCTCTTCGTGCGGCATCCCGAGCTGCGTCCGCTTTTCCCGCCGGCGATGGACACTCAGCGCGATCGCCTCCTCAAGGCTCTGCTGATCGCGGCCGAACACATCGACAACGCCCCGGTGCTGGAGGATTACCTGCAGAATCTCGGCCGGGGACACCGCAAGTACGGCACCCGGCCCGAGCATTACCCGGCCGTCGGTGAGTGCCTCATCGGGGCGCTGAGCCGGTTCGCCAGCGCCATCTGGGACGAAAGGACCGAGGCGGCGTGGGTGCGGGCGTACACGACCATCTCCCAGGTGATGATCGACTCGGCGGCCGAGGACGAGCTGCGGTCCCCGCCCTGGTGGATGGCCGAGGTCGTCTCGCACGATCTCAGGACGCCGGACATCGCGGTCATCACCGTCAGGCCCGACCAGCCGTACCCCTTCCTTGCCGGGCAGTACACGAGCCTGGAGACTCCCTGGTGGCCGCGGATATGGCGGCACTACTCATTCGCCTCGGCGCCCCGCTCCGACGGCCTGCTGTCGTTCCATGTGAAGGCGATCCCGGCAGGCTGGGTGTCCACTGCGCTCGTGCACCGGGCTCGCCCCGGCGACGTCCTACGACTCGGGCCGCCGGCGGGTTCGATGACGGTCGACCACACCACTGACAGCGGACTGCTGTGCGTAGGCGGCGGCACAGGCATAGCGCCCATCAAGGCGTTGGTCGAGGACGTCGCAGAGCACGGTGAGCGACGTTCCGTCGAGGTGTTCTACGGCGCACGCGCCGATCACGACCTCTACGACATCGACACGTTGCTGCGGATGAAGCAGAGCCACTCATGGCTGGAGATCCGCACGGTCGTGGACCGGCAAGGGCTCCTGCAGCTCCCCGATGCCATGCGCGAGTTCGGGCCGTGGAACGAGTACGACGCGTATCTCTCGGGTCCGCCCGGCCTGATCCGCAGTGGTGTGGACACGCTGCGGGGCATCGGCATGCCCTGGAACCGCATACGGCACGACTCGGTGGAGGAGCTGGTCGCGGCAGCGGACTGAGGCTCGTCGGGCTCAGCCAAGGTCGGGCGCGTGCATCGCCCGGACGCCCTCGATGTTCCCGTCGAGGTAGTGCCGCAGGGACAGCGGTACGAGGTGGACGGACGCGATACCGACCCGTGTGAACGGCACACGCACGATCTCGTACTCGCCCAGAGGTTCGTCGACCTCGGGACCGTGCCGCTGGGAGGTGTCCATGGATTCCAGGCGGCAGACGAAGAAGTGCTGGACCTTCACGCCGGTCGCGCCGCCGTCCTCGCCGATGTGTTCGACGGTGTCCACGAAGCAGGGCACCACATCGGTGATCTTGGCGCCGAGTTCCTCATGTACCTCGCGATGGAGCGCGTCGACGACGGTCGTGTCATCGGGCTCGACCCCGCCACCCGGTGTGAGCCAGTAGGGATCGACGCCTGGCTTCGTCCGCTTGATCAGGATCAGGTCGTCGCCATCGAGCAGGATGGCGCGGGCGGTGCGCTTGACCACGGGTCGGACGGTCATGGGAGAAATGTGGCCCGGTTGGTTCCACGTGAAACATCGCCCAGCCCCGGAAAAGAAGCTCGGGACGAAGCCGCGGAAAGAAGCCTGGGACGGGAGCCCCGGGAGAGGAGCCCGGGAAAGACGAGCTCCGCGCCGCCGGCTCCCCGCTCCTGGAAGCGCACCCGCACGCCATGCCGTCATCGCGCCGACACGTGTGCCGTGCGCACAAGCAGCCTCCGGCGCTACGACCATCCCGTGGCCGCCCGCAGCAGCCGCTCGTGTGCCCGCGCGATGTGCGGCATGGCCAGTGTGCCGGTCCGCACCGCCAGGAAGTACGTGCGCAGCGGAGGCACCGCCGGTTCGAGGAGTGCCACGACGTCACCACGCTTCAGGGCGGACGCACACAGATAGCGGGGCAGCACGGCCAGTCCCGCGCCCGTGACGGCGCACGCGAGGACCGCGCGGAGGTCGGGCACGATGACGGTGCCCGAAGCGGCGGGCCGGGAGTCGAAGACGGAGGCCCAGTAGCGGGCGACGAAGGGCAGCGACTCGTGCACCTCGACCACCGGGAGGTTCTCCAGTGCGTGAGCGTCCTTGCGGCGCAGCTTGGCCGCACCGACACGGGAAGCCCAGCGTGGATCGGCGATCAGGACGTGCTCCTCGTCGCAGAGCGGAGTCGCGGTGAGCAGGGCGCCACGCGGACGTGCCGTTGTGATGGCCAGATCATGGTGTCCGGCGGCAAGCCCTTCCAGCGTCTCCTCGGCATTTCCGAACGAGGCCCGCAACGCAAAACCCTGCCCGTGGTCCCCGGTCAGCTCGGTGAGGGCGGGCAGGGCGCGTTCGGCGGTGAACTCCGGTGGCCCGGCGAGGTGCAGGGTGCGTAAGGAGGAGTCCTCGTCCAGCCCGGTCTCGGCGATTTCGACCAGGGCGTCGAGATGGGGGGCCGCTTTGTGGGCGAGCTCGTCGCCGATCGTCGTGGGGGTCACGCCGCGCGCCTGACGCAGAAACAGGGGGCGGCCCAGCTGCTGCTCCAGCGTGCGTATCTGCGAGGTGACGGCCGGCTGCGAGAGACCGAGCAGTGCGGCGGCGCGGGTGAAGGAGCCGGCCCGGTGCACGGCGACGAACGTCCGCAGCAGGGCCAAATCCATGGTGCTCCCTCCCCTCCCATCCCCGGAGCGCCCAACTATAAATAAGTCGATAGGTCTCTGTCGCTACTGTGATTGGACACTGACGCAGAGTCAACTAGCCTTGTTGACGCGGTTCTTCGCGCGCAGAACCGGGGGCGGTCCGAGCCACGAGGGGGGAGGTTCGGACCGCCCGATCTGCGTAGTGGGGTACCAGGCGGTAACGATCGGCTCCGTCAGCCCGCCGACTCGTCAAGAGCGCGCAGCACATCGGCCACCAGGTCGTCGGCGTCCTCGGCGCCCGCCGAGAAGCGGACGAAGCCGTCGGGGACCGCGTCCCCACCCCACCGGCCGCGCCGCTCGGCGGTGGACCGTACCCCGCCGAAGCTCGTGGCGTCGTCCACCAGGCGCAGAGCGTCCAGAAAACGATCGGCACGCGCGCGTGTGGGCAGCGAGAACGACACCACACACCCGTAGCGCCGCATCTGCTGCGAGGCGACCTTGTGCGCCGGATCGTCGGGCAGTCCCGGATAGCGCAGCCCGGTCACCTCGGGCCGCCCCTTCAGCGCTTCCGCGACGGCCAGGGCGTTGGCGCTCTGGCGGTCGGCGCGGAGGTGCAGCGTGGCCAGCGAACGGTGGGCGAGCCAGGCCTCCATGGGCCCCGTGATCGCCCCGGCGATCTTGCGCCAGCGCCGCACTGCCGTCAGCAGCCCCGCGTCGCGGCTCACCACGTACCCCAGCAGGAGGTCGCCGTGTCCGGTGAGCTGCTTGGTGCCGCTGGCCACGGCGAAGTCGGCCCCCAGTTCCAGCGGCCGCTGCCCGAGCGGGGTCGCCAGGGTGTTGTCGACCGCGACGATGCACCCACGCGCGTGTGCTGCCTCGGTGAGCCGCCGGATGTCGCACACGTCGAGCCCCGGGTTCGACGGCGTCTCGATCCACAGCAGCTTCGCGCCGTCGAGAACGTCGAGCTGCGCGTTGTCGGCCGTCGGCGCCGTACGTACCTCGATGCCGTACGCCTCCAGTTGCTCACGCACCAGCGGCAGTGCCTGATAGCCGTCGTTCGGCAGTACCGCGACATCACCGGTGCGCAGCTGGGAGAAGAGGACGGCCGAGATGGCGGCCATGCCGGAGGGGAAGACGAGCGTCTCCGCGTCGTCCTGGCCCGGAGCCTCCAGCTCGGCTATGGCGCGCTCCAGGAGGGTCCAGGTGGGGTTCTCGTCGCGGCCGTAGGTGTAGGGGCCCGTGGGGTCGCCCGGCAGGTGGTAGTGGGCGGCGAAGACCGGGCCCGGGAGGGTGGGCTCGTGCTTGACGGGCTCGGGCAGCCCTGCCCGTACCGCACGTGTGCCGTCGCCGAAGACCGCCGAGTCGCTCATGCCGCCTGTCCTTCCACATGCTCCCGTACGACGGCGAGCAGGCCTGGGCTCGCCGCCTCCAGCATCTCAAGGCACTCCTCGAAGCCGTCCATGCCCCCGTAGTACGGGTCCGGTACGTCGAGGTCATCGCCCGCGGCGGGGTCGTACGAGCGCAGGAGCCGGACCTTCGCGGCGTCCTCCGGAGTGGGCGCGAGACGGCGCAGGGCCCGCAGATGGCCGGAGTCGAGGGCGATCACGAGATCGAGGCGGGCGAACCAGGAGTCCTGGAACTGCCGGGCAACGTGCTCGCTTCCGTAGCCGTTCGCCTCGAGGACGGAGACGGTGCGCGGGTCGGCACCGTCGCCCTCGTGCCAGCTGCCCGTGCCCGCGCTGTCGACCTCGACCCGGCTGTCGAGCCCGGCCTCCTCTACGCGCGCGCGAAAGACGGACTCGGCCATCGGGGAACGACAGATGTTGCCAGTGCAGACAAAGCAGACACGGTAGGTCATAGCGGGATGCTCAGTCCTCGTCGGGCAGGACGACGTGGAGGGCCCAGGAGACGATCGAGATGATCAGGCCGCCCAGGACCGCGGTCCAGAAGCCCTCCACCTGGAAACTCAGGTCGAGTTTGTCGGCCAGCCACGAGGTGAGCAACAGCATCAGTGCGTTGACCACCAGGGTGAACAAGCCGAGGGTCAAGATGAACAGGGGTAGGGTCAGCAGCTTGACTATGGGCTTGACCACGGCATTCACCAAGCCGAAGACGAGCGCTACGAGCAGCAGTGTCCCGACTTTCTGGACCGTGCTGTCACCGGTCAGAATGATCTTGTCGAGGACCCATACGGCGACCGCGAGGGCGCCCGCGTTGGCGATCGTCTTGACTACGAAATTCTTCATGTGTCTGATCGTGGCAGACGAGATCGGGCACGAGCACTGGGGCAAGGGGCGGACAAGGGCGATGAAGGCATTCCGGCTGGACGAACTGGAGGCGGAGCGCGCCGCCAACGACGGTGCCTACCTGCAGTTTCTGCGTGAGCGGAACATGTCGGTCGGTCTGTACGCGCTTGCCGCCGGTGAACACGACCCACAGAATCCGCACAACCAGGACGAGGTCTACTTCGTCGTGAGCGGCCGGGCCTCGATCACCGTTGGTACGGAAACGACGCAGGTGGCGCGTGGCAGCGTCGTGTACGTGCCCGCCGGGGTGGCCCACAAGTTCCATCACATCACCGAGGACCTCCGGGTCATGGTGGTGTTCTCTCCGCCCGAGAGCTGAGGCGGCCCCGGGATTCCCTAGGGGAACGATCAGGGATGGACAAGGGGCGCGAGGCCCCCGGAGCCACCCTGTTCCGCCCTAACATCGAAGGCAGGACATCACAGGACCCGGAGGTAGGCCCCGAATACGGGGCCCCGGGAGGCGACGGAGTAAGGACAAGGGCGATGCGGGAGATCTTCACGGGATTGCCGTGGTGGGTGAAGTGGGTCGCGGTGCCGGTCATCGCCCTGGTCGTGTTCGGCAGTCTGATACTGAGCGTGCTGCAAGTCGTCGTGGCCCTGCTCTTCAAGGTGCTGGTGTTCGTCGCGCTGGTCGGCGGGCTGATCTACGTCGTCCGGAAGTTCATGGCGGGCTCGTCGTCGCGCAGTGACTGGTGAGTCGTCAGCGTGCGGCATGCGGTGACACGGAACCGGGTGAGCGGCCGGTAACGGTCGAGGTGCCAACAGGAACCCGAGGTTCCCTCGGGGGAGGGAAGTTTCCCGGCGGGGCCGTCTGCGGGGGATGACGGGCCGTTAAAGTCCGGAACTCGCTGCGGGGGCGACCCCGCGGGCGGCGCACATCCCTCCCGTGTTCCCTCGCACGGGCGGCCCTCCTCGTGCTTCGGGAGTGACCCTTGGCCACGGCTGACACCGTACCCGCCGATCCGCAGACCCGGCCCACGACGCCCACCAGGGCGCCGGCTCCCCCCGTGCAGCCCCGTACCTCACCCGGGGAGCCGCCCGTCCGACCGCCGGAGCCCCGTTCCTCCCGCATCGAGACAGCCCCGGCGGTGCGCGTTCCCTCCCCGAAGCCTCCCCCGGCGTCGGCCGGGGAGACGCACCCCACCACTCTCATCGGCTCGGTGCAGCGCGCGATGCGGCTGCTGGAGGCCGTGGCCGCGCGTCAGTACGGGGCGCCTGCCAAGCAGCTGGCCCGGGACGCCGGACTCGCGCTGCCCACGGCGTACCACCTGCTGCGCACGCTGACGCACGAGGGCTATCTGCACCGGGACAAGGGGCTGTTCTTCCTCGGTGAGGCGGCCGAGCGGCTCAGCAGCAGCGGGGCGCAGCAGAAACGTCGCAGCACGGTGAGCGACGTCCTCGCGCACTGGAGGGACATCATCGGCGCCCCCGTGTACTACGCGGTCTACCGTGAGGGCGAGATCGAGGTCATGTGCGTCGCAGACAGTCCTGGAAATCCAGCGGTCGAGGAGTGGGCCGACTTCCGTGAGACCGGGCACGCGCACGCCGTCGGGCAGTGTCTGCTGTCGCAGCTCGGCGAGGAGGCGCGGAGCGATCACCTCGACCGCTATCCCGTGCGGGCGATCACTCCGTACACGGTGCGTGACGAACAGGCCCTTTCATGGCGCCTCAACCGGATCGGACGGATGGAACCGGTGGTCGAGCGACAGGAGTACGCGCTGGGCACGGTCTGCGCCGCGATCCCCCTCACGCTGGGAACGACCGCCGCGACTATGGCCATTTCGCTGCCCCTCCACCAGTCCGACCGACTGCTGCCCGCAGCACGGCAGCTGCAGGACGAGATCGGAAGGCTACTAGGGACACTCGCGCTCTCTATCAGCATCTGAAAAATCACTCCTTGTGATCTCTCGTGTACTTTCAGCAAACTGCGGGCAGTGTCAGGGCTGATTCCCGGCCCGTCGATGGCAACTGACGAGGTAGGCGAATGCGCGAGTCAGTACAGGCAGAGGTCATGATGAGCTTCCTCGTCTCGGATGAGCTCTCCTTCCGGATCCCGGTGGAGCTGCGGTACGAGACGTGTGATCCCTATGCCGTGCGGCTGACCTTCCATCTCCCCGGAGACGCCCCGGTTACCTGGGCATTCGGGCGAGAGCTGCTGGTAGACGGCGTGGGGCGGCCGAGCGGTGACGGTGACGTCCATATCGCGCCCGCCGATCCGGAGGCGTTGGGCGAGGTGCTGATCCGGCTTCAGGTGGGCTGTGACCAGGCCCTGTTCCGGTCTGGAACAGCGCCGCTCGTGGCGTTCCTGGACCGTACGGACAAACTGGTGCCGCTGGGGCAGGAGCGTTCCCTCGCCGACTTCGAGACGCACCTCGATGAGGCTCTGGACCGCATCCTGGCGGAGGAGCAGAGCGCGGGCTGAGCCGCGCGCCTTGGGGGTGCCGTAACGCTTCTGCGTGCACGCTGCGGGGACTCCGGATGCCGGTGTCACCGCTTGCGGCGGCGCCCCCTCCCTGTGCGTGCCGGTGTCGCTGCCGCTGCCGGCTGAGGACTCGGGCGATCGGCCGAGACCACCAGCGCGGCCAGGGCAGTGGTCACGGGAACCGAGGCCACAAGGCCGATCGAGCCGACGAGCGTACGGACGATCTCCTCGGCGACCAGCTCGCTGTTGGCCACCGTGCCGACGCTGCTCTGCGCGATCGAGAAGAGCAGCAGCAGAGGAAGCGCGGCACCCGCGTAGGCGAGGACGAGCGTGTTGACGACCGAAGCGATGTGGTCGCGGCCGATGCGGATGCCGGCGCGGTACAGGCCGCGCCAGCCCATCGACGGATTGGCCTCGTGCAGCTCCCAGACCGCCGAGGTCTGTGTCACCGTCACGTCGTCGAGCACACCGAGTGAACCGATGATGACGCCCGCGAGCAGCAGACCGCTCATGTCGATCGACGGGTAGAGGCCGTGGATCAGGCCTGTGTTGTCGTCCGTGTTGCCGGTCAGTGAGGCCCAGCCGATGAACTGCGAGCCGAGCACACCGATCAGCAGCAGCGAGACCAGGGTGCCGAGCACCGCGACTGAGGTGCGGGCGGAGAGGCCGTGGCACATGTAGAGCGCGATCAGCATGATGGCGCTCGCTCCGACCACGGCCACGACCAGCGGGTTCGAGCCCTGCAGGATGGCGGGAAGGATGAAGAACGTCAGCACCAGGAAGCTGATGGTGAGCGCGACCAGCGCCATGACACCGCGCAATCGGCCCACCGCCACGACGGCGAGTGCGAAGATCCCGGCGAGCAGCACCATCGGGAACTTCCGGTTCACGTCGGTGACCGAGTACTGCAGGTCCTTGGGCGCCGAGGGTTCGTACGCGACCACGACCTCCTGGCCCTGCTCCAGCTGCCGTGACTGGTCCGGCTGGACGATCTCTGTGAAGGTGCGGCCCTTGTCCTTGCCGGTGTCGACTGTGATCGTCGCCTTCTTGCAGGTGCCGTTTTCCTGCTGCTGAGCGGATGAGCCCTCGGCGGTCGATGTGTCGCCGGTCGGGGGTGTCCCCGAGGCGTTCACGGACTTGCAGTCCAGCTCCTCGACCTTCGTGACCGTGGCCTGCTGGGTCTGCCGGTCGAAGCCGACGCCGGTGCGCTCGTGCGGTGGGGCGCCGCCGGGCCAGAGCACCACGAGGCCCACGACGACCGCCGTCGCGAAGGGGATGAGCACCGCGGCGATGACCTTGCGTAGGTGCCGGGAGACGGGGGTGGCGGGGCCGTGGCTGTGGGAGTGCCCGTGGCTGCCGCTGGAACCCGGGCCGTGGCCCTGCCCGTGCTCCTGACCGTCATGGGGGCCGTGACCGTCACCGGCACCGTGGCCTCCGCCGGGGCCCCAGCCACCACCGGATCCATGTCCGCCACCGGAGCCATGCCCGCCACCAGGGCCGCGTTCATGGCTGCGCCCAGGGCCATGTCCGCGTGGGGGCTCCGGGGGTGGGAGTGGGGGCTGTCGCATCGTGGTCACCGACCGATCATCGCAAGAACGGCGGGAGTCCACTGTTCACCGCGCCACATCTGCCGCTAGCGTAGAGGCACCTTTGCACACGCGGGAGCTCGGAGCACCGGGCTGAGAGGGCGCTGACCTCCGCAGACGCGATGTTTCACGTGGAACATCGCCGGGCGGAAATCGCTGCGTCGACCGCTGAACCTGTTACCGGGTAATGCCGGCGTAGGGAGTTAGGTCTCATGACCAACAAGGACGCACGCACACCTGTCTCCAGCCAGACGAACATCTCCAACCAGGCGAACGGGGTGTTCGCCGCATCTCAGGGCAAAAAGCCGGAGGAGGAGCAGAAGTCCATCGGCTGGCACAAGGCGTACGTCGGGGGATCACGCCCTGACTTGCGGGTGCCGGTCCGTCAGGTGCACCTCACCAACGGGCAGTCGGTCACCCTGTACGACACCTCCGGTCCGTACACCGATCCGAGCCTCGACACCGACGTGCGCAGGGGGCTCCCCCCTCTCCGCGAGAACTGGATCCTCGCTCGCGGAGATACCGAGGAGTACCCGGGCCGTCCCGTCCGCCCCGAAGACGACGGGATCAAGCACACATCACCGCGCGGTGGGCTGCGCAATCTCGACGCGGTGTTCCCGGGGCGGCCGAGGCAGCCGCGCCGGAGCCGTGACGGCAAGGCTGTGACGCAACTCGCGTACGCGCGGCGCGGGGAGATCACGCCCGAGATGGAGTTCGTGGCCCTCCGGGAGAACGTCCTGCCCGAGGTCGTCCGCGAGGAGATCGCGGCGGGCCGGGCCGTGCTGCCCGCGAACGTGAACCACCCCGAGATCGAGCCGATGATCATCGGCAAGCGGTTCCTGGTCAAGGTCAACGCCAACATCGGCAACTCGGCGGTCACGTCCTCCATCGAGGAGGAGGTCGAGAAGATGACCTGGGCGACCCATTGGGGCGCCGACACGGTCATGGACTTGTCCACGGGGCGCAATATCCACACCACGCGCGAGTGGGTGCTGCGCAACTCCCCCGTCCCCATCGGCACGGTGCCGCTCTACCAGGCGCTGGAGAAGGTCGACGGCAAGGCCGAGGAACTGACCTGGGAGATCTACAAGGACACGGTCATCGAGCAGGCCGAGCAGGGTGTGGACTACATGACGGTCCACGCGGGCGTGCGCCTGCCGTATGTACCGCTGACGGCCAACCGCAAGACCGGCATCGTCTCGCGCGGCGGCTCGATCATGGCGGCGTGGTGCCTGGCGCACCACAAGGAATCGTTCCTGTACGAGAACTTCGAGGAACTGTGCGAGATCCTCGCCACATATGACGTCACGTACTCGCTCGGTGATGGTCTGCGGCCCGGTTCGATCGCGGACGCCAACGACGAGGCGCAGTTCGCGGAGCTCCGCACTCTCGGGGAACTCAACCGGATCGCGAAGCGTTTCCACGTACAGACCATGATCGAGGGCCCGGGACACGTCCCGATGCACAAGATCAAGGAGAACATCGACCTTCAGCAGGAGATCTGCGATGAAGCGCCGTTCTATACGCTCGGCCCGCTGACCACCGACGTCGCGCCGGCATACGACCACATCACCTCGGGCATAGGTGCCGCGATGATCGCGTGGTGGGGCACAGCGATGCTCTGCTACGTCACGCCCAAGGAGCACTTGGGCCTGCCCCATCGTGACGACGTCAAGACGGGCGTCATCACCTACAAGATCGCGGCCCATGCGGCGGACCTCGCCAAGGGACACCCGGGCGCACAGGAGTGGGACGACGCGCTGTCGGACGCCCGCTTCGAGTTCCGCTGGGAGGACCAGTTCAACCTGGCCCTCGACCCCGACACGGCCCGCGAGTTCCACGACGAGACGCTTCCCGCGGAACCCGCCAAGACGGCCCACTTCTGCTCCATGTGTGGTCCGAAATTCTGTTCGATGAAGATCTCTCAGGACATCCGCCGCGAACACGGCGGATCCCAGGCCGAGATCGAGGCGGGCATGGTGCAGAAGTCGAAGGAGTTCGCGGCGAGTGGGAACCGGGTGTATCTGCCGATCGCGGACTGAGTAGCGGGGTTCGATGCCCCGGCTCTCCGGGGCATCGCTTCCCTGAGAGCGAAGGAAGACGGCGCGTCGGCTCTCTCAGGGGAGTGGCTTCATGATGGGGAGAGAACTAGGCAAGGGGTTGTTCGGGCGTGTGTCCGGGAGAACCCGGCCGCGCCGCTGCCCTCACCCCGGTACGGTTCTTCTCCGGCGGAGGGATCTCGCTCGGTCGGCCTCACGGGTCGGCTCGCGGATCGGTCCTGGCCCATGGCCGGGGCGATGCTCCGGGAGGCCGCCGGGGCCGGAGCGCGGCTCCGGCATGGCGGTTCCCGGTGCGTCACTCCGGCTGGTTGTCCGGTCCTCCGAAGTCCGGGCTCGTGAAGTCCGGGCTGGAGAAGCCGGGGCGGCGTCCCGCGCCGGGGCCGCCCTCGGGGCTGCTGAAGCCCGGACGGTTGTAGCCGAGGTTCGGGATGCGGCTGGGCGGGGTGGACGGGACTGTGGGGCCCATGGCGGTGGTGCCCGGGTCGGTGAGGGCCTCGCGGAAGAACGGCATGATGCCGCGCTCCAGCAGGGCCTCCAGCCACGCTTCCCTCGCCCGGGCCACCTCGTCGTTCAACTCACCCTGGGCTCCGGCGTCCAACGAGGTGGCGCCGTTGCGCAGGGCGGTGAGGAGGAGGCCGACTGCGGCCACGAGGATGGCGGCCGCCGTGATCGCCCCGAAGACCCACCCGGTCGTGGTGAGGGTCTGGGCGATGCCCGGCTCGGGGTCGAGCATCTGCAGGACGTACCCCACGAGCAGGAAGATCGCCGCGGCGGTACCGGCAAGGACGGGAGCGAGGACGGCGACGATGGCTCCGGCGCCCGCCCCGGCCGTCTCGGTGGTCTCCCCCATGGTGGTCGCGAGCCCCACCGCGGTGCCGCTCGGCTCGGCCGAGCCGGAGGTGCCTTCGCGGGACGACGGGGTGGACGGCGCCGGATGGCGCAGTTCCTCGCGGACCTTGACGTAGTAGTCGTATTCGGTCGCCGCGGCAGCTGTGATGAGCCCGGTGGCGTTGAGCGCCATGGTGCGCAGCTGCTCCGGGTTGAGCCGCCGGCCGACTGCGGCGAGTTCCGGGCGGTGTGGTGCGGAGCGCAGCGCCTTGCCGAGGATCCGCTCGAATTCCTGGCGGTCCTCGCTCGGCAGGTGCTGCGGAACGCTGTTCATGTGCATCCCCCGATGCTCCGTAGGGCTTGGGGCTCGGCATGCTGACGAGCCGTCGGGCAGAAACGGAGGGGAGCCTGCTACGGATAAGCCGATGGTAGAGCGATGAAGGTACGCGGTGACAGGGGGTTTCCAGAAAATGGCCCCTGGCCAGCACAGTTCTTCTGCGGTGCGCCGTGGGGGGACACGTGCCCGGAGAACGTTCAGCTGTCCAGCGGCAGTTGCTGGACCAGCAGCTTTCCGGCCATGGTCACTCCGCCGTCCATGGCGATGGCCAGTCCGTCCGCATAGATGTGCGGTCCGGCGACCACGGGCCCCGACTCATCCTCGCCGTCCTCCGAGCCGACCTCGCCCAGGAGGTACGGGATGGGGCTGTGGCCGTGGACGATGCGCGTGCCGCCGTAGACGTCGAGGAGGGAGCGGACGGCGTCGGCGCCGCCCTCGTCGCGGAAGGAGAAGCGCTTGGTGAACTTGCGGAAGAGGTCCCAGACCTCGTCCGCGTCGTTGCGGGCGATGGTCTCGCGGACGGTGTCGTTGACCGCCTCGATGGAGTCGCCGTAGTCGAGATAGGCGGTGGTGTCGGAGTGCACCAGCAGGTGGCCGTCGACCAGCTCCATGGCGTCCAGCCGGGCCATCCACTGCAGATGGTGGTCCTGGAGGCGGTCCATGTCGGTCTTCTGGCCGCCGTTGAGCAGCCAGGCGGCGTGGAAGGTGGCGGTGCCCGCGCCGGAGTTGACGGGGGTGTCGCCGAACCGCTTGGCGCCGAGCAGCAGCAGTTCGTGGTTGCCCATGAGGGCCTTGCAGTAGCCGCCGGCCGCGGCCGCCTCGGCGGACAGCCGCATCACGAGGTCGATGACGCCGATGCCGTCCGGGCCCCGGTCGGTGAAGTCGCCCAGGAACCACAGCCGCGCGGTGCCCGCGGACCAGTTGCCCTCGGCGTCGACGAGGCCCTTCTCCTGGAGCGCGGCGACCAGCTGATCGAGGTAGCCGTGCACATCTCCGACGACGTAGAGGGGACCCTGCCCGGTCTCGGGCTGGGCGGTCCCCGCGGCCTCGGGGACGACGGAGACCAGAACGGTGTCACCCCGGTTGATCACTGGCAGATCGCGCTGGGTGGGCGTGTACCCCTCGGGATAGTCCTCGGACTCGTCGAGGGGTGGGACCACCTCGCCCGGGTGTGTGCCCTGCGCGTAGGGACCGGCCTCGTGGACGTACGCGGGTACGCGAAAATCGCGCACCGTCGGCGTCCGCACCTCGGGTCCCTGACCGGCCCCCTGCGTCATCGACCCCTCCACCACCATCGCCCGCATCTGCACCTGATCGGACTGCCTGGTCGTGGCGGCCCGCGGTGTCGTGCGCCCATCATAGGAATGCGGATCGCGCCATGTGATGACCCAGGGGTGGTGAAATGGCGCAGGACCCCGGTTCACCACGGTTTTCTCCCGAATTGGGCGGGGCTTTCCCCGCCCAATTCCTCATCGGATCCCCGAAGGGCCCTCACCGGATCCTCGATCGGTGGTCACCCCTCCTCGGGTGACCGGGGCGGGCTGATGGTCGTGCGCGGCGAGCGTCGCTCGGAAGAGGTCCGCACGATCAGTTCCGTGGGTATCACCTGTTGAACCGGCTGGTCCGACTTCACTCCTTCGATGGCGTCGATGAGGAGCTGGACCACCGCCGTGCCGATCCGGCGCGGTTTCAGGGACAGCGTGGTGATGGGCGGCTCGGTGCTGGCGTACACGGTGGACTCGCTGCAGCAGACCAGCAGCAGGTCCTCGGGGACGCGCAGGCCGTATCGCCGGGCCGCGGCCAGGAGGTCGGTGCCGTTCGGGTCGAAGAGACCGTAGACGGCGTCCGGGCGGTCGGGCCGGGCCAGCAGCCGGTCGGCGGCCACTGCTCCGGCGCACGGATCGTGCGCCGGATAGGCCTCGTACACCGGATCCTGGCCGACTCGCTCGCACCAGTGCAGGTACGCGGTCGTGGACAGGTGGGTGTACGTGTCGGTTGTGGTGCCCGTCAGGAGGCCGATCCGACGGGCACCGGCGTCGGCCAGGTGGTCGAGGATGCCGAGGACGGCGGCCTCGTGGTCGTTGTCGACCCATGCGGCGACCGGGAGCGAGCCGGCCGGGCGGCCGTCGGAGACCACCGGTAATCCCTGGCGGACCAGCTCGCCGACCACGTGATCCTCGTCGGACGGATCGATGACCACGGTGCCGTCCAGGGCCACGTTCGACCACACGTCGTGGCGCGAGGTCGCGGGGAGGATGACCAGGGCGTAGCCCCGGGCGAGCGCGGCCGAGGTGGCGGCCCGCGCCATTTCCGCGAAGTACGCGAACTCGGTGAAGGTGAAAGGTTCATCCCCGTACGTGGTCACGGTCAGGCCGATCAGCCCGGACTTCCCGGTACGAAGTGTTCGGGCCGCGGCCGACGGGCGGTAGCCCAGCCGGTCGGCGACCTCACGGACATGGCGTCGGGTGGCGTCCGGGAGCCGGCCCTTGCCGTTGAGGGCGTCGGACACGGTCGTGATGGAGACCCCGGCTGCGGCGGCCACGTCTCTGATGCCCGCCCGGCCCGGCCGACTGCCTCGGCGGGGAGTGTCTGCCCGGCTCACCTGGTGCTTCCCTGCTGCTGTCATGGCGAGCCGATAGTAGGGCTCATGCGGTGGGGTAGTGCGGACGCATATGCGCTCGTTGACAGGTACGTTTCTGCAAGGTCAAACTCCATCAATTACCTTGGAACACAAGGGACTTGACCCAACCAATATCAGTAGGTGACTTGTCGGCGCGCACGGGCCTGCCAAGTAGCTCACGTCTCGAAGAGGTCTCAGCTCACCTTCACGAGGGATGCGCGCCACGGCGCGAGCCACCGGCGCGTGAGGTTGAGAGCGGCGCGCCCCCCGTTTCGTACGCCTTCGTGTGGTGATCACTGTGGGACGTGCGTGACAGGTGGAGACGTAGGCGACGGGGAGGCGGCGACGGGGAGGCAAGGGGTTGTCCACAGGCCGTTCGCAGGGGGGCCGAATCCTCATAAAGTGAGGATCATTAAGTGTCGACGAGGAGGACTGCGGTGAGCGAGACGAGCCCCAAGCTGCGAGCCGAGCTGGACGGGATCCCCACCTACAAGCCCGGCAAGCCCGCCGCTGCGGGTGGCCCCGTGGCCTACAAGCTGTCCTCCAACGAGAACCCCTACCCGCCGCTGCCCGGCGTGCTGGAGAGCGTGATGGCGGCGGCCGGTTCCTTCAACCGGTACCCGGACATGATGTGCACGGCCCTGATGAACGAGCTGGCGGACCGCTTCGGGGTGCCGGTATCCCATCTGTCCACGGGCACGGGCTCGGTCGGTGTGGCCCAGCAACTGCTCCAGGCGACTTCCGGTCCCGGCGACGAGGTGATCTACGCCTGGCGGTCCTTCGAGGCGTATCCGATCATCACGCAGGTCAGCGGGGCCACGTCCGTGCAGGTGCCGCTGACGCCGGGCGAGGTGCACGACCTGGACGCGATGGCGGACGCGATCACCGACCGGACGCGGCTGATCTTCGTCTGCAACCCCAACAACCCGACGGGCACCGTGGTCCGCCGGGCCGAGCTCGAGCGGTTCCTCGACCGGGTGCCGGGTGATGTGCTGGTGGTCCTGGACGAGGCGTACCGGGAGTTCATCCGCGACACCAGCGTCCCGGACGGGGTCGAGCTCTACCGCGAGCGGCCGAACGTCTGCGTGCTGCGCACGTTCTCCAAGGCGTACGGCCTCGCCGGACTCCGGGTGGGCTTCGCGATCGCCCACGAGCCGGTGGCGGCCGCCCTGCGCAAGACGGCCGTGCCGTTCGGAGTGAGTCAGCTCGCCCAGGAGGCGGCCATCACCTCGCTCCGCGCGGAGGACGAACTCCTCGGCCGCGTCGGCGCACTGGTCTGCGAGCGTACGCGCGTCGCCGAGGGACTGCGGTCGCAGGGCTGGACGGTGCCCGAGACCCAGGCGAACTTCGTATGGCTGCGCCTGGGCGATCGCACGGTCGAATTCGCCACGGCGTGCGAGCAGGCCGGCGCCGTCGTCCGGCCGTTCTCCGGTGAGGGCGTCCGCGTGACGATCGGCGAGCCCGAGGCGAACGACATCTTCCTGAAGGCGGCGGACTCGTTCCGTAAGGATCGGTAGCGCCGACGTCTGCGAGGGTGCTCCGGCGGCTGAGAGGGTCCTTCGGCGCGGCGTTGGATCGATGTCGTCCGTGGTGGCGTCGGGCAGACGTCATCAACGCCGGCGTCGGGGCGCCGTCGTCAGCGGTGGCGTGGGGTGGCGCGGTTGGACGCCGGTGGTTCGGGGGCTGTCAAGGTGTGACGAGTTCCACTCGGGTCGGGTCGTCGTCATACGCGGCGTAAGGAGATGCGGGTCGCGTCGGCGTGGCCCAGCACCTTGCACGGCCTGTGAAGAGACGGTCGTTGCCCCGTGAGCCCGGCGTGGGCCGGCAGTGCGGGCGAGTCGGCGGCCGTCGGGCTGCAGCTGCGTCCTGGTGCTGCGCACGGGCCGTGGATTGGCCAATTCTGTTGAAGTTGCCGCAGGGGGGTTGACTCAAAGAGGGGACCCCCCTTGGGGCGCCACAGCGGCATGCTCCATAATGGCTTGTGAATGTGAACGCGTTCACAAGCTGCCCGGTTGCTCCCGAGGTGTGGGTGACACAACGGGCGAAACTGCCGCCATGACCACGGCATGTAAGGAGAAGACGTGGACATCGCTTTGGCGCCGGAGACTCTGGCGCGATGGCAGTTCGGCATCACCACCGTCTACCACTTCCTTTTCGTCCCCCTGACGATCTCGCTCGCCGCGCTCACCGCGGGACTGCAGACCGCATGGGTCCGCACGCAGAAGGAGAAGTACCTCAGGGCCACCAAGTTCTGGGGCAAGCTCTTCCTGATCAACATCGCGATGGGTGTCGTCACCGGCATCGTGCAGGAGTTCCAGTTCGGCATGAACTGGTCCGACTACTCGCGCTTCGTCGGCGACGTCTTCGGTGCTCCGCTGGCCTTCGAGGCCCTGATCGCCTTCTTCTTCGAGTCGACCTTCATAGGCCTGTGGATCTTCGGCTGGGACAAGCTGCCGCCGAAGATCCACCTCGCCTGTATATGGATGGTCTCGATCGGCACGATCCTGTCCGCGTACTTCATCCTCGCGGCCAACTCATGGATGCAGCACCCGGTCGGCTACCGGATCAACGAGCAGAAGGGCCGCGCCGAGCTGACCGACTTCTGGCTCGTCCTGACCCAGAACACCACGCTGACCCAGGTCTTCCACACCCTCACCGCTGCCTTCCTCACCGGCGGCGCGTTCATGGTCGGCATCGCCGCCTACCATCTGGCCCGCAAGAAGCACATCCCGGTGATGAAGACCTCGCTCCGGCTCGGCCTGGTCACCGTGGTCATAGCCGGCATGCTCACCGCGATCAGCGGCGACCTGCTCGGCAAGGTCATGTTCAAGCAGCAGCCGATGAAGATGGCGGCGGCCGAGGCCCTCTGGGACGGCCAGGCGCCCGCACCCTTCTCGGTCTTCGCCTACGGAGACGTCGACAAGGGCCACAACAAGGTCGCCATCGAGATCCCGGGCCTGCTGTCCTTCCTCGCCAACGACGACTTCGACTCGTACGTCCCCGGCATCAACGACGTCAACAAGTCCGAGCAGCAGAAGTACGGGCCCGGTGACTACCGGCCCAACATCCCCGTCGCCTACTGGGGCTTCCGCTGGATGATCGGCTTCGGCATGACGTCCTTCGCCCTCGGCCTGGTCGGACTCTGGCTGACACGCAAGAAGTTCCTGCTGCCCCAGCATCTGCGGGTGGGCGATGACGAGGTGCCCCATCTCGTGCTGCTGCCCGGGAAGGCCCTCGGCCCGACCCTCACCAAGTGGTACTGGCGCGTCGCGTTCCTCACCCTGGGCTTCCCTCTGATCGCCAGCTCCTGGGGCTGGATCTTCACCGAGATGGGCCGCCAGCCCTGGGTCGTCTACGGCGTGCTGCGCACCCGCGACGCGGTCTCCCCCGGAGTCTCGCAGGGCGAGGTCATCACCTCGATGATCGTGTTCACCACGCTGTACGCGATCCTCGCCGTCGTCGAGGTCAAGCTGCTCGCGAAGTACGTCAAGGCCGGGCCGCCCGAGCTCACCGAGGCCGATCTCAACCCGCCCACAAAGATCGGCGGCGACTCCCGTGACGCCGACAAGCCGATGGCCTTCTCCTACTAGGCCGAGGGAGCTGCACAGTCATGGAACTTCACGACGTCTGGTTCGTCCTCATCGCGGTCCTGTGGATCGGCTACTTCTTCCTGGAGGGGTTCGACTTCGGGGTCGGCGTCCTCACCAAGCTGTTGGCCCGGAACCGCCCGGAGAAGCGGGTCCTCATCAACACCATCGGACCCGTCTGGGACGGCAACGAGGTCTGGCTGCTCTCGGCGGCCGGTGCCACCTTCGCGGCCTTCCCTGAGTGGTACGCCACGCTCTTCTCCGGCTTCTACCTGCCGTTGCTGCTCATCCTGGTCTGTCTGATCGTCCGCGGAGTCGCCTTCGAGTACCGGGCGAAGAGGCCGGAGGAGAGCTGGCAGCGCAACTGGGAGACCGCGATCTTCTGGACCTCGCTGCTCCCCGCGTTCCTCTGGGGTGTGGCCTTCGCCAACATCGTGCGCGGGGTGAAGATCGGCTCCGACCTGGAGTACGTGGGCAACGTCGCGGACCTCCTCAACCCGTACGCCCTCCTCGGCGGTCTGGTCACGCTGTCGCTCTTCACCTTCCACGGGACGGTGTTCGTCGGACTCAAGACCGTGGGGGACATCCGCGAAAGGGCGCGCAAGCTCGCACTGCGCGTCGGCTTGGTGACAGCCGTGCTGGCGCTGGTCTTCCTGCTCTGGACGCAGGCCGACAAGGGCGACAACACGTCGCTGGTCGCGCTGATCGTGGCGGTGGCCTCGCTTGCTGCCGCGCTGGGTGCGGCTCAAGTGGGCCGTGAGGGGTGGGCGTTCGCACTGTCGGGGCTCACCATCGTGGCGGCGGTCGCGATGCTCTTCCTGGTGCTGTTCCCGAACGTCATGCCGTCCTCGCTGAACGCGGACTGGAGCCTCACAGTCACCAACGCCTCGTCGAGCCCGTACACCTTGAAGATCATGACCTGGTGTGCGGGGATCGCCACACCGATCGTGCTGCTCTACCAGGGTTGGACGTACTGGGTGTTCCGCAAGCGCATCGGTACGCATCACATCGCCGACGCCGCGCACTGAGTCCGCAGGGAGGTGTGTTGCACGGTTTCACGTGAAACACACCTCCCCGGCCCGAAGGGCATGTTTCACGTGAAACGTGCCTGCTGAGAAGAGGGTGTGTTTCACGTGAAACCGATCGACCCGCGACTGCTCCGGTACGCCCGTGCCACCCGCCTCTCTCTGGGAGCGGTTGTCGGTCTGGGCGTTGCCGGGGCTGTTCTCGTCATCGCGCAGGCGATGCTCCTTGCCGAAGTGGTGGTCGGTGCTTTCCAGCATGGGATGGGTGCCTCCGAACTGCGCACCCCCCTGATGCTGTTGATCGTCGTCGCATGTGGCCGGGCGCTGGTCTCCTGGCTCACCGAACTCGCCGCGCACCGTGCGAGTGCGGCGGTGAAGTCGGAGTTGCGGGGGCGGTTGCTGGAGCGGGCCGCCGCGCTGGGGCCCGGCTGGTTGAGCGGGCAGCGCACGGGTTCGCTGATCAACCTCGCCACAAGGGGCGTGGACGCCCTCGACGACTACTTCTCGCGCTACCTGCCGCAGTTGGGGCTCGCAGTGGTCGTGCCCGTGGCGGTGCTCGCGCGCGTCGTCACCGAAGACTGGGTGTCGGCGGCCATCATCGTCGGCACGCTGCCGCTGATCCCCGTCTTCATGGTGCTGATCGGCTGGGCCACGCGCTCGCAGATGGACCGCCAGTGGCGGCTGCTGTCTCGGCTGTCCGGGCACTTCCTGGACGTGGTCGCCGGGCTGCCGACACTCAAGGTGTTCGGTCGAGCCAAGGCGCAGGCCGAGTCGATCAAGCGGATCACCGGCGAGTACCGCCGAGCGACCATGCGGACGCTGCGGATCGCGTTCCTGTCCTCCTTCGCGCTGGAGCTGCTTGCCACGATCTCTGTCGCGCTGGTCGCGGTGACCATCGGGATGCGGCTCGTGCACGGCGAGATGGACCTGTACATCGGACTGGTGATCCTCGTCCTCGCGCCTGAGGCGTATCTGCCGCTGCGGCAGGTGGGGGCACAGTTCCACGCGGCCGCCGAGGGACTCGCGGCGGCCGAGGAGATCTTCGAAGTGCTGGAGACGCCGGTGCGGGCCTCCGGCTCGCTGCCCGTGCCGGACGGCGGGGTTCGCTTCGAGGGCGTGACCGTCCGGTACCCGGGTCGGTCGTACGACGCGGTCGCGGACGTGGCCTTCGAGGTCGCGCCAGGGGAAACGGTGGCTCTGGTCGGGCCGAGCGGCGTGGGCAAGTCCACCCTGCTGAACGTTCTGCTGGGCTTCGTGGAGCCGACTGCGGGACGGGTACGGATCGGGGGCGCCGACCTGGCCGGCCTCGATCTGGAGGAGTGGCGCTCACGGGTGGCCTGGGTGCCGCAGCGGCCCCATCTCTATGCCGGGACCGTCGCCGAGAACGTACGACTTGCACGGCCGGACGCCGACGACGAGGACGTGCGGCGAGCCCTGACCGATGCGGGAGCGCTGGACTTCGTCGACGCGCTGCCCGCCGGGCTCGACACGGTCCTGGGCGAGGACGGAGCCGGTCTCTCCGCCGGGCAGCGCCAACGGCTGGCCCTGGCGCGGGCATTCCTCGCGGACCGGCCCGTGCTGCTGCTCGACGAGCCGACGGCTTCCCTCGACGGGGAGACCGAGGCGGAGGTCGTGGACGCCGTACGGCGGCTCGCGGTCGGCCGGACCGTGCTGCTGGTGGTGCACCGGCCGGCGTTGCTGGAGGTAGCTGATCGGGTGGTCCGGCTGGAGCCCGAGACAACCGCCACAGTTTCCTCTGCGCCGCGGACCGGAGGGTCACGGACGGACACGCGAGCCGAGGATGCGACCCCGCTCTCCACTCGCGAAGAGGCGCTGCCGCTGGAACGGCATCACTCCGTGCTGACCCGCGTCCGTGCCATGGCCGGCCCTCGTCGCGGTCGCCTCGCGCTCGCCCTGATGCTCGGCAGTCTCGCACTCGGCAGCGCCGTCGGCCTCATGGCGACCTCCGGCTGGCTCATCTCGCGGGCGTCCCAACAGCCGCCGGTGCTGTATCTGATGGTCGCCGTGACGGCCACTCGGGCGTTCGGGATCGGGCGGGCGGTGTTCCGGTACACGGAGCGGCTCGTGTCTCACGACGCCGTACTGCGGATGCTGGCCGACACCCGGGTGGCCGTCTACCGGCGGCTGGAGCGGCTGGCGCCCGCGGGGCTGCGGCGCACCCGGCGCGGGGACCTGCTCTCGCGGCTGGTCGGGGATGTGGACGCGCTGCAGGACTACTGGGTGCGGTGGCTGCTGCCGGCCGGGGCCGCGATCGTGGTGTCGGTCGCCTCTGTCGGGTTCACCGCATGGTTGCTGCCCGAGGCCGGTGCCGTACTGGCCCTGGGACTGCTCGTGGCTGGTGCCGGGGTTCCGCTGGTCACCGGAGCCGTGGCGCGGCGCGCCGAACGCCGGCTCGCCCCCGCCCGGGGCACGCTGGCCACCCGTGTGGCCGATCTGCTCACCGGGACCGCCGAACTCACGGTGGCGGGCGCCCTGCGCACACGTACCGCCGAGGCTCGTCGGGCCGACGCCGCGCTGACCCGGATCGCGTCCCGTGCCGCTACCGCCACCGCGCTGGGCGACGGGCTCACCGCACTCGTCACCGGGCTCACCGTGGCCGCCACCGCGCTCGTGGGGGCGCAGGCGGTCGCCGACGGCCGGCTCGGCGGAGTCGTGATGGCCGTAGTCGTCCTCACCCCGCTCGCCGCCTTCGAGGCCGTCATGGGCCTGCCTCTCGCCGTGCAGTTCCGGCAGCGGGTGCGCAAGAGCGCGGAGCGCGTGTACGAGGTGGTGGACGCCCCCGATCCCGTACGCGAGCCCGAACAGCCCGTGCCCGTTCCGCAGTCGCCGTTCCCCCTCGTTCTCAGGAGGCTCGCCGCCCGGCATGCCGAGCAGGACCGGGACGCGCTCGCCGGGATCGACCTCACCCTCGACCAGGGTCGCAGGATCGCCGTGGTCGGCCCCTCGGGATCGGGCAAGACGACACTCGCGCTGGTGCTGTTGCGGTTCCTGGACGCGCATGAGGGGACGTACACACTCGGAGGAGTGGACGCCTACGCGCTCGAAGGGGATGCCGTACGGCGACTCGTCGGGCTGTGTGCCCAGGACGCGCACCTCTTCGACAGCTCCGTGCGTGAGAACCTGCTGCTGGCCAGGAAGGACGCCACGGAGGTGGAGTTGCGGGACGCGCTCGCACGGGCGCGGCTCCTGGACTGGGTCGACGGACTGCCGGACGGGCTCGACAGCCTCATCGGCGAGCACGGGGCGCGGCTGTCCGGCGGCCAGCGTCAGAGGCTTGCCCTGGCCCGTGCCCTGCTCGCCGATTTCCCCGTGCTCGTCCTGGACGAGCCCTCGGAACACCTCGACCTGGCGACCGCCGACGCGCTCACCGCGGACCTGCTGGCCGCGACCGAGGGCCGTACGACTCTGTTGATCACTCATCGACTGGCCGGTCTGGAGGCCGTGGACGAGGTCGTCGTTCTGATGGAGGGACGCGTCGTGCAGCGTGGTCCCTTCGCGGCACTGGCCGCGGAGGACGGGGCGTTGCGGGCGATGGTGGAGCGGGAGAGGGCGGGGGAGCTGCTGGTCGGCGCGCAGGGACGCTGACGGTCGCGACTGGCGACTGGCGACTGGCGATGGGCCGGAGGGCGGACGGGCGACGGGTCGGCGATCGCGGCGGGCCGGCGGTCACGAAGGTGCCGGGACGCCGAGTGAAGAGTGCGCACACGTCCGCTGGCAAGTCGCCGTGCGGGACTCCCTCGTCTCGGTCCCCTGATCGGCTCAGCGTGCCTGGTCCATTCGTGGCACCCGATCCCCCAGCCGTACGACTCGAACAGGACCTCGCGTCTCGGAGGGCGCCACGATCGCTGGCATGCGTTCATCTTGTCGACGTCACTCATTGCTCGTCCCGGCGCTGTTGTGCGCCTGCGTGGTCCTCGTCGCGCAGCCGACGGCTGCCGTGGGCGACAGCCGGGGCATGCAGGCTTCCGGTGCCTCCGAGCCCGGCCCCCGGGTGGCGCGGCTGTACCAGGAGGCGGCCGCGACGACGCAGCAGTACGAACGGGTGCGGCGCGAAGCCAAGGCGCGGCGGGCGGAGGCACAGCGCCTGCAGAAGCTCCTGGCGCGCGAGCGGCAGCAGATCAAGACGCTGCACAAGGACCTCGGACGGATTGCACGTGCCCGGTACCGCGGGGGCGGCGGACTGCCGTACACCGTGCAGCTGCTGCTCGCGGACACTCCCGAAGAGCTGATGCGCGGCCACCGGGTCGTGTGGCAGACGGACCTGGCGGTCGACCAGAAGGTGGCCAGGAGCCTCCGCGCGGAGGCGCGGCTCGCAGCCGACGAGAAGCAGGCGGCTGCCGAGTCGCGGAAGCTCCAACGGCGGAACGCCGAACTCGCCAAGAAGAAGCGGGCGATCGAGAAGAAGCTCGAAGACGCGCAATGGACGCTCCAGAGACAGGCGGACGCGTCGGCGGCAGCCGGTGCCTGCCGGAAAGCCACCCGGCTGGACCAGCCGGACAGGGGTTCCAAGCGCGGGTGGGTCGCGCCTGTGGAACGGTACGCACTCTCCGCGCGCTTCGGCGGAAGCGGTGCGCGCTGGGCGAGCCGGCACACAGGGCAGGACTTTGCGGTGCCCATCGGAACACCGGTACGGGCAGTCGGGCAGGGACGGGTCGTGGGGGTGTCCTGCGGGGGCGCCTTCGGCATCCAGATCGTCGTCCGGCACACCGACCGTGACTACACGCAGTACGCCCACCTCGCTGCCGTCGCCGTCAACCCGGGCGAGCGGGTGGCTCCTGGCCAGTGGATCGGACAGGCGGGCACGACCGGCAACTCCACGGGTCCGCACCTGCACTTCGAGGTACGGAGCACACCGGAGCTGGGGTCCGGGGTCGATCCGGTGCCGTGGCTGCTGAAGCACGGTGTAAAGCTGTAGACGTGAAGCTGTAGGAAGTACGGCGTCGAGCTCTGCCACGGACGGGACCAACGGCGACGCACCTGGGCCAACGGTCGTCTCCCGCCGCGACCGATGGCCCCGGGCCGGGCGGCCGCTACGCCTGCAACCGCTCGGCCTGCAACCGCTCCGCCACTATCCGCTCGATCACGACAGCGACTCCGTCCTCGTTGTTGGCGACGGTCTGCCCCGAGGCCGCGGCGATCACATCGGGGTGCGCGTTTCCCATGGCGTACGACCGGCCCGCCCACGTCAGCATCTCTACGTCGTTCGGCATGTCCCCGAAGGCGACGACCTCCTCGTGGGAGATGCCGCGCTCGGCGCAGCACAGCGCGAGCGTGCTGGCCTTGGAGACGCCGGGGCCGCTGATCTCCAGCAGCGCGCTGGGGCTGGAGCGGGTGATGGTGGCCCGGTCACCGACGGCGATGCGAGCGGTGGCGAGGAAGTCGTCGGGGTCGATCTCGGAGTGGTACGCGAGGATCTTGAGCACCGGCTCGTCGGCGGCGACCCCGTCCGGTGCCAGCAGCTTCTCCGCGGGCGCGAGAGTGTCGGGGATCTCCATGTGCAGCTTCGGATACCCCGGCTCCTGGTGGAAGCCGTAGGTCTGCTCGACGGCGTACACGGTTCCTGGCGCGGCCGCGCGCAGCAGCTGTACCGCGTCGAGCGCGTTCTCCCGCATGAGCTCGCGGATCTTGACGAAGCGGTGGGCGCCGGGACCGCCGTGCAGGTCGACCACAGCGGCACCGTTGCCGCAGATCGCCAGGCCGTGTCCGTGGACGTGGTCGCTGACGACGTCCATCCAGCGGGCCGGGCGGCCGGTGACGAAGAAGACCTCGATGCCCGCCTCCTCGGCTGCCGCGAGAGCGGCGACCGTGCGCTCGGACACCGACTTGTCGTCGCGCAGGAGCGTGCCGTCCAGGTCCGTGGCGATCAGTCGGGGCGGGACGGTCGGGGCCGGGGTCGCGGGCTGTCTCGTCGCTGAGGTCACGGACTCATTCTCGCGCATATGCCTGCACGCCAGTGCGGGGGTCCGCACGGGTGAGTGATCACTGCCCTCAGGGGCCTGACCGTGACTCCGATGATCAGGGTCCTGCTGAGGTCCGGCACCTCTGTGACCAGCGACGACACCGAGTGCGCAGCGCCGCTCGCTGGGCGGAGGCCGCCGCGGTCGCGGGCAGCGCCGCACTCCGGCCCGGCACTCGTGGGCAGGAACATGCTGTACGCCGGGTGTTTCTCAGAAGCGGCGAGCAGCACCGTAGGCTCTGAACCATGAGTCTGCGTCTGAGCACCGTGATCCTCCCGTACCGCCGCTGGCACGACGGCGGGCGCGACGCGTGGCAGCGGGCCGAGCAGCTCGGGTTCCACACCGCGTACACCTACGACCACCTCTCCTGGCGCTCGTTCCGCGACGGCCCGTGGTTCGGGGCGATGCCGACGCTGACGGCCGCCGCGGGTGTCACAGAACGGATGCGCTTGGGCACCCTCGTCACGTCGCCCAATTTCAGGCACCCCGTGACCCTCGCCAAGGAGCTGATCTCGCTCGATGACATCTCCGGCGGCCGGATCACGCTGGGCATCGGCGCGGGCGGCAACGGCTTCGACGCCACCGTGCTCGGGCAGGAACCCTGGACACCGAGAGAGCGCGCCGACCGTTTCGCCGAGTGCGTTTCGCTGCTCGACCGGCTGCTGACCGAGGACGGGACGAACGGTGTCTCGTACACCGGCGACTTCTACTCGGCACATGAGGCGCGCAACATCCCCGGCTGTGTGCAGCGTCCCCGGCTGCCCTTCGCAGTGGCCGCCACCGGCCCGCGAGGGCTGCGGCTCGCCGCGCGCCACGGACAGGCGTGGGTGACCACGGGTGATCCGAAGCTGTACGAGACGGGTACTCTCGAGCAGTCCCGGCGGGCCCTGCGCGACCAGGTCGAGAAGCTGGGCAAGGCGTGTGCGGACGCCGGCCGCGACGCCAACTCCATGGACAAGATCCTGCTCACCGGTTTCACCCCGGACCGCGGCCGTCCGCTGGAGTCCCTCGGCGCCTTCGTCGACTTCGCCGGCAAGCACAGGGAGCTGGGCTTCACCGAGATCGTGATCCACTGGCCCGTCCCGGACTCGGACTTCGCCGCGGACGAGGGCGTCTTCGAACGCATCGCCACGGAGGCGGTCGCACAACTGGGCTGACGGGCTTCACCATCCGCCGAGACTCGACGGGCGAGCTCAACGGCCCAGATCGACGGCCGAGACTCGATGGCCGAGCGTGGCCGGCGGCAGCGTGATCAGTGCGGCTGGGGAAAGCGCAGGTACCGCGGTGGTACGGCCTCGGTGAGCCACACCCCGTTGTCGCTGACGCGGAACACGTGGCCGTCGCGGTGCATGGCGCCGGCATCCACGGAGAGCACGACGGGACGCCCGCGGCGGGCGCCGACGCGGGTGGCGGTCTCGCGGTCGGGCGAGAGGTGCACGTCGTGCCGGGTCATGGCACGCAGCCCCTCGGCCCGGATGGCGTCCAGATTGCGGGCCACGGTCCCGTGGTAGAGGTACGGCGGTGGTGTGGCCGTGGCCAGGCCGAGGTCCACCTCGACGGTGTGGCCCTGGTTGGCGCGGATCCGGGTGCCCTCGACGGCGAAGCGCTGTTTGTCGTTGGTGGCGACTACGTGGTCGAGTTCGGCTCTGGTGATCCGGAAGCCGTGCACGGTGGCCGCCGCGATCAGGGTGTCGATCTCGACCCAGCCGCCGTCGCCGAGCCTGAGTCCGATCCTCCCCCACTGCCTTGAGGGCGTGGGAGGTGCCCCCACGGGCTGGTGGCGCAGGTGCTTCGACAGGTACTTCGACACCTTGACGGTGCGGCGATCATCCATGCGTCTCGTCCGTTCGCTCTTTCATCCCGATCATCTCGCCCATCCCGCCAGCGTGCCTGGAGAGACGCGTATCACGCACGCGATTTTGATCGGGATGTTTGATCCACAGCCAAGTGCGGTTATCCACAGGGGATTTAGCGAGCCTGTGGACAACTCGATTGATCATTCAGGTCATTTCGCCAAACTTATCCAGTTTGGCTCGATTTGCCGAGATTGAGTCCAAGGCTCTTGCCTGCACCTCCCGTTCGGCAGCGATCGCGACGAACTCGGCTGCCCGCGCCGGGCCAACCAGCTCCTCCACGGCCCGCATGGTGGCCGCCGGTATCGGCACGGACCGCGTCTCCTCGGCGTCCACCGTCCGGCGTTCGAGCGGCCTCAGGCGTTGTACGAGCGTCACTGCCCCGGCTGCCTCCGCGTCGGTGCAGGGACCGTCGACCTCGGCGACCAGGCCGAGTATGCCGCCGAGGCCGCGTCCCGAGTCCCAGGCCTCCAGGAGCTCCTTGATCGAGGTCAGCGTGTAGCCGCGATCCAGGAGGCCGGCGATCTGGTGGAGGCTGGCCAGATGGGCATCCGAGTACACATTGGCCCGGCCCTGGCGCTCAGGGCTGGGGAGCAGCCCGCGGTTCTGGTAGGCGCGGATCGTCCGGACCGTGGCGCCGCTGTGGTGCGCCAGGTCCTCTATGCGGTACGCGACGCCGACGGACTCGTCGTTCACCGTCCTTGCCCTCCCGTATCCCCGTACTCGGCAGCCTTGCGCGGGAATCCCTCCAGGTGCGCGGCTCCCTAAGGACCGCTCACAACGGCGGCTCCAGTCGTGCGATCGCGTGCAGAGCCCTCGGCGCGAAGCGGGACAGAAGTCGGCCGCCACGGGCCTCCGGGGTGACCGGGACAACGGCCTCGTTGCGCACGACGGCGCGCAGGATCGCGTCCGCGACCTTCTCCGGCGGGTAGTTGCGCAGTCCGTACAGTCGCGCGGCCTTCTTCTGGCGCCGCTTCTCCTCGTCGGCGTCGACGCCCGCGAAGCGGGCGGCCGAGGTGATGTTGGTGTTCACGAACCCCGGGCAGATCGCCGACACTCCGATGCCGTGGCCGACCAGCTCCGCGCGCAGGCACTCGCTGAGCATCAGGACGGCGGCCTTGGAGGTGCTGTAGGCAGGCAACGTCTTCGACGGCAGGTACGCCGCCGCCGACGCGATGTTGACGATATGGCCGCCCTGGCCGCGCGCGGCCATCTGCCGGCCGAAGAGCCGACAGCCGTGGACAACGCCCCCCAGGTTGACGTCGAGAACCTTCTTCCAGTCCTCGGGGGTTGTGTCGAGGAAGGACCCCGACAGGCCGATCCCGGCGTTGTTCACCAGCACGTCCACCACGCCGTACCGCTTGGCGACCTTCTGGGCGAGCTGCTCCATGGCCTGCTCGTCGGAGACGTCGGCCGGTTCGGCCCACGCCTCGGGAGCGCCGGTCAGGCGGGACCGCTCCGCCGTAAGGGCCGCGCCCTCCGCGTCCCGGTCGACGGCCACCACGCGCGCGCCGGCCTTGGCGAACGCCAAGGCGGTGGCCCGCCCTATGCCGCTGCCCGCGCCGGTGACCAGCACCAACTGCCTGCTGAACCGGTCGGCGTACTTCCCGGTGGCCGCCGGAGTGGGTCTGCCGTCCTCGGTGGCCGTGACGAAGTCCGTGATCCAGGCGGCCAGCTGATCGGGGCGCGTCCGGGGGATCCAGTGTTTGGCCGGGAGCGTGCGACGGGTCAGCTGCGGGACCCACAGCTCCAGCCCGTCGTAGAGCCGCTCCGACAGGAACGCGTCCCGCAAGGGCGTGATGAGCTGTACGGGCGCGTGTGCGTACGCGTCGTCACGGGGGCGCGAGAGCCGCGCCCGGACGTTGTCCCGGTACAGCCACGTGCCGTGCGCCGCGTCCGTGCTCAGCGAAGGGGTCGGGTAGTCGCCCGCGGGGAGCCTCTCGGTCCGCTGGAGCATCCGGGGCCACCGCTTGCCGAGGGGGCCGCGCCAGGCGAGCTCGGGCAGAGCCGGAGTGTGCAGCAGGTAGATGTACCAGGACCTGGCGCCCTGGCCGAGGAGCTGGCCCACTCTGCGCGGCGTCGGACGTTTCACGTGCTGCTTGATCCAGTGCCCGAAGTGGTCGAGGGAGGGCCCGGACATCGAGGTGAAGGACGCGATCCGGCCCTCGGTGCGCCCGACGGTCACGAACTCCCAGCCCTGCACCGAACCCCAGTCGTGCCCCACCAGGTGCACGGGCCGCCCCGGGCTGACCGCGTCCGCGACCTCCAGGAAGTCGTCCGTCAGTCTCTCCAGGGTGAACCCGCCGCGCAGCGGCCGCGGAGCCGTCGACCTGCCGTGCCCGCGGACGTCGTACAGGACGACGTGGAAGCGGCCGGCCAGGCGCGGTGCGAGCTCGGACCACACCTCCTTGGAGTCGGGATAGCCGTGGACGAGGACGACCGTGGGCTGGTGCGGGTCGCCCAACTCGGCGACGCACAGCTCGACGTCACCCGACCGCACGCGCCGCTCCCGCGCGCCGTCGAGGCCGCCACCCGGCCCCTGCTCCCTGTCGCTCATGCGTATCCCTTCTCGGCCCGGCGCCGCATGTGCGGCAGCCGGTGCGCCCGCACCGACTCACTGAGCGGCCGGCGCCGTGCACACGTACCCTTGCCGCCGCCACAGCCATGTCACAGCCCGTCCTCGCTGACTGCGGTGCGTGTCCGTAACGTGACACTGACGAATGTGACAATGGTCGGCGGCTGCGTCAACTGCCGTGCGGGCGGCCTGTGGATAACCGTCCGTGGCCGCACTCACCGAACTCGGCGCGACCCCCTCGTTGTCACGGACCTGGCCGACCCCGCAGGCCTGGCCGACCCCGCAGGCCTGGCCGACCTCCGCAAGCCTGGCTGGCCGCTCCGGCCCATCTGCCGAGATGACGGCGGTCGAGGCCCCGCCCGCCGATGCTTGCCGATGTCCGTCGGCTCTGCCCGGTTGTTCGACCTCAGGGTGACCCTTACGGGCCCGTAATACTCCAGAGTGACTCGCAGACAGCTCTGCGGGGTGACGACCGGCTGTGGCCCGTGCCACTAGCGTCGAAGGCGTGACTGTGATCGCGACCGAAAGCCTGAGCAAGCGGTTCCCGAGGGTAACCGCGCTTGACCGGCTCTCCGTGGACGTCGGGCCCGGTGTGACCGGACTCGTCGGTGCCAACGGGGCCGGCAAGTCCACACTGATCAAGATCCTGCTGGGTCTGTCCCCCGCCACCGAGGGCCGTGCCGAAGTGCTCGGACTCGATGTCGCCACCAAAGGCGGCGCCATCCGCGAGCGAGTCGGGTACATGCCGGAGCACGACTGCCTGCCTCCCGACGTCTCGGCCACCGAGTTCGTCGTGCACATGGCCCGCATGTCCGGCCTCCCTCCCACCGCCGCGCGCGAGCGCACCGCGGACACGCTGCGCCACGTCGGCCTGTACGAGGAGCGTTACCGCCCCATAGGCGGCTACTCGACGGGTATGAAGCAGCGCGTCAAGCTCGCCCAGGCCCTCGTCCACGACCCGCAGCTGGTCTTCCTGGACGAGCCGACCAACGGCCTCGACCCGGTCGGCCGCGACGAGATGCTCGGCCTGATCCGCCGCATCCACACCGACTTCGGCATCTCGGTCCTCGTCACGTCCCACCTGCTGGGCGAGCTGGAGCGCACCTGCGACCACGTGGTCGTCATCGACGGCGGCAAGCTCCTGCGCTCCAGCTCCACCACGGACTTCACACAGACCACGACCACGCTCGCGATCGAGGTCACCGACACCGACGAGCACCCGGACGGCACCCGGGTGATGCGAGAGGCACTCCACGCGCGCGGGGTGGAGACCCACCAGGGCGACGGCCTCCCCGGGGCGGGACACATCCTCCTGCTCACCGCGCAGGGAGAGCAGACATACGACCTCGTGCGCGACATGGTCGCAGACCTCGGCCTCGGCCTGATCCGCATGGAGCAGCGAAGGCACCACATCGCGGAGGTCTTCAAGGACGACGAGCGGGCGGCAGACCAGGCCACCGCATCGGACGCACAGAAGGAGGCGGTCGGCCATGGCGGTTGAGCAGCCACAGGCACCGGCCATGGCGCGCGCGGGTGAGCAGACCCGCATCCACGACATCGGCTACCGCAGCTACGACGGCCCCCGCCTGGGCCGCGCATACGCCCGTCGCTCCCTCTACTCGCAGTCCCTGCGCGGTGCGTACGGGCTGGGCCGTTCGGCCAAGTCCAAAGTGCTGCCGATGCTGCTGTTCGTGGTGATGTGCGTCCCCGCGCTGATCATGGTGGCGGTCGCGGTCACCACGAAGGCGAACGACCTGCCCGTCGACTACACGCGCTACGCCATCATCATGCAGGCCATGATCGGCCTGTACGTGGCTTCCCAGGCACCCCAGGCCGTGTCGCGCGACCTGCGCTTCAAGACCGTACCGCTGTACTTCTCACGCCCCATCGAGACCGCCGACTACGTGCGCGCGAAGTACGCGGCGCTGGCCTCGGCGCTGTTCATCCTGACGGCCGCGCCGCTGCTCGTCCTCTATGTGGGCGCGCTGCTGGCCAAGCTCGACTTCACCGACCAGACCAACGGATTCGCACAGGGACTGGTTTCCGTGGCACTGCTGTCGCTGCTCTTCGCCGGCCTCGGCCTGGTCATCGCCTCGGTCACCCCGCGCCGAGGCTTCGGCATCGCGGCCGTGATCGCCGTACTGACCATCTCCTACGGCGCTGTATCCACGCTCCAGGCCATCGCGGACGCGCAGACCAGCACCGGAGCCATCGCCTGGATCGGCCTGTTCTCGCCCATCACGCTCATAGACGGGGTGCAGTCCGCCTTCCTGGGCGCGAACTCGGCGTTCCCCGGTGGGGCCGGCCCCAGCAATGGGGAAGGCGTCGTCTACCTCCTCGTCGTCCTGGGCCTCATCGCGGCCAGCTACGGCCTCATGGTGCGCCGCTACCGAAAGGCGGGACTGTGAACCGTCCCCCTGGCGGAAAGGGAGGATTCCTGGCGCACGCCGCTCGGCCACTCAGCGAGCGATCGAGTCCTACACGATCAACATCAGCCGGGTTGGGACCAGCCCGGTTCCCCAATGGAATGGAGGGCGTTGTGCCGGCTTGGTTCCCGCTCAGCACGCCGCGGGCGTACCGCAGTTCCGGGCCGCACAGCGCCCAGAGCCGGAATATCCGGAGGTTCGGGTGACCACGCTCAGCATCGACCACGTCTCCCGCTGGTTCGGCAACGTGGTCGCCGTCAACGACATCACCATGACGGTCGGCCCCGGAGTCACCGGCCTGCTCGGCCCGAACGGCGCCGGAAAGTCCACCCTCATCAACATGATGGGCGGCTTCCTCGCCCCGTCCACGGGCTCCATCACGCTCGACGGCAAGCCGGTCTGGCGCAACGAGCAGATCTACAAGCACATCGGCATCGTCCCCGAGCGCGAGGCGATGTACGACTTCCTCACGGGCCGCGAATTCGTCGTCGCCAACGCCGAGTTGCACGGTCTCGGTGAGAAGGCCGCCGCGCGGGCCCTCGCCACGGTCGAGATGGAGTACGCGCAGGACCGCAGGATCTCGACGTACTCCAAGGGCATGCGACAGCGCGTGAAGATGGCGAGCGCCCTCGTCCACGACCCGTCGCTGCTCCTGCTCGACGAGCCGTTCAACGGCATGGACCCGCGTCAGCGGATGCAGCTCATGGACCTGCTGCGACGCATGGGCGACGAGGGCCGCACGGTGCTGTTCTCGTCCCACATCCTCGAAGAGGTGGAGCAACTCGCCGCCCACATCGAGGTGATCGTCGCCGGGCGGCATGCGGCGAGCGGTGACTTCCGCCGCATCCGCCGCCTGATGACCGACCGCCCGCACCGCTACCTGGTGCGCTCCAGCGACGACCGGGCCCTGGCGGCCGCGCTGATCGCGGACCCGTCGACCGCGGGCATCGAGGTGGATCGGGCCGAGGGTGCGCTGCTGATCCAGGCCGTTGACTTCGGCCGCTTCACGGCGCTGCTGCCCCGCGTGGCCAGGGACCACGGCATCCGCCTGCTGACGGTCTCGCCGTCGGACGAGTCCCTTGAGTCCGTCTTCTCGTATCTGGTCGCGGCGTAGGAGGCCGAAGATGTACGACCCCACAGTCGCCCGGCTCACCTACCGGGCCCTGCTCGGCCGCCGTCGGGCCCTCATCCTCGGCGCGCTGCCTGTGCTGCTGATCGTGATCTCGGCGGCCGTACGAGCCTTCAGCGGCGCCGACGATCAGGTGGCCGCCGACGTCCTCGGCGGGTTCGCACTCGCCACAATGGTGCCGATCATCGGCGTCATCGCGGGAACAGGTGCGATCGGACCCGAGATTGACGACGGTTCGGTGGTGTACCTGCTGTCCAAGCCCGTGAAGCGGCCGACGATCATCTTCACCAAGCTGATCGTGGCGATCGCCGTGACGATGGTGTTCTCGGCGGTCCCGACCTTCGTCGCCGGCCTGATCCTCAACGGCAACGGCCAGCAGATAGCGGTCGCGTACACGGTGGCTGCCCTGGTCGCGTCGATCGCGTACGCGGCGCTCTTCCTCCTGTTGGGCACGGTGACACGGCACGCGGTCGTCTTCGGCCTTGTCTACGCGCTCGTCTGGGAGGCCCTTTTCGGTTCCCTGGTGTCCGGTGCACGCACGCTCAGCGTCCAGCAGTGGGCCCTCGCGGTCGCCCAGAAGGTCGCCGGCGGAGAACTCGTCACCTCGGACGTCGGACTGCCGACCGCGGTGATCCTGCTGGCGGCGGTCACTGCGGGAGCGACCTGGTACGCGGGCCAGAAGCTGCGAACGCTGAAGCTGGCCGGGGAGGAGTGACCGGGCGCCCCGGGGGTGTGGGTGGACTCCCCGCGCGTGGGACTCCCTTCGCGTGAGGGCCCACACCCGGGGGGCTCCGGGTCTTGACGGGGGCTTCACACGTGTCCGGGCACACTGGGCAAAGGGGATGGACGACCAGGAGGACGGGGATGGCAGCGGAGGAGCCGAAGGGCGATGCCGACAAGGCATCGGGAGCCGACGCCGGGGCCCGCGCCGGGTCCGGTGAGGTCTGGGACGACGTGGTGTTGGACGAGGACTTCATACGGTCCGCGGAGACGTCCGAGCCGTCCGCGCGAGCCCGGATGCTCGCCGCCCGCTGGCGCAGGCAGGCACCCGATCCTCAGCCCTGGCGGTCCGACGAGCCGCCCGCGGGCTGGTTCTTCAGCAAGGCGCGCCGACGGAAGTGGCGTCGCCGGTAGAAGGCTCGGTTGAGCCACCGGTGGCTGATTGGCCAGGTCGCGTGTCGGCAAGGTCGCGTGTCGGCCGGGGCGCGCGTTGACGGGGCCGCTCGTCGGCCGGGAGCTTTCGACTGCTGGGTGCCGGTTTATTCGGTGGCGTCCGACTTGGTGCAGCCGTCACAGTGGATCTGTCCCCGAGCCGGTGTGAGCCGGCGTCACCATCTGGGAGCGGGGTCCGGCGCGTCCATGCGTCGGACTCCCGACAGGGCAGCCCGCGGCGGGCTCCGGAGAGCTGCCTCTCCGTCGAGCCCGTCCCGCACGGGGAACTGCCCGGGGCGGCCGCTTCGAGCGCGCGATCCCGCGCGGGCCGCCCTACCCGGGCCTTCGCCCCTGAGGCTCGGCGGGTTCAGGTCCGCCGAGCCACAGCGGTGCTTCCCCCTCATGCAGGGCCCAGTGTGGGCGCCTTCTCGGGTACGCGGATGGGAACAAGCACGCGGGCGGGCGAGAACGAGAGTGGCAAGTCCACGACATCAGCCCTGCCACGACCAGCGCGCCGCCCCGGCCATAGCGTCCTCGGCACACGTGACACTCCTCGGCATGCCGGAGCCTCTTCGGCACACCCGACCCATGCCGAGTTCGGCCCCGGAGCGGTGCGCACCCGTCGGTCCGCATCCGCCAGTTCGCACCCCGCCTTGGCGACTGCGACTCGCCTCGCCGGTCCTGCACGGCCCGACCCAATAGCCGCTCGCCTGCGCTTACCCGGCCACCGGTCCCGGGCGCTCGCCCCGACAGGACCTAGCCAAGCAACCGTTCCAGGACCAGCGCGATGCCGTCCTCATCGTTGGAGGACGTCAGCTCGTCGGCGATGGTTTTGAGTTCCTCGTGGGCGTTGGCCATGGCGACGCTGTGTGCTGCCCAGGCGAACATGGGGATGTCGTTGGGCATGTCGCCGAAGGCGATGGTGTCGGCGGCGCGGAAGCCGAGGCGGCGGGCGGCCAGGGAGAGACCGGTGGCCTTGGTCAGGCCGAGGGGGAGGATCTCCACTATGCCCTCGCCCGCCATGACGACTCCCACCAGGCCACCCGCGATCTGGCGGGCCGTATCGGCGAGTTCGTCGTCGGAGAGGGTCGGGTGCTGGACGTACACCTTGTTCAGGGGGGCGGCCCAGAGGTCCGCCGCGTCCCGTATCGGCTGGTAGGGCAGAGGGCCGTCGTGGACGCGGTAGCCGGGGCCGACGAGTACTTCGCCGTCCAGTCCGTCACGGCTCGCGGCCAGCAGCAGGGGTCCGACCTCTGCCTCGATCTTGGCCAGGGCCAGTGTCGCGAGCTGCCGGTCAAGGGTCACCGAGGTGAGCAGCCGGTGTTCACCCGCGTGGTACACCTGCGCCCCCTGGCCGCAGACCGCGAGTCCGCGGTAGTCGAGGTCGTCCAGGATGTGCTTCGTCCACGGCACTGAGCGTCCCGTGACGACGATGTGCGCGGCGCCCGCCGCCGTGGCGGTGGCGAGTGCCGCGCGCGTGCGCTCCGAGACCGTGTCGTCGGAGCGCAGCAGTGTCCCGTCGAGGTCGGTCGCGATCAGCTTGTACGGGAGGTCCTGGGGAGCGGCCTCGCTCACTTGGCTACCGGTTCCAGGACCTCGCGGCCGCCCAGGTAGGGGCGCAGCACCTCGGGCACCCGCACGGAACCGTCGGCCTGCTGGTGGTTCTCCAGGATCGCGACGATCGTGCGCGGGACGGCGCAGAGTGTGCCGTTCAGCGTCGCCAGGGGGCGGACCGTCTTGCCGTCACGGAGGCGGATCGACAGACGACGGGACTGGAACTCGGTGCAGTCCGAGGTCGAGGTCAGCTCGCGGTACTTGCCCTGGGTCGGGATCCACGCCTCGCAGTCGAACTTGCGGGAGGCGGAGGCGCCCAGGTCGGCGCTCGCCACGTCGATCACGCGGAACGGCAGCTCCAGCGAGGTCAGCCACTGCTTCTCCCACTCCAGCAGGCGCTGGTGCTCGGCCTGCGAGTCCTCCGGAGCGACGTACGAGAACATCTCGACCTTGTCGAACTGGTGAACGCGGAAGATGCCGCGCGTGTCCTTGCCGTGCGAACCGGCCTCGCGGCGGAAGCACGGGGAGAAGCCGGCGTAGCGCAGCGGGAGGCGGTCGCCGTCGAGGATCTCGTCCATGTGGTACGCGGCCAGCGGGACCTCGGAGGTGCCGACGAGGTAGAGGTCGTCCTTGTCGAAGTGGTAGACGTCCTGGGCCGCCTGGCCGAGGAAGCCGGTGCCCGCCATCGACTGCGGGCGGACCAGCGCCGGGGTCAGCATCGGGGTGAACCCGGCGGCCGTGGCCTGCGCCATGGCCGCGTTCACGAGGGCCAGCTCCAGGAGGGCGCCGACACCGGTGAGGAAGTAGAAGCGCGAGCCGGAGACCTTCGCGCCGCGCTCGACGTCGATCGCGGCGAGGATCTGGCCGAGCTCCAGGTGGTCCTTGGGCTCGAAGCCCTCGGCTGCGAAGTCGCGGATCTCGCCGTGCGTCTCCAGCGTGACGAAGTCCTCCTCGCCGCCGACGGGCACGTCGGGGTGCACGAGGTTGCCGAGCCGGAGGAGCAGCTCCTGGGTCTCGGTCGCGGCCGCGTCGCGCTCGGCGTCCGCCGTCTTGACGTCGGCGGCCAGCTGGCTCGCCTTCTTCAGCAGCTCGGCCTTCTCGTCGCTCGAGGCCTTGGGGATCAGCTTGCCGAGCGTCTTCTGCTCGGCGCGGAGCTCGTCGAAGCGGACGCCGGACGACCTGCGCCGCTCGTCGGCAGACAGGAGGGCGTCGACGAGCGCGACGTCCTCTCCACGGGCGCGCTGCGAGGCACGCACACGGTCGGGGTCCTCACGGAGAAGGCGAAGGTCAATCACGCCTCAAGGCTACCGGTGCACGGTTCCGGCCCACGACTTGAAATTGCAATACGCGACCTTTATGGGCTTTTGCCTGGAATGTCGATCCCTGCGGAGGTCGCCGTGGAGTCGCCGCGGGAGTCGCTGTGGGCGTCAAGCGAAAGGAGATCGACTCCCTGAAAGGGGGTGGCGCTGAAGTCCCTCATTGACTCTATTCCCTTGTGGGGAGGGGGACTTGGTGATCGGCTGCCCACAGGAATCCACAGCCTTGGGGAAGTTATCCACAGGCTGTGCGAAAGATCTGTGGACTTCCTTCGTGATCATTTCGAACGTGGTGTGTGAAGCGGAGAATTCCCGGTTCAAACCATCTCCATACCTACTTTCGAGTGGAAATGGGTCACCTCAAGGGATTGTCTGGGGGAAATGAGTGGACGAAGGGTGATCTATGGGGCTGGGGGTGAAGTTGGTCCCGATAGGGAGATTTGTCGACGATGCGGCACTGCACTGTCGACTTGTCCCCAGGTCGAGAAGCAAGCCTGTGGATAACTTCTGCGGATTGAGAAAATCAGCAGGTAGGACTGGTTGTGAGGGGC
>NZ_VMNX01000160.1 GCF_009377235.1 Streptomyces acidicola
AACGTGAGGGGCGCCGCATCCACGTGGATGCGGCGCCCCTAAGACGTACGTACCGTCGAGGTCAGCTCTTCTTGGCCGACTCGGTCTCGGGCTCCTTCTCGGGCTCGCTGCCCGTGGGCTCCTCGACGGCCGCCTTCTCAGGCTCCCCATTGGATTTGGACTCGGACTCGGACTCGCCGGGCTTCGACTCATCGGACTTCGACTCATCGGACTTGTCCGACGGCTCCGTGACGTCTGCCTTCTTCTCGGTCCCCGCCGCCTCACCGTCAGCGCCGTCGGAGGCACCCGGTTCCACGATCTCCTCGCGCCCCGGCCGCATCCGCGCCGAAAGGACGATGTAGACCACCGCGAGCAGGAAGACGAACATCGCGGTCCAGTTGTTGAGCCGCAGACCGAGGATGTGGTGGGCGTCGTCGACGCGCATGTACTCGATCCAGAAGCGGCCTACGCAGTACGCCGCGACGTAGAGCGCGAACGCCCGCCCGTGCCCGAGTTTGAAGCGGCGGTCGGCCCAGATGACCAGGAGCGCGACGCCGATGCACCACAGGGACTCGTAGAGGAAGGTCGGGTGGTACGTGCCCGGGACCCGGCCGTCCGTCGAGGACGTGATCTTCACGGCCCAGGGGAGATCCGTGGGGCGCCCGTACAGCTCCTGGTTGAACCAGTTGCCCCACCGCCCGATCGCCTGCGCGAAGGCGATGCCGGGCGCGACGGCATCGGCGTACGCGGGCAGCGGGATGCCCCGGCGGCGGCAGCCGATCCACGCACCCACCGCTCCGAGCGCGATCGCGCCCCAGATGCCGAGACCGCCCTCCCACACCTTGAAGGCGTCCACCCAGTCACGGCCCTCGCTGAAGTACAGCTCGTAGTCCGTGATCACGTGGTACAGCCGTCCGCCGACGAGGCCGAAGGGAACAGCCCAGACCGCGATGTCGGCCACTGTGCCGGCCCGCCCGCCGCGGGCGACCCAGCGTTTGTTACCGAGCCAGACGGCCACGAAGACGCCGATGATGATGCAGAACGCGTAGCCGCGCAGCGGCACGGGGCCCAGGTACAGCACCCCGCGCGACGGGCTCGGAATGAAGGCAAGCTCAACAAGGTCCATGGCAAGGTCGACGCTACCCTGCCGGACAGGTACCACGGCAACCCGCCCGGCTACGGCTCCATAACGCCACCCCCGTCAGACCACGGCGGACGGGCCTCACCCGCCGTTCTTCGCCTCCACCATCTGCTTCAGCTTCGCCGGGGTCAACGACTGGTCCTGGTAGATGTTCTTGCCGTCGAGGAGCACGGTCGGGGTGCCCCCGAAGTCGCCCTTCTGGAAGGCCTCGTTCGACTTCACGGCCCAGCCGTTGTGCGTGCCGTCCTCGACGCACCGGCGGAAGGCGGGCGTGTCCAGCCCGTCGACCTTCTTCGCCAGCTCGACCAGCTTGGCGTCCTTGGCGAAGGCGTCCTCCGTCTCAGGGGGCTGGTTCTTGTACAGCACGTCGTGGTACGCGGGGAACTTGCCCGCGTCCTGGGCGCACGCGGCGGCGTTGGCGGCGTTCTTCGAACCGCTGCCGCCCATGTTCCCGTCGATCAGCGTCGCCAGGCGGTACTCGACCTTGAGCTTTCCGGCGGCCGTGAGCCGGTGGATCGTGGAGCGGTAGGTGTCCTCGAAGGACTTGCACGCCGGGCAGCGGAAGTCCTCCCACACCGTGAGGGTCGCCTTGGCGCCGTCCTTGCCGACGGGGATCACCAGGCCGTTCTTGCCCTGCGCTCCCGAGGGCCCCACGACCGGGCCCGAGGCTTCGTCCACGCCGTCCTTGCTCGCGTTCGCGGCGAGGGCGCCGATCCCCGCGGCCAGGCCCAGGACGCCCACCACGGAGGCCCCCACGATCAGTACGCGGCGGCGCCTCTCCGCGGTCTTCTGCTTCTCTCGCTCCGCCGCCAGCCTCTCCCGGGCGGTGCGCTTTCCGTCACGGTTCTTCTCGCTCACATCCGGCAGAACGAACCGGGGAGACGCAGAGCGCCTCCCCGGCCCCAGGTCCACTCGTTCGAGTGAGCGGATTGTCCGTCACGTGCGCGAACGGCCGCGTGTCACGACCACGTGCGACACCGGCCCCACGCGCCGTCCCTTGTGCTGCCCGTCACGCCGCCCCGCGCACGCCCTGGGCGAGCTCGCCCGCCAGGGTCCGTACGGCTTCCAGTCCGGCGGCCTCGTCCGGGGCGTCCAGCATCCGCTTCACGAAGGCGGAGCCGACGATCACCCCGTCGGCGAAGCCGGCGACCTCGGCGGCCTGCCTGGCGTTGGATACACCGAGCCCGACACAGACGGGCAGCTCGGTGGTGGCCCTGGTGCGCTGGACCAGGTCCTGCGCCTGCGCGCCCACCGACGCGCGGGTTCCCGTGACGCCCATCAACGAGGCCGCGTAGACGAAGCCCGAGCCCGCCGCGGTGATCTCGGCGAGCCGGGCGTCCTTGCTGCTGGGCGCGACCACGAAGACCGTGGCGAGCCCGTGCTTCTCGGCGTGTTCCTTCCAGAGGGCCGACTCCTGGACGGGGAGGTCGGGCAGGATGCACCCGGCCCCTCCGGCCTCCGCGAGCTCGGCGGTGAAGCGCTCCACCCCGTACCGGTCAATGGGATTCCAGTACGTCATCACGAGCACCGGCTTCCCGGTCGCCTCGTAGGCCTCCCGGACCGTGCGCATGACATCGGCGATCTTGACGCCGCCCCGCAGGGCGATGTCGTCGGCGGTCTGGATGACTGGCCCGTCGAGGACGGGGTCGCTGTGCGGCAGGCCCACCTCGACGACGTCGGCACCGCCCTCGAAGACGGCCTTGATCGCGGCGATCCCCCCGTCGACGGTCGGGAATCCGGCCGGGAGGTACGCGATGAGAGCGGACCGCCCCTCGGCCCTGGCGGCCGCCAGGGTGTCACTCAGCAGCTGGACGTTGCCGCTCACTTGGCGTCCCCCTCGATCTCGGCGGCGCCGCCGTCGGCGTCCGCGGCAACGGTGGCGTCGGTGTCGTACAGGCCGAAGTACCGGGCGGCCGTGTCCATGTCCTTGTCGCCGCGGCCGGACAGGTTGACGACGATCAGCCCGTCCTTGCCCAGCTCCCGGCCGACCTCCAGGGCGCCGGCGAGCGCGTGGGCGCTCTCGATGGCCGGGATGATCCCCTCGGTGCGCGACAGCAGGCGCAGCGCCTGCATCGCGGCGTCGTCGGTGACCGCGCGGTACTCGCCGCGGCCGCTGTCCTTGAGGTAGGAGTGCTCGGGGCCGATGCCGGGGTAGTCCAGCCCGGCCGAGATCGAGTACGGCTCGGTGATCTGCCCTTCCTCGTCCTGCAGGACGTACGACCGCGACCCGTGCAGAATCCCGGGCTCACCCGCGGTCAGGGTCGCGGCGTGCTCCCCGGTCTCGACGCCGTGCCCGGCGGGCTCGCACCCGATGAGGCGTACGGAGGTGTCGGGGATGAAGGCGTGGAAGAGCCCGATGGCGTTGGAACCGCCCCCCACGCAGGCGACGGCGGCATCGGGAAGGCGCCCGGCACGCTCCAGCAGCTGGCGCCGTGCCTCGACGCCGATGACGCGGTGGAAGTCACGCACCATGGCGGGGAAGGGGTGGGGTCCCGCGACGGTCCCGAACAGGTAGTGGGTGTGATCGACGTTGGCGACCCAGTCGCGGAAGGCCTCGTTGATGGCGTCCTTGAGCGTCCTGCTGCCGGACTTCACGGCGATGACCTCGGCGCCGAGCATGCGCATGCGCGCCACGTTGAGGGCCTGCCGCTGGGTGTCGATCTCGCCCATGTAGATGGTGCATTCGAGCCCGAACAGCGCGCACGCGGTCGCCGTCGCCACGCCGTGCTGTCCGGCGCCGGTCTCGGCGATGACGCGCGTCTTGCCCATGCGCCGGGTGAGCAGCGCCTGACCGAGTACGTTGTTGATCTTGTGGGATCCGGTGTGGTTGAGGTCTTCCCTCTTCAGGAAGACACGGGCGCCACCGGCGTGTTCGGCGAACCTCGGCACCTCGGTGAGTGCGCTCGGCCGCCCGGTGTAGTGCACGAGCAGGTCGTCGAGCTCGCGGGCGAACTCGGGATCGGCCTTCGCCTTGTCGTACTCCACGGCGACCTCGTCCACGGCGGCGACCAGCGCCTCCGGGATGAACTTGCCGCCGTACGCGCCGAAGTACCCCTCGGCGCTGGGAACCCGGCCCTCGGGGTCGGGAATGAAGAACTCGCTGGACATGCGGTTACCTCGCAGGGGCTTGAGCCCCGGTTACAGGTCGGACACGGTCACGGTATCCACGTACGCGCGCACTCCGTCGAGGTCGGTTACGAGCCGACGACAGCGAGAAGCAGCCCCTCTCGGCCCACGTGGAGCCGGTCACCCGGTTCCTGGTGGTGAGGGCGAGCTCGGATGCCCGGGCCGACCGACGTCGGCTCAGCCCGTCCGCAGAGTGAACGCGCGTACGGGCCCGGGCCATCGCATTCCGTTGACCTGGCCGGGCTCGTCACCGATGACGTAGCGGACGCGGCGACCGTGGACGCGCCGCGCGGGCGCCCGGCAGCCGCGCGGACGACAGCCGCGGGCCAGGCGGGCGTATGGGCCGGCCGAGCGTGCGCAGGCCAGGGCGACGGCGCCGGTCGAGCGCGGGCTCGTCCGGTGGCGTCGGGCCGGTGCGCGGCGGACGGCCATGCTGTGCGTCAGCCCCTGCCCTGCCGCAGCGCGGGGTGGGCGCCCGCGGCCACGAGGTCCGACACCGCCGTCTTCGGGTCGCGGCCGGTCACCAGGGACTCGCCCACGAGCACGGCGTCGGCGCCGGCGTTGGCGTACGCGATGAGGTCGTGCGGGCCGCGGACACCGGACTCGGCGATCTTGACGATGCTGTCGGGGATCTCGGGGGCGATCCGCTCGAACGTGGAGCGGTCGACCTCCAGGGTCTTCAGGTTGCGGGCGTTGACGCCGATCACCTTCGCGCCCGCGTCCACCGCCCGCTCGATCTCCTCCTCGTCGTGCACCTCGACGAGCGGTGTGAGCCCGATGGACACGGCACGCTCGACGAGGGACTCCAGGGCGGGCTGGTCGAGGGCCGCGACGATCAGCAGGGCCAGGTCGGCGCCGTACGCCCGGGCCTCCCACAGCTGGTACGAGGTGACGATGAAGTCCTTGCGGAGGACGGGGATGTCGACGCGGGCCCGGACCGCCTCCAGGTCCGCCAGTGAGCCGCCGAAGCGACGCTGCTCGGTGAGGACGGAGATGACCGCCGCGCCGCCCGCCTCGTAGTCGGCGGCCAGACCCGCCGGGTCGGCGATCGCGGCCAGCGCGCCCTTGGAGGGGCTGGAGCGCTTGACCTCGCAGATCACCTTCACGCCGTCACCGCGCAGCGCGGCCACGCCGTCCTTGGCCGCCGGGGCCTTCACCACGCGTTCCTTGAGCTCGTCGAGGCTGACGCGCGCCTGCCGCTCCGCGAGGTCGGCACGGACTCCGTCGATGATCTCGTCGAGCACACTCACGCGAGCGGCCCCCTTCCTGACGGTGGGCGGTTGAAGCGGTTCGAGCAGTTCAAGCTGTTCGGGGTCACTGCGATGGTATCCGCAGGAGGGCGTAGGCCTCGCATCCGGTTGACGCCGGTCCCTCTACCTGGACGTTCACCAGGTGATCAAGGATGCAGCCAGCCACCGAACGGCAGGTTCCGGACAACGGTGAAGACCAGCGTCAACGCGCCCAGCGACCACAGCGCCACCGACGGCATTTCGATCTTCGTCGGGCGCCCGCGCACGGTGCGGACCACCCAGATGGTCCATCCCGCCGCGAACGCCAGAAAGCCCAGCACGGCCAGCGCGTTGTCGGTGAGTGCCGTTGCGATGTCCCCGTGCGCGAACGCGTGCGCCGCGCGCAGGCCGCCGCAGCCCGGGCAGTACAGGCCGGTGAGGCGGAGCAGCGGACAGACCGGGTAGTGCCCGGGCTCGTTGGGGTCCACGGCCCCGACGTACGCGAAGGCCCCGGCCACGGCCGCGAGCACCCCGGCCGGCACGGCCAGACGCCCCAGCACGGAGCGCGCGCCCGTGGGGGCGCCGCTCGACGGGGTCACTCTGCGACTGTCGGCGTTCACACCACGCATTCTGCCCGGCGCGGGCCGCCCGGCGCGCGGGAGGGGCGGATCCGGCGCTTGTGCACGCCGGGTCCGCCCCTCCCGGAGCCGTACGGGTACGAGACCGCCGTGCGGGCTCAGCTCTCGGCGCCAGCCGGCTCGCGCGCCGCCTCGGGCTTCGCGACGACCTGAACGGGCTGTGCCGGCTTCGACTGGCCCAGGCCCATCGAGCGCATGATGGCGCCGACGACACCGCCGAGGACCGTGATCACCATGCCGGCCCAGAAGCCCAGCGGGTTGGCCATCACCATGAAGGCGCCCGCGACGCAGAAACCGATGATTGCGATGATGACACCGGTCCAGGCGGCCGGGGTGTGACCGTGGCTGCTGCCCGCCATGCTTGCTCCTCGTTGCTGTAAGCGATGCGTGTGTGAGTCGGACGCTCGCCGTCCATTGTCCCGTACGCGCGCGAACACCCTGAGCGGGGGTCTCTCCTCGGGGCGTCAGCGAACGCCGGAGCGCCGAAGGCACCCTATGCGCCCGTCGGGTCCTCGCCCCGGTCGAGGGCCTTCCACAGGTCCTCGGGACGGTCCGGGTCCACGGGCTTCGCCTTGCGCGGCCGGGGCGTCCCGTCACGCTCGTAACGGCCGGACATCGCGGGCCAGAGTGTCCCGTACCGCAGGGCGATCAGCCCGGCGAGCAGGATCAGTACGCCGCCCACGGCCGCGGCGTAGGGCCAGGCGGTGTGGCTGAGCGCGTCGACGGTGGCGGAGGTGTCGCCGGAGGCCTGTGCGGCCTTCTCGTCGAGCGCGGAGCTGTCGGAGGCGCCCAGCACGGCCGTGGCGACGGTGCCCGCGCCGGAGAGCGCGAGCAGCGCCGCGACCAGGACGCGCCCGGCCCTGCGTACGGCGAACACGGCGACGAGCGCGGCGAGGCCCACTATGGCGAGGGCCGCGGGGACGCCGGTGACCTCGCTGCCCTTGGCGGTCAGCGGGAAGTCGCCGCCCGCGACCGAGGCGGTGGCCTCCGACCAGCGCTGCCGGGAGGCGAGCAGTGCCACGGCCGCGCCGAGCGCGCCGCACAGCAGCGCGACGCCGAGACTTCGTCGCCCGGCACGGACGCGTGCGGGTTCGGAACGGGGGTGAGGTAGTGCGGTCACGTACTCCACTATCGCCTGACGTCCGCGCGCCACATCACCCGGGGTTCACGCCCGCCGCTGACCGAGCCGGTTCGCCGTGTGCACCGCGCGCAGCACCGCCGCCGCCTTGTTGCGGCACTCGGTGTCCTCGGCGACGGGGTCCGAGTCGGCGACGATGCCGGCGCCCGCCTGGACGTAGGCGGTGCCGTCACGGAGGAGGGCCGTGCGGATGGCGATGGCGGTGTCGGAGTCGCCGGCGAAGTCGAGGTAGCCGACGCAGCCGCCGTACAGCCCGCGGCGGGCCGGCTCCAGCTCGTCGATGATCTGCATCGCGCGCGGCTTGGGGGCTCCGGAGAGCGTGCCGGCCGGGAAGCAGGCGGTCAGCACGTCGAAGGCCGTACGGCCTTCCGCGACCCGCCCGGTGACGGTCGACACGATGTGCATCACGTGCGAGTACCGCTCGATGGACATGAAGTCGACGACCTCGACCGAGCCGGGCTCGCACACGCGGCCCAGGTCGTTGCGCCCCAGGTCGACGAGCATCAGGTGCTCGGCGCGCTCCTTGGGGTCGGCGAGCAGCTCGTCGGCGAGGGCCTGGTCCTCCTGCGGGGTGGCGCCGCGGTGCCGGGTGCCCGCGATGGGGTGCACCATCGCCTGCCCGTCCTCGACCTTGACCAGGGCCTCGGGGGACGAGCCGACGACGTCGAAGCCGTCGAAGCGGAACAGGTACATGTACGGGGAGGGGTTGGTCGCCCGCAGGACGCGGTAGACGTCCAGCGCGCTTGCCGTGCACGGCGTTTCGAAGCGCTGGGAGGGGACCACCTGGAAGGCCTCGCCGGCCCGGATGCGCTCCTTGACGTCCTCGACGGCCTCCTGGAAGTCGGGGCCGCCCCAGCGGGCGGTGTACTCGGGGAGCTCGGAGGGCGGGAGCACGGCCGCGGGCCCCGAGACGGGGCGGGAGAGGTCGGCCTGCATGGCGTCGAGGCGGGCGACCGCGTCCGCGTACGCCTCGTCCACGCCCGTGTCCAGGTCGTTGTGGTTGATGGCGTTGGCGATGAGCAGCACCGTGCCGTCCCAGTGGTCGAGGACGGCCAGGTCGCTGGTGAGCAGCATCGTCAGCTCGGGGAGCTGGAGGTCGTCGTGCTCACCCGGGCCGATCTTCTCCAGGCGGCGCACGATGTCGTAGCCGAGGTAGCCGACCATGCCGCCGGTGAAGGGGGGCAGGCCCGAGGCGAGGTCGTGGGGCGTGTGCAGGGCCTGGATCGTTGCGCGCAGGGCGACGAGCGGGTCACCGTCGACGGGCACGCCGACGGGTGGGGTGCCCAGCCAGTGCGCCTGGCCGTCCCGCTCGGTGAGTGTGCCGGCGGAACGGACGCCCACGAAGGAGTACCGGGACCACGAGCGGCCGTTCTCCGCGGACTCCAGCAGGAAGGTGCCGGGGCGCTCGGCGGCGAGCTTGCGGTAGAGCGCAACCGGGGTGTCGCCGTCGGCGAGGAGTTTGCGGCTGACGGGGATGACACGGCGGTCGGTGGCCAGCTTGCGGAACGTCTCTAGGTCCATGGCGGCCGACCCTACTGATCCAGTGACGGTGCGTCGGAACCGGCGCCGCCTTCGACGGCCCCCAGGACATCGGCCTCGAAGCAGGTGCGGGCGCCGGTGTGGCAGGCGGCGCCCACCTGGTCGACCTTGACCAGCACGGTGTCGGCGTCGCAGTCCAGGGCCACGGACTTCACCCACTGGAAGTGGCCGGAGGTGTCGCCCTTCACCCAGTACTCCTGACGGCTGCGCGACCAGTACGTGCAGCGGCCGGTGGTGAGCGTGCGGTGCAGCGCCTCGTCGTCCATCCAGCCCAACATGAGCACCTCCCCGGTGTCGTACTGCTGGGCGATCGCGGGGACGAGCCCGTCGGCGCTGCGCTTGAGGCGCGCGGCGATCCCGGGATCGAGGCTGCCGGGCCCGTTGGGCCCGCTGGGGGACGGCGTGCTGGTCATGGGTGCCATTGTGCCGCGCGCCGCCGACACCGCCCGTGGTTGTCCACAGGCCGGACCGGTTCGGGGGACGCCCGGCGGCGCACCGGGCCGGTCTCCACTGGGCTCAGGCGCCACCCGGTCGTAGGCTTGCCGCATGTCGACCCATGCCAAGCGTGAACGACTTCTCCTCGCCGACCTGTTGGAGGCATCGGGCCCGGACGCCCCGACCCTCTGCGAGGGCTGGAACACCCGTGACCTCGCCGCCCACGTGGTGGTGCGCGAGCGCCGCCCCGACGCCGCCGGTGGCATCCTCGTCAAGCAGCTCGCTTCGCGTCTGGAGCGGGTGATGGCCGAGTTCACCGCGAAGCCGTACGACGAGCTGATCCGGCTCATCCGCACCGGCCCGCCGCGTCTCTCGCCCTTCTCCCTGAAGCAGATCGACGAGGCCTCGAACACGATCGAGTTCTACGTCCACACCGAGGACGTGCGCCGCGCCCAGCCCGACTGGACGCCGCGCGAGCTGGACCCGGTCTTCCAGGACGCCCTGTGGTCCCGTATGGAGCGCACCGCCCGGCTGATGGGCCGCAGTGCCCCGACCGGGCTCGTGCTGCGCCGCCCGGATGGCCAGACGGCGGTCGCCCACCGGGGCACGCCGGTGGTCACGGCGACCGGCGAACCGTCGGAGCTGCTGTTGTTCCTGTACGGGCGGCAGCAGGTGGCCGACGTCGAGCTGGACGGCGAGAAGGACGCGATCACGAAGCTGCACGAGACGAAGCAGCTGGGGATCTGAGCGGTCAGCGGGGCAGCTCCGCGCGGCGCAGCGGGCCGGAGCAGAGGCCGTACACACCGGCCAGGCCGCACACGGCCGCGCTGACCGTGAACACCGGGCCGGTGCCCCACAGGCCGATCGCGGCGCCCGTCAGCGGGAAGGTGAGCGGTGCGAGCCCGAGGCTGAAGAAGGTGGACACGGAGGTGACCCGGCCGACGTAGGCCCGGTCGGACCCGGCCTGGAGGAGCGCCCCGCACAGCACGCCGTTCAGCCCGGAGATCAGGCCGATCGAGAGGGCCACGGCGACGGCCGCCGCGACGTGGGGCACGTAGGCCAGCGCGGCGATCGCGACGGCACTGGCGACGCCGGACACCGACAGGACGAGTCCCGCGCGCGGGACTCGTCCGCGGACGCCGATCAGCAGCGAGACCGCCCCGGCGCCGGTACCGAAGCCCGCGAGCACCCAGCCGACGCCCCCGGCTCCCCAGCCGCGTTCGTCGGCGAGGAGGGTCAGGCCGATGTTGAGCGGGCCGACGAAACCGAGGTCGCTGAGCGCGATGACGACGATCAGCGAGCGCAGGACGCGGTGGCCGCGCAGGTAGCGCAGCCCGTCGGCCAGATCGCTCCACGCGGTGCCACGCGCGCGCGTGCCCTCCGCCGGCTCCTCCCCCACGCGTAGGGCGATCAGGAGCGGCAGGGACGCCGCGAACAGCAGCCCGGCCAGGCCGAACGCCGCCGCCGAGCCGCCGAGCGCCACGCCGAGGCCGCCGAGCGGGGCCCCGACGACGCTCGCGAGGCGGACCACGAGTCCGCGCATGCCGTGGACCCGGGCGAGCTGTCCGCGTCCCGTGATCCGGGTCGGCAGGGCACCGAGCGCGGGCATCATGACGGCGTCGACCGCCCCGAAGACGAGGGCCAGCGCGGCCAGCGGCCACAGGCCCGGACGGCCCGCGAGCAGCAGCCCGGCGACGGCGAGGACCACCGCGCAGCGCACGGTGTCGCTGCTGATCAGCACCCTGCGGGGGCCGAACCGGTCGGCGATCACTCCCCCGCCCAGCATCAACAGGGCCCGCGGCACGGCGCTCAGCGCGGTGACCAGACCGGCTTGCGCGGGCGTCCCGGCCTGGACGGCGGCCCAGGACAGGGCGAGGTAGTAGACGTTGTCACCGGTCGCCGACGAGGCGTACGCGCCGAGCCAGCGCAGGACGTTGGGGTCGCGGTGGGCCGGGCGGTCGGTGACGGGGACGTGCGCGGCGGTCGTGGGGGCCGAGGGCACGGGCGCGGGTCCTCTCAGATCCGGAACGGGAAGGCGTACGTGTGCACCGCGACGTTCTCCCGGCCCTCGGTGTCACCGGCGGCGTCGGCGGCCCGGCCGTGCTCGTCGTACCTGCGGACGAGGGCGAGCATCTCCTTGTTCAGCTCGGCCAGTTCGGCGGCCGTCAGCCGCAGCGACGCCTCGGAGGACTCCGCGGCCGCGTTCCACCGCTCGCCCCAGTGGGGGCGTTCGCCGAGGAAGCGCCGGTACATGTCGGCGCGCTGCTCGAAGAAGAGCCGGCTGGCCGCGGTGTGCGCGGCCGCCTTCTCGGGGGCGTCGCGGAAGTCCTCGTCGCGGATGCTCACCCCTTCCGAGGCGGGCTGCCACCAGCGCTCCCGGCCGTCCGTGCTCTGCGGCTCGGCCTCCTCGATGAGCCCGTGCTCGGCGAGCTTGCGCAGGTGGTAGCTGACCAGCGAGACGGCCTCGTCGACCTGCTCGGCCAGCTGGGACGCCGTCGCGACGCGTGCGATGGACAGCCCGCGCATGAGCTTCATCCGCAGGGGGTGGGCGAGCGCCTTGAGCGTGCCCAGATCGGTGATGCGGCGGTCCCGCTCCTTCTCGGCCATGTCCCCACGCTAGGTACGAAAGAAAAGTTGCGCAATATGTTTTGCGCAACTTTCCTTTTGCATCTGCCGGGAAGAAAGCCCCGGCCGGACGACCGGGGCTTTCGAGCAGGGCTGGGCTCAGCTCACGGAGCGCGACATCACCTCACCGGGTGACCCGCCTCCCGCAGTGTCTGCTTCACCTGACCGATCCGCAGGTCCCCGAAGTGGAAGACCGACGCGGCCAGCACGGCGTCCGCGCCCGCGACGATGGCGGGCGGGAAGTCCGTGAGCCTGCCCGCGCCGCCCGAGGCGATGACGGGGATCGTGACGTGCTTGCGCACCGCCGAGATCATCTCCAGGTCGTAGCCGTCCTTCGTGCCGTCCGCGTCCATCGAGTTGAGAAGGATCTCGCCCGCGCCCAGCTCGGCGGCGCGGTGGGCCCACTCGACGGCGTCGATGCCGGTGCCCTTGCGGCCGCCGTGGGTGGTGACCTCGAAGGACCCGCTCTCCGTGCGGCGCGCGTCGACCGACAGGACCAGGACCTGACGGCCGAAGCGCTCGGCGATCTCGCGGATCAGCTCCGGGCGGGCGATGGCGGCCGTGTTCACGCCCACCTTGTCGGCGCCCGCCCGCAGCAGCTTGTCGACGTCCTCGGCCGTGCGCACGCCGCCGCCCACGGTCAGCGGGATGAAGACCTGCTCGGCGGTGCGGCGCACCACGTCGTACGTGGTCTCGCGGTTGCCGGAGGACGCGGTGATGTCCAGGAACGTCAGCTCGTCGGCGCCCTCGGCGTCGTACACCTTGGCCATCTCGACGGGGTCGCCCGCGTCGCGCAGGTTCTGGAAGTTGACACCCTTGACGACCCGGCCGTTGTCCACGTCCAGGCAGGGGATGACTCGGACCGCCAGGGTCATGAATTCACGGCTCCCTTTGCATGCCTCTAGCCTCAGAAGGCTTCTGGCCTCTGAAAGCTTCTATTTCTACTTCGACCAGGATGCGCGGATCGACGAAGCCCTCCACGACCAGCAGGGTCGCGGCCGGGCGCACGGAGTCGAACAGTTCCTTGTGGGCCCGCCCCACCTCGTCGACGTCCCGCAGATGCGCCAGGTACATCCGGGTGCGGATCACGGACTCGATGCCGAGCCCGAACTCGCCGATCGCCTCGACCGCACTGGCGAAGGCCACCCTGGCCTGCTCGTACGGGTCGCCCTCCCCGTACAGCACGCTGCCCTTGAAGGCCGTCGTGCCCGCCACCAGCACGCGGTCGCCCGCCGCGACGGCGCGTGCGAAACCGATGGACTCCTCCCAGGGGCTCCCGCTCTGCACGCGCCGCACGGCATCCGACGTCATGACACCGCATCCACTGTCAGGACATTCATGACGACGTTCATGACGACATTCATGACACGGTCTCCAGGGCCTCTTCGAGGGTGAACGCCTTCGCGTACAGGGCCTTCCCGACGATGGCGCCCTCGACACCGAGGGGGACGAGGCCGGAGATCGCCCGGAGGTCGTCCAGCGACGACACGCCGCCCGACGCCACCACGGGGCGGTCCGTCGCCGCGCACACGTTCTTCAGGAGCTCCAGGTTGGGGCCCTGGAGGGTGCCGTCCTTGGCGATGTCGGTGACGACGTAGCGGGCGCAGCCCTCCTTGTTGAGGCGCTCCAGCGTCTCGTACAGGTCGCCGCCGTCGCGGGTCCAGCCGCGGCCGCGGAGCGTGGTGCCCCGGACGTCCAGGCCCACCGCGATCTTGTCACCGTGCTCGGCGATGATCTTGGCGACCCACTCGGGGGTCTCCAGGGCCGCCGTGCCCAGGTTCACCCGGGTGCAGCCGGTGGCCAGGGCGGCCGCCAGGGAGGCGTCGTCGCGGATACCGCCGGACAGCTCCACCTTGATGTCCATCGCCCCGGTGACCTCGGCGATCAGCTCCCGGTTGTCACCCGTGCCGAACGCGGCGTCCAGGTCGACCAGGTGCAGCCATTCGGCACCCGACCGCTGCCAGGCGAGGGCGGCCTCCAGCGGGGAGCCGTACGAGGTCTCCGTGCCGGACTCGCCGTGCACGAGGCGGACGGCCTGGCCGTCGCGGACGTCGACGGCGGGGAGGAGTTCGAGCTTGGCCATGGTCTACAGGGTTCCGATCCAGTTGGTGAGCAGCTGTGCTCCGGCGTCGCCGGACTTCTCGGGGTGGAACTGCGTGGCCCACAGGGCGCCGTTCTCCACGGCCGCCACGAAGGGCTTGCCGTGCGTGGACCAGGTGACCTTGGGGGCCCGCATGGCGGGGTTGTGGATCTCCAGGTTCCAGTGGTGGACGGCGTAGGAGTGCACGAAGTAGAAGCGCGCGTCCGCGTCCAGGCCGGCGAAGAGCTCGGAGTCGGCGGGGGCCTCGACGGTGTTCCAGCCCATGTGGGGCACGATGTCGGCCTGGAGCGGCTCGACCGAGCCGGGCCACTCGTCGAGGCCGTCGGTCTCCACGCCGTGCTCGATGCCGCGGGCGAACAGGATCTGCATGCCGACGCAGATGCCCATCACCGGGCGGCCGCCGGACAGCCGGCGGTCGACGATCCAGTCGCCGCGTGCCTCGGTGAGGCCCTTCATACAGGCGGCGAACGCGCCGACGCCCGGCACCAGCAGGCCGTCCGCGTTCATGGCCCTGTCGTAGTCGCGCGTGATCTCGACGTCGGCTCCCACGCGCGCGAGGGCACGTTCGGCGGAACGGACGTTGCCGAAGCCGTAGTCGAAGACGACCACGCGCTTTGCCGGACTGCTCAATTCCACACCTCCAGCCTCAGGACGCCGGCGACGAGACACATCCCGGCGCCTATCGAGAGCAGCACGATGAGCCCCTTGGGCATCTTCTGCTTGACGAAGGAGTAGACGCCACCGAGCAGGAAGAGCCCGACGACGATCAGGACGGTGGACAGACCGCTCATGGCTTACAGCGCGCCCTTCGTGGAGGGAAGAATTCCGGCGGCGCGCGGGTCGCGCTCGCTCGCGTACCTCAGGGCCCGCGCCAGCGCCTTGAACTGGCACTCGACGATGTGGTGCGCGTTGCGCCCGTACGGCACGTGCACGTGCAGCGCGATCTGGGCCTGGGCGACGAAGGACTCCAGGATGTGCCGAGTCATCGTCGTGTCGTACTCGCCGATCATCGGCGCCATGTTCTCGGGCTCGGTGTGCACGAGGTACGGGCGGCCGGAGAGGTCGACGGTCACCTGGGCGAGGGACTCGTCGAGCGGCACCGTGCAGTTACCGAAGCGGTAGATGCCCACCTTGTCGCCGAGAGCCTGCTTGAAGGCGGCGCCCAGTGCGAGGGCGGTGTCCTCGATGGTGTGGTGCGAGTCGATGTGCAGATCGCCCTCGGTCTTCACGGTCAGGTCGAAAAGACCGTGCCGGCCGAGCTGGTCGAGCATGTGGTCGTAGAAGCCGACCCCGGTGGAGATCTCCGTCCTGCCGGTGCCGTCCAGGTCGATCTCGACGAGGACGGAGGTCTCCTTCGTGGTCCGTTCGATTCTTCCGAGGCGGCCCTCGCGAGTCATGCGCTCTGCTCCTTCGGGGGTGTGGGGGTGTCCCCCACAAAGCTCAAGTGTTCACGTACCGCGTCGAGGAACGCGTCGTTCTCGGCCGGGGTTCCCGCGGTCACCCGCAGCCATCCCGGTACGCCGTTGTCCCGCACCAGGACGCCCCGGTCGAGGATCCTCTGCCAGGCCGCGTGGGCATCGGGGAACCGCCCGAACTGCACGAAGTTTGCGTCCGACTCGGTGACCTCGTAGCCGATCGCGCGCAGTTCCGCGACCAGCCGGTCCCGCTCGGACTTCAGCTGGTCCACGTACTTCAGCAGCGTGTCGGTGTGCTCCAGCGCTGCCAGGGCGGTGGCCTGTGTGACGGCCGACAGGTGGTACGGCAGCCGTACGAGCTGGACGGCGTCCACGACCGCGGGGTGCGCGGCGAGGTAGCCGAGGCGCAGGCCGGCCGCGCCGAACGCCTTGGACATCGTCCGGGAGATCACAAGGTGCGGGCGGCCTTCGAGCAGCGGCAGCAGCGAGTCGCCGTGGCTGAACTCGACGTATGCCTCGTCGACCACCACCATCGCCCCGGCGGTCTCCGCCTTCGCCGCCTGCGCGGCCTCGTACAGGGCGAGGACCGTTTCGGGCGGGACCGCGTTGCCCGTGGGGTTGTTGGGGGTGGTGATGAAGACGACGTCCGGCCGGAGCTCGGCGATGACCTTCTCGGCGGCGGCGAGGTCGACGGTGAAGTCGTCGCCCCGGGGGCCGGAGACCCAGCCCGTGCCCGTGCCGCGGGAGATGAGCGCGTGCATGGAGTACGAGGGCTCGAAGCCGATCGCCGTGCGGCCGGGCCCGCCGAAGGTCTGGAGCAGTTGCTGGATGACCTCGTTGGAGCCGTTGGCCGCCCAGACGTTCTCCGGGCCGAGCGGGTACTGGCCCGTCTTCGTCAGGTACCTGGCGAGCTCGGTGCGCAGCTCCACCACGTCCCGGTCCGGGTAGCGGTTGAGGTGCCGGGCCGCCTCGCGCACCCGCTCGGTGATCCGCTCGACAAGCGGCTCGGGCAGCGGGTAGGGGTTCTCGTTGGTGTTCAGCCGTACGGGGACGTCCAGTTGGGGCGCTCCGTAGGGGGACTTGCCGCGCAGCTCGTCCCGTACGGGAAGATCGTCGATACGTACGTCGGTCACTTGCTCTCCGGCACCTTCCACCCGAACCTTGCCTTGATCGCCGCGCCGTGCGCGGGCAGGTCCTCCGCCTCCGCCAGCGTCACCACGTGATGCGCGACCTCTGCCAGCGCGTCCTTCGTGTAGTCGACGACGTGGATGCCGCGCAGAAAGGACTGGACGGACAGGCCCGAGGAGTGGCAGGCGCACCCACCGGTGGGCAGGACGTGGTTGGAGCCTGCCGCGTAGTCGCCGAGCGACACCGGCGCCCAGGGGCCGATGAAGATCGCGCCCGCGTTCACGACCCGTTCGGCGACCGCCGTGGCGTCCGCGGTCTGGATCTCCAGGTGCTCGGCGCCGTACGCGTTGACGACCCTGAGGCCCTCGTCGATGCCGTCGACGAGCACGATCGCGGACTGCCGGCCCGCGAGGGCGGGGCGGATCCGGTCCTCGCTGTGCTTGGCGGCGTCGACCTGCGGCTCGAGCTCCTTCTCGACCGCGTCCGCGAGCTCCGCGGAGTCGGTGACGAGGACCGCGGCGGCCAGCGGGTCGTGCTCGGCCTGGCTGATCAGGTCGGCGGCGACGTGCACCGGGTCGGCGGTCTCGTCCGCGAGGACGGCGATCTCGGTCGGACCGGCCTCGGAGTCGATGCCGATGACGCCCGTGAAGTACCGCTTGGCCGCGGCGACCCAGATGTTGCCGGGGCCGGTGACCATGTTGGCGGGCGGGCAGGACTCCGTGCCGTACGCGAACATCGCGACCGCGGTCGCGCCGCCGGCCGCGTACACCTCGTCGACGCCGAGCAGCGCGCAGGCCGCGAGGATTGTCGGGTGCGGGAGCCCTCCGAAGTCGGCCTGGGCCGGGGAGGCGAGGGCCACGGAGCCGACGCCGGCCTCCTGGGCGGGCACCACGTTCATGATCACGGACGACGGGTAGACCGAGCGGCCACCCGGCGCGTACAGCCCGACGCGCTCGACCGGCACCCACCTCTCGGTGACCGTGCCGCCGGGGACGACCTGGGTGGTGTGGCTGTCGCGGCGCTGCTCGCGGTGGACGATGCGGGCGCGGCGGATGGACTCCTCCAGAGCCGCGCGCACGGCCGGGTCGAGCCGCTCCAGGGCGTCGTCAAGGGCCTCGGCCGGGACCCGTACGGACTCCAGGCGTACGCCGTCGAACTTCTCGGCGAAGTCGATGAGTGCCGCGTCGCCGCGATGATGCACGGCCTCGACGATCGGCCGCACCTTCTCCAGGGCGGCCGCGACGTCGAAGTCGGCTCGGGGCAGCAGGTCGCGCAGGGCGGGGCCCTTGGGGAGGGCATCGCCGCGCAGATCGATTCGGGCCAGCGAGAGATGTTGCAGCACGGGGACAATTCTCTCAGACCCCGGTCGGGCGCCGTCCGCCCGTATCAGTGTCTGATACACACCGTGTCTGATACACACCGTCGGGGGAACTCGGAAGATCGCCTTCACGTCCTGTGTTCAGGGCGTCACTCAGCGGGCATTGGACGTACGTACGAAACCGATGGGTGGCTGGGAGTTCCTGCGAGAGACGGGGAGGAAGGAAGAGTCGTGACCGAGGGTGCCGGCATCCGGGACGGAGACCTGCCGGACGATCTGACCGCCGCCGAGATCGGAATGTGGCAGGCCTTCCGCAACGGCAGCGTGTACGACCTGCGCGCCGGGGACACCGTGGTGGACGATCCGCACGGGGGCCACCCCTGGGGGCCCGAGCGGACCGTGCGGGCGCGGATCGTGTGCTGGCTGCTGCTGGACGGGCCGCCCGCGCTGGCGGGGCGGGTGTCGGCGCTGAAGCTCGTGGGCGTCCAGATCGAGGACACCCTCGATCTGGCGGGCGGCACGGTCGCGCCGTACGTGGAGATGAAGGGCTGCCGGTTCGAGAAGGAGATACGGCTGCCGGAGGCGCGGTTCACCACGCTGCGGCTGCTCGACTGCTCGGTGCCCCGGCTGGAGGCGGCCCGCGTGCACACCGAGGGCGATCTGCATCTGCCGCGCTGCCGGTTCCACAACGGGGTGCGGCTGACCGACGCGCACATAGGCACGGATCTGCTGCTCAACCAGGCCGTGCTCTACCGCGACCGGCGCGGCCGCACGCTCACCGGGGACGGCATGACCGTCGGGCAGGACCTGCAGGCCGAGATACTCGAATCGCACGGCGAGCTGAGCCTGCGCGGCGCCAGCATCGGCGTGTCGCTGAGCCTGCGCGGCGCGCAACTGACCAACCAGTACACGCGCCTGGCTCTCAACGCACCTCAGCTGACGGTCGGGCGCACCCTCTACATGACCCCTGCGGGTGTCGGCAATCCGCTCCTGACCAGCGGGACCACACCGGCGCGCGGCACCAGGGTGCAGCGGTTCACCTGCGAGGGCGGCATACGCCTCGACGACGGGCGGTTCGGCGACGCGGTCGACCTGGAGGGGGCCCGCTTCACCTTCACCGACGAGCAGGAGCTGTCGCTGCGCCGTGTCCAGGTGCCCGAGCTGCGCTTCCTCGGGGAGCGCCCGGAGCGCGGCAAGGTGGTCCTGTCGGGGGCGCGGATCGTCAACCTGATGGACCGGGCGGACAGTTGGCCGAGCCCGGGCAACCTCCAGATGGGCGGCTTCCAGTACGAGAACCTCGTGCCGCGCGGCCCGTTCCCGCTGGCCAGACGGCTTCAGTGGGTGGCCGCCGCGACCGCCGAGTACAACCCGGAGCCGTACGAGCGGCTCGCCACGGTGCTGCGCGCCGGCGGAGAGGACGAGGACGCCCGCGAGGTGCTGCTCGCCAAGCAGCGCCACCGTCGCGAGAACCTGCCGCTGGCGGCCAAGCTGTGGGGGTACGCGCAGGACTGGACGGTCGCCTACGGATACCGGCCGGGCCGGGCCGCCGTGTGGATGGCCGTGCTGTGGGCGGCCACGTCGATCGCCTTCTCGCACGCCGACCACCCGCCGATCAAGGACGGCGAGCACCCACCGTGGAACGCCTCCCTGTTCGCCCTGGACCTGCTCCTGCCGGTCGTCGACCTGGGGCAGGTGGGCTACTGGCAACTGCGCGGCGGCTGGCAGTGGCTGGCCGCGACGGTGATCCTGCTGGGCTGGGTCCTGGCTACGACGGTGGCGGCAGGGGCGACGCGACTCCTGAGCCGGAACTGACGCATCCGGGACGGGAGCGGAGCACGGCTTTTTTGCCGGACCTCGACCGCCCGCCGTACAACCGAAAGGCTCTTGCGAAGTCCCTCTGGCGCGCCTGCGACCTGCGGGTCTTCAATGACCTCACCATGGCTTCAGTGCGCGCGTTCCTCCGCACGGCGCGGATGATCCGGAACACCCCGCACCTCGCCGCCGGCCTGCCCGCCGACGACGATGTGCTGCTCGACGCCCCCGACGAGCGGCTCGCACCCGTCCTCGTGGCGACCGGCCGCGGCGAGTACGCTCCCGAACCGGCGGTGACCCGCGGCTGGGGGTCCCCCGCTCGCGGTGAACTCCTGCGCGATGCACGCCCGTTGATCTCCGCGGCCGCGGAGTCCGAGCCACGCGATCCGGTGCCCTGGCGGATCGCCCTCGACCACGCGCGGGGCGGCCTTCTCCGGCAGGACACTGTCGCACAGCCCCGCATGATCGGCCCGTACGCCACCTCGTTCACCTGGGACCGGATGTCTGACGATCCGCTCTGCCAGTTCCTCGAACTGCGGTACGGCGTACGGCTGGAGGTCGCGTCCGGCATCCCGCTGCGCTCACGGTCCGCTGCCGCTCCGTGCCCAAGGAGTGAGCACACAGACCCCACCCGCCCCGACGACCATTAGGCTCTTACGTCGTGACCACCGTCCGGCTCCCGCTCTTTCCGCTGAACTCGGTGCTGTTCCCCGGGCTCGTGCTCCCGTTGAACATCTTCGAGGAGCGCTATCGCGCCATGATGCGCGAGCTGCTGAAGACCCCCGAGTCCGAACCGCGCCGGTTCGCCGTCGTCGCCATCCGCGACGGCCACGAGGTCGCGCCGAGCGCGCCGGGCATGCCGGACCAGACGGCTCTGCCCGAGCGCGGCCCGACGGCGGGCTTCGGCGACGATCCGATGGGCGCGTTCCACTCCGTGGGGTGCATCGCGGACGCGGCGACGATCCGGGAGCGCGACAACGGCACGTTCGAGGTGCTGGCGACAGGGACGACCCGCGTGCGGCTGCTCTCCGTGGACGCGTCGGGCCAGTTCCTGACGGCCGAGTTGGAGGAGCTGCCGGAGGAACGGGGAGACGAGGCGGGAGCGCTGGCGGAGGGCGTCCTGCGTGCCTTCCGCCAGTACCAGAAGCGCCTGGCGGGAGCACGCGAACGCTCACTGTCGACGGGCGCGGACCTCCCGGACGAGCCGGCGGTGGTCTCGTACCTGGTCGCCGCGGCCATGATGCTCGACACCCCGTCCAAACAGCGTCTCCTCCAGGCCCCGGACATCGCCTCGCGCCTGCGCGACGAACTGAAACTCCTGCGCGCGGAGACGGCGATCATCCGTAGTCTGCCGTCGTTGCCGGCGGCGGAACTGACGCGCGGCCCGACGAGCCTGAACTGACGAGCCTCGACTGATCTAAGGGCACGGGACCTTGGCGAAGAAGCAGAAGAAGCAGAAGAAGCAACCGCAGCAGTCGGGCGGCACCCCCGCAACGGTGGCGCTGACGACAGCGGGAGTGGACTTCACCGTCCACTCCTACGAGCACGACCCCTCCCACCCCTCCTACGGCGAGGAGGCGGCGGAGGCGATGGGCGTCTCCCCTGACCGCGTCTTCAAGACCCTGGTGGCGGACGTGGACGGCACGCTGGTCGTCGCCGTGGTCCCGGTGGCCGGCTCCCTCGACCTGAAGGCCCTCGCCTCGGCCGTGGGAGGCAAACGCGCGGCCATGGCGGATCCGACCCTCGCGGAACGCACCACGGGCTACGTCCGCGGCGGCATCTCCCCGCTCGGCCAGCGCAGGAGACTCCGCACGGTCCTGGACGCGTCGGCCGCCGCCCACGCCACGATCTGCGTCTCGGCCGGCCGCCGCGGCCTGGAGGTCGAACTGTCCCCCCAGGACCTCCTCCACCTGATGGAAGCGGTCTCGGCGCCCATCGCCCGTGCGTGACCCCTCGACGGCTCTCCCGTCCTCCGGTAACTACGAAGGACATGTCGAAGAGAACCCGCAAACGCAGGTGGCGCACCAAAAAGGGCCGCTCGAACCACGGCCGCCGCCCCGCATAACCAACCATCCCCAGGGGCTCCGCCCCTCCAACCCCACGAGCCCGCTGCGGCGGAGCTCGGACCCGTATTCGGCCCGTCCGGCGTTTGAGGACGAGGCCGTTCAGGCCGACAAGAACACCCACCCACCCG
>NZ_VMNX01000161.1 GCF_009377235.1 Streptomyces acidicola
CAGGTTGATATCACTCGAACGGGTGTCGTGAGCTGGGATCTTTGTTCGGAACTCGGCCGTTCTGCGAGATGCGGGGGCAGAACTCGGCGGTGAGGGGGGCGGGTTCGGCGCGACGGCCGTCGGTGTCGCTGCGGAGGACGAGAGGTGGCGCCGTGGTGAAGTCATCGTTCCGGCAGTGGTGGTGTGCGGTGCCGTAGCGCGCTCCCCGGGCCGGGGTCGGCCGAGGGTGCGGCTTCGGGCGGGCAAGGGACACCCTGGGCGTGGGGCGGTTGTCGGGTGAGGGACAATGGAGGCTCTGTCAGGGCGGGTTGCATGAGGGGACGCATGTCGGAGGCGGAGCGGGGCGGGGCATCCCGTCGGGACGAGAGCGGACGTCTCCTCGCCGGGCGTTACCGGCTGGGAGGGGTCCTCGGCCGCGGCGGCATGGGCACGGTGTGGCGGGCCAAGGACGAGACGCTGGGCCGTACGGTCGCCGTGAAGGAGTTGCGGTTCCCGTCGAGCATCGACGAGGACGAGAAGCGGCGCCTCATCACGCGCACGTTGCGCGAGGCCAAGGCGATCGCCAGGATCCGCAACAACGGGGCGGTGACGGTCTACGACGTGGTCGACGAGGACGACCGGCCGTGGATCGTGATGGAGCTCATCGAGGGCAAGTCGCTCGCCGAGGTCATCCGCGAGGACGGGCTCCTGGAGCCGAAGCGCGCCGCCGAGGTGGGCCTCGCCGTCCTTGATGTGCTGCGCGCCGCCCACCGCGAGGGAATCCTGCACCGTGACGTGAAGCCGTCGAACGTGCTGATCTCCAAGGAGGACGGCAGGGTCGTCCTCACCGACTTCGGCATCGCACAGGTCGAGGGCGACCCGTCCATCACCTCGACCGGCATGCTCGTCGGCGCCCCCTCGTACATCTCGCCGGAGCGGGCGCGCGGTCACAAGCCCGGCCCCGCGGCGGACCTGTGGTCCCTCGGTGGCCTGCTGTACGCCTCGGTCGAGGGCGTGCCGCCGTACGACAAGGGCTCCGCCATCGCGACGCTGACCGCCGTGATGACCGAGCCGGTCCCGGAGCCGAAGAGCGCGGGACCGCTGAAGGACGTGATCTTCGGACTGCTCGCCAAGGACCCCCAGCAGCGGCTCGACGACGCGGGGGCGCGGGCGTTGCTCAGCGACGTCATCCACGCGCCCGACCCCAAGCAGGCCGAGCCGGAGCCGTTGGACGCGACGCGGGTTGTGGCCTTGCCGCCGGTACCGGAGGAGCTCTCGGGGAAGGGGCGTTCGGGCGGCTCCGGGGCCGGTGCCAAGCAGGGGGAGCCGGCGGAGGGCTGGCGGGGGGCGTTGCGTTCCGTGCGGAAGGCGGCGTCGGGGGCCGTGGCGGGCACGGCGGCGGCAGGCACGCGGGGCAAGGCAGGTGAGGAGAACGCCTCCGGGACGGCTTCGTCCGGGACGGAATCCGCCTCCGCCTCCGCGTCCGCTTCTGCATCCGTCTCCGCATCCAAATCCGGCTCGAGGAGCAGCTCTGCACCCGGCTCCACCGCAGGCCCCGGGGCGAGCTCCGGAGTTGGTGCCGGGGCTCGGTCGGGGCAGGGGACGGCCGCCGGTACGGGCGTATCGGACAAGTCCTCCGACAAGTCCTCCGACAGGTCCGGGGCGCTGTCCGGGCAGGCCGGTGGCTCCGGGGGTACCGCGTCCGGAGGCAAGGCCTCGGCCGGGTCGGCCGGAGCAGAGGATGTCGCCGCCACCAAGGCGGGCAACGCGGTGGCCGGGGGCCGGACTTCGGGGTGGCCGGAGATGCCGCCGCCCGACCTGCCGCCGCGGCCCGTGCCCCGGGCGTCGATCACCGATGTCGTGCCCCGGCGGACGCTGGTCATCGTCGCGGTGGCCGTGGTGCTGGCCGTACTCGGCACCGTGCTCGCGCTGTCCCTCGGCGACGACGGCGGGTCGGACTCCAAGGGCGGTGACACCAAGGCGGCCGCGTCCAGCGGCGTGAGCGCGAGCAGCAGCAAGGACGACGACTCGGGCACCGGTACGGAGACCGAGAAGACCGAGAAGACCGAGAAGACGGAGAAGACCGAGAAGACCGAGACGGGCCCGGGAGCGGACGCGTCGGCGAGCAGCGAGGCGAGCACGGAGAGCGGTTCCGGGAGCGGCGGGGACGCGTCGGGTTCGGACGGCATCGCGGAGTCGACGTACAAGGGGTCGCAAGGGTTCTCGATCGGGCTGCCGAAGGAGTGGAAGTACCGGTCGACGGATGCCGCGGGTGCCCGTTTCGCCGGGCCCGACGGGCAGAAGCTGCTGGTCGCCTGGACGACCACACCCAAGGACGACCCGGTGGCGGACTGGGAGAACCAGGAGCGCTACATGACGCGCTCGCAGTACGACCGGGTCGGAATACAGGAGGTGACCTACCGCGGTTGGAAGACGGCCGACTGGGAGTTCACCTACACGGAGAGCGGCACGAAGTACCGGTCGATCGACCGGGGGTTCGTGGTGAACTCACAGCAGGGGTACGCGCTGATGTACACCGCCAAGGCTTCGGACTGGGACAGTGAGTTGCGCAAGGACACGTGGCGGACGTTCACGGAAACGTTCCAGCCGAAGTCCTGAAGTCCTGAAGTCCTGAAGTCCGGCCGAAGTCCCCGGACGAACGGGTGGGATCCTCCGGGGGATCGGGTGAAACCCTGAGAGGTTCTCTCGGCGTCCTTTGAGAGGATCAGGCGAGGCCCTGAGGGGGTACTGAGACCCCTTGAAAGGCTTGTGAGGGGTGAGATCTCGAATCCCCTCAATGCGGGTTGCCTCCGGCACGTATCGTGAATGGCTGCGGACCGTACGCATCCAGTACGGAACGGGGCGCGAGGCGAACGGATTTGACCGACCGTGTGGCCGGGGGAGGCATCGTGGACGACTATGCGGGACGGGTACTCGCCGACCGTTACCGCCTGCCGCTGCCGCCGTCGGACGAGTACGAACTGGCCGAGACCCGGGCGTTCGACACATACAGCGGGCAGGAAGTCCTCCTACGGCAGGTGCCGTTGCCCGAGATCGTCGAGGCGGAGGTGCTCGACGCGGACGGGTTGCCCGACGGGTACGTGGCCCGGGACGGCCGGGCAGGCCGGACCGCCGCGCGGACCACGCGGCGGCCCACCGATCCGGCCGTGCGCCGGGCGATCGAGGCCGCGCAGGCCGCCGCGCAGATCCCCGACCACCCACGGCTCGACCAGGTCTTCGACGTGTTCGCCGAGAGCGGGTCGCTGTGGATAGTGAGTGAGCTGGTGGGCGCACGGCCGCTGGCCGCGCTGCTCGCCGAGCAGCCGCTGACGCCGTACCGGGCGGCCGAGGTCGCCGCCGACGTCCTCACCGCCCTGCGCGCGCTCCACGCCCATGGCTGGGTGCACCGGAACATCACCGCGCGAACCGTCCTCGTCTGCGACGACGGGCGCGTGGTGCTCTCCGGGCTGGCGGCCGGAGCGGCGGAGGAGGCGCTGTGCGGGTACGACCCCGTGCCGGTGCGCGAGTTCGAGGGCGAGGGCCCGTCCGGGGAACCGCGGGGGACTTCGGGTCCTTCGGGTGCCTCCGGTTCCGCGGCTGCTTCTGCCGACGGTGGGCGCGGTGGCCCGGACGGCGGCGGATCGCGTGCCGTTGAGCTCAGGGGGCCCCAGGGCGGGGCACCCCTGGCGGGTGGCGCCGATCCCGAGACCGCGCGGCGTGCCGCCATCGAGGCGCGGGCGGCCGGAGGCGCCGGGCCGGTCACGGACCCGGACCCGTCGGGCGGACAGCGCGTGCTCGACGCGGGCGGTGACGTCCGGGCGGCCCGGGCCGGGGCCATCGCGGCCTACCGCGCCGGTGCGCGGGCCGCGGCACGTGTGCATGAGGAACAGCAGGGCGGCCAGAGCGTGGAGTTGCCCGCGCAGCGACCGGCGCCCGCTCAGGGCGAGGTGACGCCCGCCTCGGGGCAGGGCGCGCCGTACACACCGCCCGGGCAGATCGCCGACCCGTACGGCGTGGCACGGCCGAACCCCTGGCACGGAGCGCTGCCCCGCGCCGGCGCTCCCACTGCCGACGGCAACGGCCAGGGACGGCCGGCCCTCCCCGGCGGCGACACCGGCGCCGGGGGCGGCGAGAGCGAGGCGCACGGCACGCGGAACGGCGCACCAGAGCACGGCGGACCCGGTGGACCCGCCGGGCCCGGTACGGGCACCTATGGCGGTGGCGCCCTCGGTGTCGGCACCCAGGGGCACGGCGTGCCCGGCAGCGGCGTGTACGGCGCGGACCCTCTCAGCAAGGGCGCGCCCGCGAGCCCTCAGCACGGCAACAGCGCGCCCGCACCCGCCCCATACGGTCACAGCGCGCCCAGCCCGTGGGGCCGGACGGTTCCCACCGGTGCTCCTCGGCGTGGTCCCGCCACCGCGCTGGCCGCCGAGCGGGCCCGGCAGGCGAGGATGGCGGTCGTCGGCCCCGTCACCGAGAGGTGGGCGCCCGAACAGGCCGTGCCGGTGCACGAGAACTGGCAGTTGGCGGCGCCGATCGGGCCCTCGACGGACCTGTGGGCGCTCGGGGCGCTGCTGTTCCGGGCCGTGCAGGGGCACGCGCCGTACCCGGAGGAGAACACCGCCGAGCTGGTGCAGCTGGTGTGCTCCGAGCCGCCCGCGTTCGCTGAGGAGTGCGGGCCGCTGCGGCCGGTCGTCGAGTCGCTGCTGCGCCAGGACCCCACCGAGCGGCTGGACTTCGAGGAACTGCGCGGCTGGCTGCGCTCGCTCGTGCGGTCGGCGCCGGAGCCCGAGGCCGGTGCGCACGTGATAGCGGCACCACCCGCGGAACCGAACCGGCTGCCGATCGTACGGCGTCGGGGCTGGCTCGTCCCCAGGCGTCGCGCCGGGCTGCCCGCGGCCGGCCCGCACGCCCGCCACCGGCGTGCCAAGCAGGACCGGCCGCCCAGGTCGCCCAGGCCGCGCAGTCTCGGGCGGAACCTGCTCCTGGTGATACTGCTCGCGCTGGCCGCGGCGATCGCGTACGCCATGGTGTTCATGCCGAAGGCCGGTTCCAGCGACGCCGTTGGCACGGGCAGCGGTCCCGACACCGGCCGGACCGGTGCGGCCGAGGACGTCAGCCCCGCTCCCGAGGCCAGCAGCGAGCCACGGCCCGACCAGACCTCGCCCGCCGACGACGACAAGAGCCCCTCCGGATCGTCGGGTTCGGCCGAGGAGCAGGGCAACGGCCAGCAGGTCGCCCAGGGCTTCACCCTGCGCAAGGACTCCGAGGGCTTCCAGGTCGCCGTCGCCCGCGGCTGGGACCGCACGCCCAAGAACGGGCGCGGCCAGATCGTCTACTCACAGGGCGGCTTCCAGCTCATCGTCGTCCCCGGCCGCGACAGCGCCGGCACGTTCGGCAGCGATCCGCTGGCGTATCAGCGGGAGGACGAGCGCGAGCTCCAGCCGTTCCGCGACTCGACCTGGGCGACCTCCAGCGGGATGCGGCTCATCGAGGTCGGCGGGCGGCGCATGGCCGAGGGGCAGTTCACCTGGCAGGACTCCACGGGGAGCGAGATCTTCGTACGGAACCTCGCGATCCTCATCAACGGCCGGTACCACGTGGTGCAGTTGCGCGGCCCGGAGGCCGAACGCGACGAGGTGACACGGCTGTTCGAGCAGGCATCGTCGACGTACCGGGTGACTGACTGAGCGTGAGGGAACCGTCCGCCGGAACGGTTCCCGTGCGTCACGGCAAGCGAGAACCGTCACAGTGCTGTCTCTGTGTCCCCCCGCCCGTTCCCTGTGCGGGAGCCGATCTCTACTCTGATGTTGTCAAGACCATTGCGGGGCAACGTGAATCAGATGCAGGGCCTGCTCCTTGCGGGCCGCTACCGGCTCGTCGACACGATCGGCAGCGGCGGCATGGGCCGCGTGTGGCGTGCGCGGGACGAACTGCTGCACCGGGAGGTCGCGGTCAAGGAGTTGACGGCGGCGCTGTACGTCACGGACAGTGACCGGGCCAGACTCTTAGCCCGAACCGACGCCGAGGCGCGGGCGGCCGCCCGGATCAACCACTCGGCCGTCGTCACCGTGCACGACGTGCTCGACCACGACAACCGGCCCTGGATCGTGATGGAACTGGTCGAGGGCGCCTCCCTCGCCGACGCGGTCAAGGAACGCGGCCGTGTCGAGCCGCAGGAGGCGGCCCGGATCGGGCTGTGGGTGCTGCGCGCCCTCAGCGCCGCACATGACGCCGGAGTGCTCCATCGCGATGTGAAGCCCGGGAACGTGCTGCTCGCCGAGGACGAGCGGGTGCTGCTCACCGACTTCGGGATCGCTCAGGTCGAGGGCGACACGACCCTCACGAAGACCGGGGAGATCGTCGGCTCCGTCGACTACATCGCACCCGAGCGGGTCCGCGGCCAGGACCCCGGACGTGCCTCCGACCTGTGGGCGCTGGGCGCCACGCTGTACACGGCGGTGGAGGGGAAGTCGCCCTTCCGCCGCACCACTCCGCTCACCACCATGCAGGCCGTGGTCGACGAGAACCCCGCCGAGCCGGCCCACGCGGGTCCGCTCGGGCCCGTGATCACGGCTCTGCTGCGCAAGGATCCCGCCGAGCGGCCCGGCCTGGCGGATGCGGAGCACATGCTCGCCGAGGCGGCGGAGGGTCGTTGGCCGCGTGGGGCGCAGGCGTACGTGCCGACCACCAGTCACGTGGCCACGCACCATGGGGCGAACGACCATGGGGCGAACGACCATGGGGCGAACGACCATGGGACGAATGGCCATGAGGCAAACCTCCATGAGCCGAGCCGCAATGAGACGAATGGGCACACGGCCTCGGGGCACGGCACCCCGGGGCACATAGCCTCAGGGCACGCAGTCCCGGGACACACGGCCTCGCAGCCGCCGGTCACCGCGGCACACCCCGGAACGGGCCCGTATGGTGCCGAGGCCCATGGGCCGGGCCACTACATCGCGTCCCACACCCCCGTGGCAGGCGCCTACCCGACCCACACCCAGGATCAGGCTGTCGCCCGGCCCGCGAAACGCAGGCGCGGCCGTACCGTCGTCCTCGTCGTGGCTCTGGCCGCCCTCGTCGGCGGGGGCACCGCGGTTGTCCTGCAGCAGTGGGACGAGGGGAATGCGCGGAACGAGGTGTCCGACAAGCCCAGCCTCGGCCCCAGCGCCGGCCCCAGCGACAGTTCGACGGGGAGTCCCGAAGACGGCACGGCCGACAACCTCCCCGACGGCTGGGTGCGCCGCACCGACCCTGCGGGATTCAGCCTTCCCCTGCCCAGCGAGAAGTGGGAGCGCAAGGTCTTCGACGCCAACCAGACCGACTACACCCCCGACGGCGGCAAGCACTTCATCCGCATCGCCGTCGACGACTCACCGGACTTCGACGACCCGTACATGCACCAGGTCGACCTGGACCAGCAACTCACGCAGCGGCTGGTCGACTACGAGCGGCTGACCCTGGAGGTCAACACCTACCGTGACCGCAGGGGTTCCCTGTGGGAGTACAGGTGGACGGCGCTGGCGAAGGACACCCCATGGCCGGGGCCGCGCCGCGCCATCGAGGAGATGTACATCGCCCGTGACGGCGTTGAGTACGTCATCTACGTGTCCGCGCCGGCGGAGGACTGGGACACCGCGCGCAAGCAGTTCGACACGATATTGCGCGGTTGGCGGACCCCAGGACAGTAGCCCGTTCACAGGGCCTGGCGTCACCCGCCGTTCGCCGCCCGTCACCCGCTGCCCGCGCGCCGTGTGTACGTCGTTTGTCGGCCACCCCGGCGCACGGTCCCGGAAGGGCTCCGTCCGCGTGGTGCATGATGGGGCGCATGGGGACCGAGGGGGACAACTTCCGTGTCATAGCGGACCGTTACCGCCTGGAGGCGAGGATCGGCCGGGGCGGCATGGGTGTCGTCTGGCGGGCGACCGACCAACTCCTCGGCCGCCGGGTGGCGGTCAAGGAACTCGTCCTCGACCCCTCTCCCGACGACGCGGAGTCCCGGCGGCAGCGTGAGCGCACCCTGCGCGAGGCCCGCGCGGTGGCCCAGCTCAGCCATCCGCACATCATCGTCGTCCACGATGTCGTCGAGCACGACGAACGCCCGTACCTCGTCATGGAGCTGATCGACGGCGGCTCGCTCGCCGAGCGTGTCGCGGCCGACGGTCCGGTGGACGCGCGTGAGGCCGCCCGGATCGGCATCGACCTGCTCGGCGCGCTGCGGCGTGCCCACGACGCCGGGGTACTGCACCGCGATCTCAAGCCCGCGAACGTCCTGATGGAGGCGGGCACCGACCGCGTCGTCCTCACCGACTTCGGCACCGCCCAGATCGCGGGCGCGACGACGCTCACCGAGACCGGGTCGTTCGTCGGCTCGCCCGAGTACACCGCGCCCGAGCGGATGGCCGGGGTCAGGACCGGGCCGGAGTCGGACCTGTGGTCGCTGGGCGCGTTGCTGTGCGCCGTGCTGAGCGGTGAATCTCCGTTCCGGCGCGACTCGTTGGGCGGGATTCTGCACGCGGTCGTCACCGACGAGATACGTCCGCCCGCGCAGGCCGGGCCGCTCCTGCCCGTCGTCCGCGGACTGCTGGAACGGGACCCCGACCGGCGGCTGGACGCGACGGAGGCCGAGCGGCTGCTGCGGGCCTATCTGGAGACGGGCCGTACGCCCCCGGCACGGGTCGGGCGCACGCCGGCACGACCGGACGCGACGCGGGCCTCCGCTCGCCCGGACCCACAGGATGCTTCGGGGGCCACCCCACAGGACGCCCCCGCGCACTTACGGAACCTCGCGCCCGGCGAGCCCGGCGCACCCGGCGGGGCGGCCGAGCGTCCCCTACGGCAGCCCACGCGGGGCGTGCTGATCGCGGCCGCGCTGGTGGCCGCGATGGCGGGTGCCGGAGTGTCGGCGGCGGCCCTGCTCATGCGGGACGGCGGCGACGGGGGCGTCACGCCGACGAGTTCGGCACCCAGCACGCCGGGGAACCCGTCGTCGAGCCCGTCGTCGCCCTCGGCAACGGACTCGCCCTCGGCTACACCTTCAGACGCGGACTCGCCCTCGGACAAGGCGACCCCCTCGGACACCGACTCGCCGTCGCCCTCGCCCTCGCCCTCGCCCTCGGCCACGGCCACGGCCACGCCCTCGGCCAAGGCCACGCCGTCGTCGTCGGGGTTCACTTCCGCCGGGACGCGCTCCCGTGCGGCCACCGCGGCCGCCGCAGCCACTGGGCCCACCGCGGCCACCGCGCCATCGGCACCCTCGGGCCACCGGCTCGCCGAGGCCCCGCGGGGGTTCGCACTCGCCGTGCCATAAAAGGGAGATAAGCGGCGACCCGCGTCACGGGTCTGTGACCAGAAAGCGGCGAGGGTGGATGCCGGGCGCCTGCCGCGATAGAGATGAACCCATGAGCAGCAACGGGGGAGCCCCTTACGGGTCCGACGAGCCGACGAGTTTCGGACTGCAACCGCCGAGGCCGGGAGTGCCGTACCCGGGGAATCCGTACGCCCAGCCGGCGGAGGCCGCACCCGCCCACGCGTCACCCGCCGACGGTTCGCCCGCCCACGCGTCGCCGCAGGTACCCGTACCGGCCCCACACGCGACGCCTCCAGACGCGACGACGCCCCCGCGCGCGGCACCCTCACACGTGACGCCCCCGCGCGCGGCACCCTCACACGCGACACCCCCGCCCGCCGCTCCCGCTCAGGTGGGGTCCCAGCCGCCCCTGCCGCCTCAGCAGGACCCGGGCGCCGGACGTCTGATAGCCGGCCGCTACCGGCTGCTCGCCAAGCTCGGCCACGGCGGCATGGGCACCGTCTGGCGGGCCAAGGACGAGACGGTGGACCGTGAGGTCGCCGTCAAGGAGCCCCGCGTCCCCGACCATCTTCCCGACCTCGAACGTTCCAAGGCTTTCGAGCGTATGCGCCGCGAGGCGCGCGCCGCGGCCCGGCTCGACCATCCGGCGGTCGTCAACGTGCACGACGTGGCGGTCGTGGACGGCCGGCCGTGGATCGTGATGGAACTGGTCCAGGGGCGTTCGCTGGGCGCCGCGCTCCAGGAGGGCACCCTCGGGGTGCGCGACGCGGCGAAGATCGGCCTTGAGGTGCTGGGCGCCCTGGAGGCGGCCCACGCGGCGGGCATCCTGCACCGCGACGTCAAGCCCGACAACGTCCTCCTCGGCCGTCACGACCGCGTCGTCCTCACCGACTTCGGCATCGCCCAGATCGAGGGCGAGACGAACCTGACGGACACAGGCGGCTTCGTCGGCTCGCCCGAGTACATCGCGCCGGAGCGGGTGCTCGGCCAGCGCCCGGGCCCGGCGTCGGACCTGTGGTCGCTCGGTGTCGTCCTCTACGCGGCCACCGAGGGAGTCTCGCCCTTCCGCCGCACCAACACCCCCGCGACCCTCCAGTCCGTCCTCAACTCCGCGCCCGCCGCGCCCGCTTCGGCGCAGGGTCCGCTGGCCGAGGTCATCAACGGCCTGCTCAACAAGGACTCGGCTCGCCGCCCGACCGCCGACCGGGTCCGGGCCCTCCTGGAGGAGGCCGTCAGGCCCCCGGCCCCGGAGCCCACCCAGGTCGTACAGCTCACCGGCCCCGCACCCGGCTCCGGCTCCGGCGGCAAGGGCGTCCGCATCGGCCCCAAGGCCCTGTTCGGCCTGGGTGCCGCGGTCGTCGCGGCGGCGGTGGCGGCCTACCTGGTGATCGCCGACCCGTTCGCGGGACCGCTGCCGGACGGCTGGAAGACCCGGGCGCACACGAAGCTCGGCGTGACGCTGGGGGTGCCCGCGGCCTACCAGGTCACCAAGCCCGACGCCGACGACCGGGACAAGAACTGGGTGACCTACTCCGACTACAGCGGCAGCATCCGGATCGGCCTGAACGTGGCCCGGAAGTCCGAGGACTCCCTGAACCAGATCAAGAACTCCGCGCCGGCCCAGATGTACGCCGACGACGAGAAGTTCAAGGACGACGGCAACTACGACCTGTCCATGCCCGAGGGCGCGACAACAACCACGGACGACGAAGTCACGTACCAGGGCAAGCAGGCCGCCGAGAACACGATCGAGTACACGACCACCGACACCCAGAACCCCCTCCCCCGAGAGCTGAAGATCTTCTACTACCGCACCACGGACGGGGACATGTACAAGCTCACCATCAGCTACCCCGGCAAGGGCGACTTCACGGAGCGCGGCCGCGAGGTGGCGAGGACGGCGATCGCGAACCTGGAGATCAGCACGCCGTGACGCGGACATCGGTGCCCTCGGCCGAGTGCGGTGGGCCACCGATGGACCATCAGGAAGCGCTGATGGACAGGTCGTTCGTGACGGTGAAGAAGAAGCGGGCTGCCACTGATCCGCCGGTTGATGTGGCCATCGTGACGGCCGGGTACTTGTCGGTTTCCTTGCGGTCCACGATGTCGCCGAGCAACCGTCCGAGGCGGACGGGTTCGGCGCCTTGGACGGGTCTGAGGAACAGGTCCCACAACGCCTTGTCGGGACCGGCGGGACTGGGCAGGGACATGAGCCGGGCGCGGAACAGCGGCCCGTCGACGGCCGCCACAGGTGTCTCGAAGCCCTCCGTGCCCTCACCGCGTGAAACGCCCACCAGCGCAGCTCCCTCACCGAGCACGACTCCGTGAACGAATGCCTCCACCGTCAGCGAACCGTCGCCGGCGGGCAGGGCCGTGACCTCACCATGCGCTGCGCGGTGAAACGTCCGCAGGGCGAGGTAGCCGTCCTTGGTCGTGTACGGAATCGACCACGTGACAGGTTCCCCAGCTGTGGGTGTCGCACTCAACAGACCGCGCTGCTCGACGAGGCCGGCCTTGAGACGGCGCCGTATCCCGTCTTGGGACCGCTCGATGTGCAGGTCCCAGCGGCCTTCGGCCAAGGAGAGCCGATCACGGGTCAGGGTGACGGTCCGTGGATCTTTCGTGTCGCTCGGCGACTCCAGAGGAATCCTGAGTTCGTCGTCGTTGTGCCGGCGACGCAGCACGAGCGTGAGGCCTTCCCCGGAAACGCCCGACGCCCTCACTGAGATCCGTACGCTTCCCTCGGTGTCCACCCGGCAGTCGCTCATCGGCCGCAGCGGACGCGGCTTGGCGTCCCTGGCGAGTTCTCCGGTCAACGAGGAGGTGGCATCTTTCGGACCCGGACCCGGTGTCTCGTTGGTACGGGGAACCCGGGAGGCGCGTGGCAACAGAGCGCCGATGGCACGCCTTGCCCGCCGGGTGATCTTCAGTGTCACAGGAGTGCGCGCCTCCAGAATCTCGCCGATCAGCTGCTCGTACTGCAACGCGATGGCGCTCGGGGCGAACCGCTGGACGGTCGACCGGGCGGCGGCACCCAGTCTCCGCATCTGGTCCGGGTCCTCGATCAGCTTCAGCAGCCCGGCGGCGAGTGCGTCCGGGTCCCCTGAGGGAACGAGCAGTCCGTCGGAGCCGTCGGTGATGATCTCGCCGGGACCGTGCGGGCAGTCGGTGGCGACCACGGGGACGCCGGCGTGCATGGCCTCCAGGATCGTCATGCCGAAGGACTCCCACTCGGAACTGACCGCGGCGACGGACGCCTTCGCCCACTCGGTCTCCATGGTCGCGTGCGGGCCCATGAGGAACGCGTGGTCGTTCAGGCCGAGCGTGTCGATGGCGGCACGCAGGTTCGTGCGCTCGGGTCCCTGACCGTAGATCCGCAGCCGCCACTCGGGGTGTACGGCCACGACCTTGGCGAAGGCCTCGACGAGCAGGTCGTAGCGCTTGACCGGCATCAGTCGCCCGGCGGCGATCACCAGCGGCGCCCGTAGGTCGGAGGGCTCGGCCTTCGGCCGGGGCGCCGCGTTCGCGATGTCGGTGATCCGTGTCCTCAGCCCGGACAGGTGCCGGCGATGGTCGTCCGCGTCCTGCGTGGAAACGGTGACGAACGCGTTCAGGTGGCGGATGGCCTCGTTCTGCGCAGTCCGGACGCCGGGCACGTGGTTGTCGTACGACAGATGCTCCTGCCCGATACGCACATAGCGGCGCGCTCAGAGTAAGAAGGCGGCCGACGAGGCGGCGAAGGCCGCCGAGGAGTGCAACAGCTTCACGCCTGACACCAAGGTATTGATGGCCGACGGCACCACAAAGAAGATCAGGGACGTCGATGTCGGTGACAGAGTGTTGGCCACCGACCCGGAAACCGGTGAGACGAAGGCCGAGACGGTCACCGCGGAGATCAAGGGCAAGGGCCTGAAGCACCTCGTCAAGGTAACGATCGACGTAGACGGCAAGAAGGGCGACAAGAGCGCCTCGGTCACCGCGACCGACAGCCACCCCTTCTGGGTCCCGGAGCGGGGCGAGTGGATCGACGCCACCGATCTGGAGTCGGGCGAGTGGCTGCGCACCCGCGCTGGGACCCATGTTCAGATCACTGCGGTTGAGCGTTGGACGGCAGCAGCCACCGTGCACAACCTCACCGTCAGCGATCTGCACACGTACTATGTGCTGGCGGGCGCGACTCCAGTTCTTGCTCACAACGTAAATGAAGGCGATCTCTGTAAGTTGACTCTCGGGCCCAACTTGAGGGGGCAGAAGGCGGAGGGAGTTACCGCTGAGCGCGGAGACACCGTACTCGCGCACGAACAGAGAATGGTCAATGAATTCGGCGATCTAAATGGCTGTGCTGCCTGCGGTGCCACGAAATCAGGTTGCAATGATGGCCACTGGGCTGGTGATCACAATCCGCCGAATAAGCTTGCTCCTAAGGGCCCGTGGACTCTGTATCCGCACTGCAAGGCGTGTTCGAAGCAGTAGGGCGGAATCGTGGGCACTTTACTCAAGGGGTACTATGACTTCCCGGTGTGGAAACCCAGGCAGTAGGTGGATTGGATGATGCTCTTCGCCTCGTGTGCGACGAGATTCGCGCACGGTCTCGTTGTCGCTGCCGCGCCCGGGAGCGTCGACACACATGCAGGCTGGGACCCGGCGGTTGATGTAGTTCACGCAGGGTCGGACTCTTTGTTTATTTCGGTTCAGCAGGCTGTGAGCGGCCCGGCGTCAATTCAGTGCGTGCAGGGGCCTTATCGGCCGAATGGGAAAGTCCTTGTGTACTCAGGGAATCTGACTCTCCCCGATGCGTCTCTTGAAATTTCGGATCCGAATGAATCAGTGAGGCTGCTGATTCCTGTTCCGAATGTAGAGAATCGGGTCGATATCTATGGAGACGGCACCGATGAGCCTGATGAGGTGGTTATCGTTCTGACGGGCAATGAGTCGTGGTAATCCGCAAGTTCTGACGGAGGTGGTCGGCTTTTCTCGCTGCGCGACTCCATTGGGCTTTGCGTAACGGCGAATCGCCCCCTTCCGGGCTCACAAGAATCCCCCGCTAGATTTTCTGGCGGGGTTTCTTGGGTAGCTGCACCGTGCATCGTTGCTGCGCTGGGGTTACCCGTGGCCCAGATCTGTTAATCGCCTACGGCAGAGCACCGCCAACTTCAAGGAGACGGTCACGTTCACGGATGTGGTGTACGGCGGCTGCGGGCAGGCAATCGAATCCGCAGGTGCGACACATTTCCCGAATGTGTCGCAGTTCAGCGGTTACACCATCTCCGTGGACACGGTCAACGAGGCTGACGAGCCACTCGTCCCCCTCCTTGCCGCACGGCTGCGGTTCGTGAACAGCATCGCCGGTACCGCGGGTCCATGCGGCTGGTGCGGAGCCTTGGCGGTCCAAGCTTTTCAAGGGAATGGGATGAGTCCCGGCGATCGCAGGGTGGCTATCAGGGCGCCGAGCTGACGGGTGTCGGTCTTGAGAACGGCTTCCGGGGCGTCGCTTTCGCGGAGGAGGATCGTTCCGGCGGGGGTGGCGGCGAGGTAGACGCGGGAGGAGGCTTCCTCACTGTAGGTGGATTTCTGCCAATTGAGTCCGGTCACGGCTCGGCTTTCAGGTGTCTCGGGCGATGCGATGGATGAGCTCGCGAGAAGCGTCGGGTTCGAGTGTGGCCCGCTCCATGCGGTCCAGGATGAGTCGGTACTTCGTCAACTGTGCTACAGCATCGACGAGTTCACTCCCATGGGCGGCATCGAGCTGACCAGTGTCGAGTTCGGGAACGGGCCCGTGGGCGTAGTCCAGGCCGTGGCCGACGGTGGGGAACGCGGTTCCGTCGAAGGGGATCACCCGGAGGGTGATCTGCGGTTGCTGGCTCACCTTGACGAGATGGTCCAGTTGGGCTCGGGCCACCTCGCGACCGCCGAAGCGCATGCGTAGGGCTGCCTCGTGGATGATCGCCGTGTACGGCGGTGGTTGCTCCCGGTGCAACACCGCCTGACGCTTGATGCGGTGGGAGATGCGGTACTCGATCTCGTGGGGGCGCAGTGCCGGGACTACCTGGCGGAAGAGGGTGACATCGCCCAGCTTTTGACGTCCGAGTTGGTGACCAACGCGTATCAGCACTCCACTGAGCCCGCGCTGCTCCGACTCCGTGGTTTCGGCGGCGATCGCCTGAGGGTCAGCGTCTGGGACGCCAACCCCCACATCCCGCCTCCCTTCGACCAGCGGCAGCCCGGTTCGCTCAGTCTCGTTCCGGCTGAGGCGGTCAGCGGGCGCGGTCTGCTCCTCGTATGCCACTACGCGGATGCCTGGGGCGGTTATCCCCTCGGTGACGATCTCTTCGGGCGGGCCGGGAAGCTGCTGTGGTGTGAGCTGGGGGCGCGGGGCGTCGATGTGGCCGTGGCTGCCGCGTGAACGTCTTCAGGCTGGTGCAGGGGGCTCAAGGGGCCCTGCTGTCGTGGTCGGCAGCGAAGGCGCCGGGGCCCGCGCTGCGCTTCCAGTGCGGGGCGCCCTGAGCGCCGGTAAAGTAGGAGGGTCACAAACTTTGCCCGAGTCCTACTTTGGAGCCGCCCATGGCATTCACCGGCCGCCGTCGTGAACTGCGCATCCTGGATACCTGGCTCGACAAGGTGCGCTCTCCCTCGGGCGGGAGCGCGGGGCAGGCGCTGGTCCTCAAAGGGCGGCGCAGGATCGGGAAGACCCGGTTGGTGCAGGAGTTCTGTGCGCGGTCCGGAGTGCCCTACGCCTTCTTCCAGGCGACCAGAAGCCAGCCCGCGCCACTTGCCCGGCAGGCACTGTTCGACGCCGTGGCCGAGGGGGAGGGGCTGCGGGAACATGCCCAGGCGCTCGCCCACGCCGCACCTCCCGGGGACTGGGTGCGTTCCCTTGCAGCCGTAGCGGCCGCGTTGCCCGCGCGGGAGCCGTCGATCCTCGTACTGGACGAGGTGCCCTGGCTCGCAGAGGCTGACCCGGGGTTCGATGCCGCGCTCAAGACAGCCTGGGACATGTACCTGTCCGACCGGCCCGTGCTGCTCCTGCTGCTGGGCTCCGACCTGGCGATGATGGACCGGCTCACCTCCTACGACCATCCGTTCTACGGGCGGGCCGGGCAGTACACGGTCGGTCCGCTCAACCCCGCGGACGTCCGTGACGCCACGGAACTGGATGCCGCGTCCGCCTTCGACGCCTACCTCGTCACGGGCGGTTTCCCGGAGGTCGTCACGGGCTGGCGGGCCGGAGAGTCGTTGTCCGCCTATCTCGAACGGCAGTTGGAGGATCCGTCCTCGGTGCTGCTGACCACCGGAGAGCGCTCGCTCGCGGCTGAGTTCCCCGCCCGGCTGCAGGCGGGCAGGGTGCTGCGGGCCATCGGCTCCGGGGAGCGGACCTTCTCGGGAATCGCGGCCCGTACTGGTGGCAGCGGAGGGCAGCCGCTCGCCCACGGGACCCTCGCTCCGATACTGACCGAGCTCATCGAGGCCAAGAAGATCGTGGCCGTCGACATGCCGCTCTCGACTCAGCCGGCGCCCAAACTGAAGCGGTACCGCATCGCCGACACCTACCTCCGTTTCTGGCTCGCCCACCTGGAGAACGCGGTCGCCCAGGCCGAGCGGGGGCGAGGCGCCCAGTCGCTGACCCGCATCGAGAAGTCCTGGCCGTCCTGGCGCGGGCGGGCCATCGAACCGGTCGTCCGGGAAGCACTGGTGCGGCTGCTGCCCGACGACACCTTTCCCGACGTGTCCGAGGTGGGCGGCTGGTGGAATCGCCAGAACAACCCGGAAGTGGACCTGATCGGCGCCGACAGCGAGCCGGTGGCCGGAGCCGTGCGCTTCGTCGGCTCGGTGAAGTGGCGGGACGACGCCCCCTTCGACGCACGCGACCTCACGGAACTCGCCGAACACGCGCGTCAGGTCCCGGGGGCGGAGAGGGCTGTGCCGGTCGCCGTCACCCGTACTGCGCCGACGAAGGGCGTGCGTGAGGACCTCGCGGTGTGCTGGCAGCCGGGCGATCTGCTGGGGGCCTGGGCGGCATGACCGTCGCGCTCCTCGCACGCTTTCCGGGGGACATCCAAATACCGGGAGACCTACCAAGTGCCGGAGGACCTAGACGAGTTCCGTCCCGCACGCTCCTGATCGCCCTCCGGCGCGCGTGCGTTCCTTCTACTATTCCCCCTGCCGAGGGCATGATCGCAGGAGAGGCAGACGCACGTGGGCATTGATCTGGACGGACGGGCTCATGCCAGGCAACGCTGGGCCGCCCGCGTCGCGCTCGGGGCCGCGGGCCTCTCCGTGCTGTTGCCCCTAGGGGTCGCGGGGCCCACGAGTGTGCTGCTCCTGCTGGGCGTGCTGATCGGAGTGGCGGTCACTCTTGCCGCGCTCTGGTGGGTGCTGACCCGGCGAGGCGCCGCCCGGATCGGTGCCGGGCTGCTCGCCGTCGCCGCGCCTACCGCCGTCATCTGGGCCTTCGCCGCCGCCAACCTGCTGTGGGTCGTCGTGGTGTCCCTTGCCCTGTGGGGACTCGCCGTCTGGGCCGGGAAGTTCGCTCTGAGCACCACCCGGTCGCACACCGTGGGGGTGCGCGCGTACCGGACGCCCGCTCCCGCCCGGCCGTTCCTCATCATGAATCCGCGGTCCGGGGGCGGGAAGGTCCAGCGGTTCGAGTTGAAGGAGAAGGCCGAGCAGTTGGGGGCGCACGTCCACCTGCTCGACCCCGCACGGCACGAGGACGTCGTCGCGCTCGCCCGGGACGCCGTCGACCGCGGGGCCGATCTGCTCGGGGTCGCCGGCGGGGACGGCACACAGGCCCTTGTCGCCGCCGTCGCCGCGGAGCACGACATTCCCTTCCTCGTCATCTCCGCAGGCACCCGCAACCACTTCGCCATGGACCTCGGCCTCGACCGGGACAATCCGGCCGCCTGCCTCGACGCGCTCACCGACGCGGGCGTCGAACTCCGCGTCGACCTCGGCTTCGCCGACACACCGAGGGGCGGTGCGGCGCACCCCTTCGTCAACAACGCCTCCTTCGGGGCCTACGCCGCCGTCGTGCAGAGCCCGGAGTACCGGGACGACAAGATCGGTACGACGCTGGAGCTGCTGCCCGATCTGCTCACCCACCAGCGGGGGCCACGGCTCGTCGCCCGCGCCAGGGACACCGTCATCGAGGCGCCCCAGGCCGTGCTCGTGAGCAACAACCCCTACCGGAGCGACGACCTCGCCGGCCTGGGGCGCCGGGAACGGCTCGACTCCGGAGCGCTCGGCGTGATCGGCGTCAAGGTCGAGAGCGCCGCCGAGGCCGCCGCCCTGCTGCTGGGGCCGAACGCCCCCGGGCTCACGGTCCTCACCGCCCACGAGGTCGTCGTCCAGGCCGACCGGGCGGAGATCGAGGTGGGCATCGACGGCGAGGCGCTGGTCCTGCCCACGCCCGTACGGTGCCGGATCGAGCCCGGGGCCCTGCGGGTACGGGTCCCCGCGGGCCGTCCCGGCGTCCCGGAGACCAAGCCGCCCCTGGACTGGCGACGACTGCGCAAGCTCGCGGCCGCGGTGGGCCGCACGGCCCTGCCCAAGAGCCGCCAGGGCGGGGGCGATTGGAGGGGCGGACACGGCGGGTAACCGCGGTCTTCAAAGGGTCCCGGGACCGGCTGGAGATTCTCACGACGTGATCAAGTCGTCATCGTTCGTCATCGTACGTGTTTCAATTACCGTACCTGCGTCCTGAGCAGTGCATTCGCTGTCGCTGCTCGCCCGCGCGGTGTGCGCGCCTGGTGAAAGCCTGTTACCGCCGGGTACCCAAAGGCTCCGCGCAGGCATACTCTGCGCGTCATGATGGACTCGCAGGCCCCGGAGAAGACCGGCATGGACCCGGAGAAGACCGGCATGGACGCAACCCCCGGTACCAACCCGCTCGCGCCCGCCCCCCAGGGCACCCGCACCGTCGCCGACGTGGTCACGCCGGAGCTGGTGGCCCAGCTCACCAAGGGGGTGGCCGGCTCCGGCCGCACCGCCAACCACACGCCGTTCACCGGTGAGAAGCTGGCCGACCTGCCCGAGTCCACCCCCGAGGACGTGGGACACGCCTACGAGCAGGCGCGCAGCGCGCAGGCCGTCTGGGCCCAGAGGCCGATTCGGGAGCGCGCCGCCGTCCTGCTCCGCTTCCACGACCTGGTGCTGGAACGTCAGGCCGAGGTGCTCGATCTCATCCAGCTGGAGACCGGCAAGGCCCGCCTGCACGCGCACGAGGAGATCCAGGCCGTCGCCGTGGCCGCCCGCCACTACGGGCGCAAGGCGGCGTCGTACCTGAAGCCCAAGCGGCACGCGGGCGCCATGCCCACCCTCACGCGCGTCACCGAACTCCGCCACCCGCGCGGCGTGATCGGCCAGATCGCCCCCTGGAACTACCCCTTGGAGCTGTCGGTCGGCGACGCGATCCCCGCCTTCGTCGCGGGCAACGCGGTCGTGATGAAGCCGGACACGGAGACCGCCCTCACCGCGCTCTGGGCCCGCGACCTGCTCATCGAGGCCGGACTGCCCGCCGAGGTCTTCCAGGTCGTCATCGGTGACGGCCCGGTCGTCGGCCCGGAGGTCGTCAGGCACGCCGACTACGTCTCGTTCACCGGTTCCACCCGCACCGGCCGCGAGGTCGCCCAGGGCGCCGCCGCCCGTCTCGTCGGGGTGTCCCTCGAACTCGGCGGCAAGAACGCCATGCTGGTGCTTCAGGACGCCGACATCGAGAAGGCCGCGGCCGGCGCCGTCCGCGCCTGCTTCTCCTCGGCCGGTCAACTCTGCATTTCCATCGAGCGGTTGTACGTCCACGAGTCGATCGCAGACGCCTTCGTGAAGCGGTTCGCCGCCCGTACCAGGGCCATGCGGCTCGGCACGTCCCTCGCGTACGGCGCCGACATGGGTTCGCTGGTGGGGGAGCGGCAGTTGGAGACCGTCACGCGGCACGTGGAGGAGGCCGTCGCCAAGGGCGCGAAGGTCCTCGCCGGTGGCGTGGCTCGCCCGGACATCGGCCCGTACTTCTACGAGCCGACCATCCTGGAGGGCGTCGAGGCTCCCATGGCCGTGTGCGCCGAGGAGACCTTCGGCCCGGTCGTCTCCGTCTACCGTTTCAAGGACGAGGACGAGGCCGTCGAGCTCGCCAACTCCACGGCGTACGGCCTGAACTCGTCCGTCTGGACCCAGGACGGCAGGCGCGGCCGCGAGGTCGCCTCCCGGCTGCGCACCGGCACGGTCAACGTCAACGAGGGCTACGCCTCCGCGTACGGCAGCGTCCAGTCGCCCATGGGCGGCATGAAGGACTCCGGCCTCGGCCGCCGCCACGGCTCCGAGGGCATCCTCAAGTACACCGAGGCCCAGACGATCGCCCAGCAGCGGGTGCTGCCGATGGCGCCGGCGCTGGGGATGGACGACGAGAAGTACGCGGCGTTCATGAGCCGGAGCCTGAGGGTGATGAAGGCGCTGAGGCTGCGCTAGGCGCGCCCCGACAAGGGCGCGGGGCGTCGGAAACCCGGAACCATGCGGCTCTGCCGTGTGGGCGTGAGCAACCACGGACGGCCCCGCACCGCACACCCGACGAGGAGAGAGCACGTGCCCCAGGAGTACTCCGCATACGACTACGACGTCATCGTGGTCGGCTCCGGCTTCGGCGGCAGTGTCACCGCCCTGCGCCTGACCGAGAAGGGCTACCGGGTCGGCGTGCTGGAAGCGGGCCGCCGCTTCACCCGCGAGACACTGCCGAAGAACTCCTGGGACCTGAAGAACTACCTCTGGGCGCCCAGGCTGGGCATGTACGGAATCCAGCGCATCCACCTGCTGGGCAACGTGATGGTGCTCGCGGGCGCCGGAGTCGGCGGCGGCTCCCTCAACTACGCCAACACCCTCTACGTGCCGCCGAAGCAGTTCTTCGAGGACCCGCAGTGGAAGGACATCACCGACTGGCAGAAGGAGCTGCAGCCGTACTACGACCAGGCCCGGCGCATGCTCGGCGTACGGCTCAACCCGACGATGACCCCCTCGGACGTCCACCTCAAGGCAGCGGCCGAGCGGATGGGCGTCGGCGACACCTTCCACCTGGCGCCCGTGGGCGTGTTCTTCGGGGACGGCGAGGACGCGGAGGGCACGGTGAAGGCCGGGCCCGGCGAGGAGGTCGCCGACCCGTACTTCGGCGGCGCCGGGCCGGCCCGCAAGGCCTGCACGGAGTGCGGGGAGTGCATGACGGGCTGCCGCCACGGCGCGAAGAACACCCTCAACGAGAACTACCTGTACCTGGCCGAGAAGGCGGGCGCCGTCGTCCACCCGATGACGACGGTCGTGTCGGTCACCGACGACTCGCAGGGCGGATACGCCGTCACGACGCTCCCCACGGACGCGAAGGGGAAGAGGAAGAGGAAGAGGGAGGAGGGGGAGGAGGGGGAGGA
>NZ_VMNX01000162.1 GCF_009377235.1 Streptomyces acidicola
GTCCAGCGGCACTCCCCAGCCTCCCGCGGTCCACACCGCGCCCCCGCCCCGCGACCCCTGGCAGAACTACGACCCCTGGGCGGCCGCCTCCGGGCCGCTCCAGCAGAACGGTGCCGTGGTCCTGAGCAAGGACCAGCGGCGCAAGCGGGCGCGAAAGGTCCTCGTCCTGGGCGCCCTGGTGCTCGCGCTCGGGGCTGGCGGGATCGGCGGAGCCGTCGGCTCCTATCTGGAGCGGAACGGCGGGATCGGGGACGTCGAGCTGCCCCAGGGCGGGGACGACGCCAAGGGCCGCGCGCCCGACAGCGTCGCCGGGATCGCGGCCAGCGCGCTGCCCAGCGTGGTCACCCTGCACGTGAGCGGCGCGGACGCGCAGGGCACCGGCACCGGCTTCGTGCTCGACAAGCGAGGGCACATCCTCACCAACAACCACGTCGTGGAGCCCGCCGGCGGCGACGGCGAGATCTCCGTGACCTTCAGTGGCGGCGAGACCGCGAAGGCCACTGTCGTCGGCCGGGACACCGGCTACGACCTCGCTGTGGTCAAAGTCACGGGCGTGAGCGGGCTCAAGCCGCTGCCCCTCGGCAACTCCGACAACGTTCAGGTCGGCGACCCCGTCGTCGCCATCGGGGCCCCCTTCGAGCTGTCCAACACCGTCACCTCGGGCATCATCAGTGCCAAGGAGCGGCCCATCACGGCGGGCGGAGAGAAGGGCGACGGCAGCGACGTCAGTTACGTGGACGCGCTGCAGACCGACGCCCCGATCAACCCGGGCAACTCCGGTGGCCCCCTCGTCGACGCGAGCGCCCGCGTGATCGGCATCAACAGCGCGATCCGCTCCGCCGGCACCGGCTCCGACCTGGAGGGCGGGCAGGCTGGTTCGATAGGGCTCGGCTTCGCCATCCCCATCAACCAGGGCAAGCGCGTCGCCGAGGAACTGATCAACACGGGCAGGGCGACCCACCCCGTCATCGGCGTCACTCTCGACATGGACTACGCGGGGGACGGTGCGCGGGTCGGCACCGAGAACAACGACGGCGGGCCCCCGGTCAACGTCGGCGGCCCCGGGCACAAGGCCGGCATCAAGGCGGGCGACGTCATCACGGAGGTCGGCGGACAGCGCATCCACTCCGGCGAGGAACTCATCGTCAAGATCCGCGCCCACCGCCCCGGCAACCGGCTGGAACTCACCCTTCAGCGCGACGGCCGGGCCAGGAAGGTCACTCTGACTCTCGGCTCCTCCGGCGGCTGAGCGGGGCGGGCACGATGGACAGCAGCTTCACAGCACACGCCCCGAACCACCTCTGAACGGTGAACTTCGGGGAAAACCGGCCCTGTACACGAATCCAGGAGGGCCGCGACAGTACCGGACGGACAGGAACGCCGGGTACCGTGGACCCGGCCCGGACCACGGAAGACACCACGGAACGCCCCCGAGGGCCGACGGACAGGGCCAAGGACATCGCAAGGAGCTTCAGGTGTTCAATGACATAGGACCGCTAGAGCTGGTGACGATCGTCGTCCTCGCCGTGCTCGTTTTCGGCCCGGAGAAGCTCCCGAAGATGATCCAGGATGTCACGCGTACCATCCGCAAGATCCGCGACTTCTCCGAGAGTGCGAAACAGGACATCCGGCAGGAGCTCGGCCCGGAGTTCAAGGACTTCGAGTTCGAGGACCTCAACCCCAAGACGTTCATCCGCAAGCAGCTGGACAACGACGAGCTGGGCATCAAGGAGATCCGGAACGGCTTCGACCTGAAGAAGGAAATGGCCGAGATCACGGACGCGGTGAACGGCCGTGAGGCCGAGGCGTCCGCGGACGCCTCCGTCGGGTCGTCCGGGGGCAGCGGCGGCACCGTCGACCTGACCAAGAAGCCCCGGACGACCCAGCCGGTCGAGCGCCCGCCCTTCGACATGGACGCCACCTGAGCCGTACGCCACCCGAGTTGAACCCGAGCGGTACCCGGGTCGCAAGAAGAGCTGCACGAGGGGCCGTACGAGGGCCCGTACATCCCCTCCGACGTGACGCGATTCATACGCGCACAGCCCCTCGTACGGCGTGAACCAGCCCCGAGCGCGCCTCGCGCGCCGGGCGCTTTCCCTGCTGCTCGCAGCGCTGTGGCTATGCTGCCCAGTTGATGTGCGGACCGTATGCGTGTGAGCGACGACGCCCGAGGGGGGCGGGCCGCTCCGGTCCGCCGAGAGCGAGGAGGCGTCGGGGCACATGGAGACGACGAGGGTAGGCGCGCAGGCGCCGGTCGCGGAGGACGGACAACCGGGTCCCTCCGCCCGGCGCACGGTCGACAGCTACCTGCGGGCGCCCTTCCCGTGGTACGGCCTCGACGAGGCCTTCACGGGGCCGCGCCGGCTGGTGCAGGTGGGTACGGCGGCCGACGGCGCCGTGGAGTACGGATCGATCGGGCACGGTGACGAACCCTCGATCCGCAACGAGGGCTCCGGCGACGACGGCAAGGAGCGCTTCGCGATCGTGGTCACGGTCGCCGCGAACCCCGTACGGCGGAGCGCCGACGGCACGGGGGTCATGGAGGCCACCACGGTCTCCTCGGCGGCCTGGCTGGCCGGTGTGGGGCTGCTGTCGGTCACCTGGCCCGGCCAGATCGACCACACCCTGCGGGACGACTGGCTGGACCAGCAGACCGAGACGGCCTGGGTCCTCGCGGACGATCTGGACGGCCCCGACTGGACCACGCTCTCCCTCCCCGTGGACGGCGTCCCCACGCCCTTCCACTATCGGGAGTCCGAGTTCGGCTGGGTCCTGGCGGGCTCGACGCCGGAGGGCGTGCATGTGGGTGCGTACGGCAGGGGGATGAGTGCGTACGGGCTGGGCTTCGCCGTGATCAAGGACATCGGGGCGTACGAGTAACCCGCGGCGCGCAGCCGAAGGGGCGCCGCCCTGGTGCGGCGCCCCTTTCTGGTGCGGGTGCTCTTGGACTGCTCGCGCCCACGCGGCGGAGCCGCATATCCAACGCAGCCCTTTACGGGCGTACGACCCCCTTGACGGGCGTACGGCCCCTCTAGAACTTGTTCTTGGGCGTGATCCCCAGCGACATGCCCGACAGCCCGCGCTGCCTGCCGCCCAGCTTCCCCGCGATCGCACGCAGGGCCGAGCCCGCCGCGGACTCGGGGTCCGTGAGGACGACCGGCCTGCCCTCGTCGCCGCCCTCGCGGAGGCGGACGTCGATGGGGATGTTGCCGAGCACCGGGACCGTCGCGCCCGTCGTACGCGTCAGCCCGTCGGCCACCACCTGGCCGCCGCCCGTGCCGAAGACGTCGACCATCTCGCCGCAGTGCGGGCAGGGCAGGCCCGACATGTTCTCGACCACGCCGACGATCTTCTGGTGGGTCTGCACCGCGATGGAGCCGGCCCGCTCCGCGACCTCGGCCGCCGCCTGCTGAGGCGTCGTCACGACGAGGATCTCGGCGTTCGGGACCAGCTGGGCGACTGAGATGGCGATGTCGCCCGTGCCCGGGGGCAGGTCCAGGAGCAGGACGTCCAGGTCGCCCCAGTACACGTCCGCCAGGAACTGCTGGAGCGCGCGGTGGAGCATCGGGCCGCGCCACACGACCGGCGTGTTGCCCGGGGTGAACATGCCGATCGAGATGACCTTCACGCCGTTCGCGGACGGCGGCATGATCATGTTCTCGACCTGGGTGGGGCGTCCGTCGGCGCCCAGCATGCGCGGCACGGAGTGGCCGTAGATGTCGGCGTCCACGACGCCGACCTTCAGGCCGTCCGCCGCCATCGCCGCCGCCAGGTTCACGGTCACGGAGGACTTGCCGACGCCGCCCTTGCCGGAGGCCACCGCGTACACGCGGGTCAGTGAGCCCGGCTTGGCGAACGGGACCTCGCGCTCGGCCTGGCCGCCGCGCAGCGCGGACGCCAGTTCCTTGCGCTGCTCGTCGCTCATGACGTCCAGCGTGACGCCGACGCGTGTGACGCCGTCGACCCGCGAGACCGCGTCCGTCACGCGCTGCGTGATCGTGTCGCGCATCGGGCAGCCGGACACCGTCAGGTACACGGTGACCGCGACCGCTCCGTCCGAGCCGATCTCCACCGATTTGACCATCCCGAGCTCGGTGATGGGGCGGTTGATCTCGGGGTCGTTCACCGTCGCCAGTGCTTCGCGGACCGCGTCTTCCGTAACCATAGGACGATGGTACGGCGACCCGCGGGGGCCCTGGGAGCCCTGGGAGCCCGTCAGCGGTCGTCCATGTCACGTCCGCCGTCGGGATCGGCCGGGAATACGCGGTGGCGTCCGTCACCGGGGCCGTGGCCGCGTTCGTCGCCGTGGCCGTTCGCCCGGTGACCGTCCAGATCCCTGGCGAGGTCCTGGAGTTCGGAGCGGATCCAGTCGCGTGTGGCGACCTCGCCGAGGCCCATCCGCAGGGCGGCGACCTCCCGCGTCAGGTACTCCGTGCCCGCGATCGACCGCTCGTTCTGCTGGCGGTCCTGTTCGAGGTTGACCCGGTCGCGGTCGGCCTGGCGGTTCTGCGCGAGGAGGATCAGGGGTGCGGCGTACGAGGCCTGGAGCGACAGCGCCAGGGTCAGAAGGATGAACGGGTACTTGTCGAAACGCAGGTGGACGGGCATGGCCACGTTCCACCCCACCCACAGGACGACGACGACGGTCATCCAGACGATGAACCGTCCGGTGCCGATGAACCGCGCGATCTGCTCGGACAGCTTCCCGAAGGCCTCCGCGTCCCACTCCGGCACCAGCCTCCGGCGACGCGGGAGCGGTTGGTCGAGGCGGGCGCGGGCGGTGGCCGTGGCACCGGCGGGCGTGCGCTCACCGGAAGCGTGGGCGCGCTCGCGCCCCTGGCGCTCAGGAGCCATGCGTGTTCGCCCCCTCGTTCAGATGGAACTCCGTCTCCCGCCAGTCCTCCGGCAGCATGTGGTCGAGCACGTCGTCCACGGTCACCGCGCCCAGCAGCGATCCGCTCTCGTCCACGACGGGCGCCGCGACCATGTCGTACGTCGCGAAGAACCCGGCCACCACGGGCAGCGGGGCCTCGGGGCCGAGCGTCTGGAGGGAGTCGTCGAGGAGCGCGCTGACCAGGGTGTACGGCGGGTCCCGCAGCAGCCGCTGGAAGTGGATGGTGCCCAGGTACTTCCCGGTCGGGGTCTCGTCCGGCGGGCGGCACACGTACACCTGGGCGGCGAGCGCGGGGGAGAGGTCGGGGTTGCGGACGCGGGCGAGTGCGTCGGCGACCGTCGCGTCGGGCCGCAGCACGATGGGCTCGGTGGTCATCAGCCCGCCGGCGGTCTTCTCCTCGTACGCCATGAGCCTGCGCACGTCGGCGGCCTCGGACGGCTCCATCAGCGTCAGCAGCCGCTCCTTGTCCTCCTCCGGGAGCTCGGAGAGCAGGTCGGCGGCGTCATCCGGATCCATGGCCTCCAGAACATCTGCGGCCCGTTCCTCCTTGAGCTTGCCGAGGATCTCGATCTGGTCGTCCTCCGGCAGCTCCTCCAGTACGTCGGCGAGGCGGTCGTCGTCGAGGGCGGAGGCGACCTCGACGCGGCGCTTGGCGGACAGATGGTGGAGCACGTTGGCGAGGTCGGCGGGCCTCAGCTGCTCGAAGGTGGCCAGCAGGCTCTCCGCACCCTGCCCGTGCTCCTCCAGTGAGAACCCGGTGACGGCGGACCACTCGACGGTGAGCGTCTCTCCCTTGCTGCGCCGGAAGGTGCCGCCCTTCCCCTTCCGTACGAAGACACGATCGATCTCCCACTCCCGGCGGGCGGGCAGCTGCTGCACGGAGACGTCGAGGACCGTGACCTCCTCCCCGGTCTCCACGAGCCGTACCCGCCGGTCGAGGAGCTCTCCGAGGACCAGCCGCTCGGTGGGCCGCTGTTCGAACCGGCGGACGTTCAGCACTCCTGTGGTGATGACCTGCCCCGACTCGATGCTGGTGACCCTGGTCATGGGCAGGAAGATGCGGCGCCGGGTCGTCAGCTCCACGACCAGCCCCAGCAGTCGCGGGGGTTTGCGGCCGACGCGGAGCATGGCGACGAGGTCGCGGACACGGCCCACCTGGTCTCCGTTGGGGTCGAAGACGGCGATTCCGGAGAGGTGGGAGACGAAGATCCGGGGCACGCCCGCCGCCATGTGTCTGGCCTCCGTTTCCTGCGGGATTGTCCACCTAGATGGGCTTCAGGCTAGCCCGTCCCGGTCGGATACGCCCTGGTGAGCGGGGCGGACGGACTGCCTCCGAGGGGCGCGCGGGGCCCCGGTACGCTGCGGTACGCCGTTGAGTCCCCCGTACGAGAGGTGTCCCGCCTGTGACTGTGATTCCCCGTACCCGAAGGGGCGCGATGGTCAGCGCGATCTGTGCGCTGGTGGTGGCCGGGTCCGGGTTGACAGGGTGCGCCAAGGACGACCCCGACGAGGGCACGAACGGGGTCGGGAAGCTGTCGCCCGCGAAGATCCAGAGCCGGACGGCGTCGGCGGCGAAGTCGGCGGACACCGTGCGGCTGTCCGGGACCGTGGTGAGCAAGGGCCGCACGTACAAGCTGGACATGAGTCTCGCCGAGGACGGCGGTACGGGCTCGGTGACGTCGGAGGGCTCCACGTTCCGGCTGCTGCGGGTCGGAGAGCACCTGTTCCTGAAGGCCGACAAGGAGTTCTGGGAGCACGAGGACGACAAGGGCGGCGACAGCGAGTCGGACAGGGCCGCCGCGGACAAGCTGAACGGGATGTACGTGAAGGTGCCGACGGGCGACCCGTCGTACCAGCGCTTCAGCGGCTTCACGGACAAGGACGTCCTGCTGGACGGCCTGCTGACGCTGCACGGCGACCTCTCGACGGCAGGCCGCCACGAGCAGGCCGGCATCCGCACGATCCGCATCACCGGCGACGCGGGCTCCGGCGGCACCCTCGACGTGTCCCTGGAGGGCACCCCGTACCCCCTCCGCCTCGTCCGGGCCGGCGACGCGGGCACCATCCGCCTCAGCGACTGGGGCAAGCCCTTCTCCCTGGAGGAGCCGACGGAGAAGGAAGTCGTGGACTACGGCCAGCAGTTGCCGACGTCGTAGGGCGCACCGCGCCCCTATCCGGTGGAGCGTTACCGCTTGCGCTTTCTGAACAGGAGGCGGGGCAGCCCTGCCGGTATCGGGCGACGCGTGGTGGCCGGAGTTGCCGGCGGCGTCGCGGCCAGCGAGGAGTCGGGCAGCGGCACCGTCGCTCCCGTCGGCTCCAGGCGGAGCACCCGGCACTCGCGGGACCAGCGCTCGGGCATGGCCTCACCGTCGGGGGCGTTCAGTCGCTTGCCCTTCAGCTCGGCGACCGCGGCCTCCCAGGCGGGGGACCCCGGAGCGAGCTCGGTGACCTTCGCCGTCCATGTGGTCAGGCGGCCGCCCTTGTCCTTGCTGCGGACGGTCACGGCCGCCTCGGCGCCGTCCACCAGCCCCGGCAGCGGCTGCTCACCCGGCCCGTCGCCGACCACGCACGCCGCGCCCTCGTGCCAGACGTGCCACAGGGCGCGGGACGGCGCGCCGGCGCCCTGGACCCAGATGAGCCCGGACTTCTTGGTGGCCTCCTCGACCAGGGCCCGGTCGAGCAGCGTGTCGGTGACGGTCATGGGGCAAGCGTAACGAGCGCCACCGACAGCGTGGGGCCCCCGCTCACAGCCAGCCGTTGCGCTTCAGCGTGCGGTGGATGGCGAAGCAGAGGGCCACGGTGACGGTCAGCACCAGCGGGTAGCCGAACTTCCAGCGCAGCTCCGGCATGTAGTCGAAGTTCATGCCGTACACCCCGCACACCATCGTCGGCACGGCGATGATCGCGGCCCATGACGTGATCTTGCGCATGTCCTCGTTCTGCGCCACCGAGGCCTGCGCCAGGTTGGCCTGGAGGATCGAGTTGAGCAGCTCGTCGAAGCCGAGGACCTGCTCCTGGACCTGGGTGAGGTGGTCGGCCACGTCCCGGAAGTACTTCTGGATGTCCGGGTCGATCAGCCGCATCGGGCGCTCGCTCAGCAACTGCATCGGCCGCACCAGGGGCGACACCGCGCGCTTGAACTCCAGCACCTCGCGCTTGAGCTGGTAGATCCGGCTCGCGTCGGTACCGCGCGGCGTGCCCTTGCGGCCCGGGGAGAAGACCTCCGTCTCCACCTCGTCGATGTCGTCCTGCATGGCCTCCGCGACCGCGATGTACCCGTCCACGACGTGGTCCGCGATGGCGTGCAGCACCGCCGACGGGCCCTTGGCGAGCAGCTCCCGGTCCTCCTGCAGCCGGTGCCGCAGCGCCCGCAGGGAGCCCTTCCCGCCGTGTCGCACGGTGATGAAGAAGTCCCGTCCGGTGAAGCACATGACCTCGCCGGTCTCGACGACCTCGCTGGAGGCGGTCAGCTCGTCGTGCTCCACGTAGTGGACGGTCTTGAAGACCGTGAACAGCGTGTCGTCGTACCGCTCCAGCTTCGGCCGCTGGTGGGCGTGGACCGCGTCCTCCACGGCCAGCGGGTGCAGCCCGAACTCGGCCGCGATGTCCGCGAACTCGGCCTCGGTCGGCTCGTGCAGGCCGATCCACACGAACCCTCCGTCCCGGCGCACCTGACGGATCGCCTCATGCGGCGTCAGGTTCCGGTCGGCGGTGAGGCGTTCGCCGCCGCGGTAGACGGCGCAGTCCACGACGGCCGAGTTGTTCTCGGCCGCGTGCGCGGTGTCGTACGCCGTGCCGTTCTTGCGCAGCGACGGACGGGGGCGGACCGCGGCACGCAGGTCACGGATCATCGACATGGCAGGCTCCTTCGCAACGAAAGGCCGCCGGCGGCGGTTGGAACTGCCCGGAATGGGGACGTCCTGACAAGGCGTCTCCCCGCCCGTGAGGCAGGGAAGGATGTTTGGCACGTCCACAAAGCGGGGAGCACCGCACCGTCGCGGTGGCAGCTTCGCTTGATTCAGATCACGACAGATCAAGAAAGATCAAGGCAGATCGGACGGATCGAATGGAACGACGAGATCTGGCTCGGGTTCGGTTTCGAGCTGGTTCGACGGCGTCCGGTCGATCGGCCGGATCAGGTGGAACGAAGTGCTCTTCCGTTGTGTACCGGCGACACGGCAGTGGATGTGACGCGGGTGCGGGAGGCGGCGGCCGACGGAGCGACAGCCAGAACCGGAATTACGGAACGCGGTGACCGGAAGAGCGGGTGGTACTGCACGGTCGACTTCGGTCCATTGCAGCCCCACCTCCTCCGGCCGGTCCCCCGTAAGGGACGATCCAATCCGGGGCCCTTAGGGGCCCTGGTCCCCGTAGGGGAGTTTCAGCGGGTCGAGGCTTGACAGCGACGCTTCGGCGTGCTGCCCCGACCGGGGCTCAAGAGTAACAGCCGCCCTTGGAGCCAAGGCGCCGCTTTGCCCTTTGCTGACGAGTTCTATGCTCGGCTCATGGCCGATGTTCTTCCTTTGGTGGAGGCCCGTTTGCGCTCTGCGCTGGGCGAACCCGACGCGCGCGCCGCGGTGACCTTCCTGGGTGCGGATCGCATCGAGGTGCTCCGTTTCACAGAGGACGACATCGTCCGCTACGCCACGCTGGGTATGTCCGCCCAGCCGATGGCCGATCCGACCGCCGTTGTCGCCGACCCGGTCAAGGGCCCGCGCGCCGAGTTGGTCCTCACGGTCCGGCGCGGCGCCGGCGCCGACACCGACAAGGTGCTCCGCCCGCTCGCCGTGCTCGCCGCGTCCCCGCAGGTGGAGGGTGTGGTCGTGGCCCCCGGAGCCTCGCTCGACGTGGGTGAGCCGCTGTGGCCCGGAGCCCCGTTCATGTCCGTCCTGGTGGCCGAGTCCGGCGGCCTGGTGGAGGACCTGGAACTGGACCCGCCGGCCGAGCCCGTACGCTTCCTGCCGCTGCTGCCGATGACTCCGAACGAGGCAGCCTGGAAGCGCGTCCACGGAGCCCAGGCCCTCCAGGAGCGCTGGCTCGCCGGCGGGACGGACCTGCGCGATCCGTCCCGTGGGTCCGTGTCCCTGGGCTGACCCTGTCATGTGGCCGAAAACGGCCCCTCCGTCGGTCAGTTGGCCGTGACCGCTGACGGTTGGTCGGCAGAGCCGGGGAATGCCCGGGTCCGCCGGGTCAGCCGGCGAAGACGGCGACGCCGTCCTCCTGGGCGTGCTGCGGCCGGTGCTCCTCCGCTTCCGTCGTGAGCGCCTTCCGCCGTACGAGGACGACGAGGGCGCCCGCCACCGCCGTCACCGCGGCGACCACGAAGGGAACACGGACGTCGGTCCACTCCTCGATCTTCGGCGCGAAGAAGGGGGCGGCGGCCGCCGCGAACCACCGCACGAAGTTGTACCCGGCGCTCGCCACGGGCCGCGGCGCGTCCGAGACGCCCAACGCCAGTTCCGTGTAGACGGTGTTGTTCACGCCGATGGCCGCGCCCGACAGAACCGTGCAGACGACGGCGGTGGTGTGGTCGCCGTACCCGAGGGCCAGCACGTCCGCGGCGAGCAGCACCAGCGAACCGCCCAGCACCTTCAGCGAACCGAACCGCGCCTGGAGCCGCGGCGCCACGATCACCGAGAAGACCGCGAGCAGCACGCCCCAGCAGAAGAACACCGCGCCGGACCGGTACGGGCTCATGTCGAGCACGAACGGCGTGAAGGCCAGCACGGTGAAGAACGTGTAGTTGTAGAAGAACGCCGAGACGGCCGCCGAGGCGAGGCCTCCGTGGCCGAGCGCCTTGACCGGGTCGAGCAGTCCCGTCTTCCGCGCGGGCCGCGGCTGTTCCTTCAGGAACGCCGTGATGCACAGGAATCCGACCGCCATCAGGAACGCGGTGCCGAAGAACGGGTACCGCCAGCTCGCGTCCCCGAGCAGCGCGCCCAGCAGCGGCCCGCATGCCATGCCGAGGCCCAGGGCCGACTCGTACAGCAGGATCGCGGCGGCGCTGCCCCCGGCCGCCGCCCCGACGATGACCGCGAGCGCCGTGGACACGAACAGCGCGTTGCCGAGCCCCCATCCGGCGCGGAAGCCCACCAGTTCACCGACCGACCCGGACGTGCCGGACAGACCCGCGAAGACCACCACGAGCGCGAGACCGAGCAGCAGGGTCTTCCGGCCGCCGATGCGGCTGGAGACGAAGCCGGTCACCAGCATCGCGACGGCGGTGATCAGGAAGTACGACGTGAAGAGCAGCGAGACCTGACCCGCTGTCGCGTCGAGGCCCTTGGCGATGGACGGCAGGATCGGGTCGACGAGCCCGATGCCCATGAAGGCGACGACGGACGCCCCGGCGGTCGCCCAGACGGACTTCGGCTGCCGCAGCAGCCCGCCCCCTCCGGCGTCGAACGCGTCCGGCCTGGCGGGATCTCCTGTACTCATGTCTGCTCCTTCATCGCCACGGGGATCGGTGATGTATACACATAATAAGTTAGAGTAGCTAATTAATGCAAGTTACATCTACTTTCTTCTGGTGATCGGGCCGCTGCGGACGGGTGATCGTCCTTGACGCGAGGGGGGACGGGTAGGACCGTTGAGCCCTATGAGGGGCGAACCCAGTTGCCCGAAGTGCGGTGGCCGGGTCAGGGCTCCCGGACTCTTTTCCGACTCGTGGCAGTGTGACGTGCACGGAACCGTGCATCCGCTGCAGCCCGTGATCCCGCCCAGCGTCGAGGCCCTCAGCGTCGTGGTGCACCGTGCCCGGGTGCCGGTGTGGATGCCGTGGCCGCTGCCGGTCGGCTGGCTGTTCACCGGGGCGGCCTTCGCGGGGGACGAGCGCAGCGGCGGTCGTGGGACCGTCGTGGCCTGCTCCGGGCCGGGCCCGCTCGGCGGCGTGGGCGAACTGGTGCTCGTCGCCGAGGAGCTCGGTGTCGGGCTCGGTGCGCGGTACGCGGGCATCGACGGACCCGACCCCGGCCCGTACATGAACGTCGAGAAGCCGCCCCAGGCCAAGGTCCTGGCCGCCGGCCGCCCCACCCCGCTTTGGCATGTATCCGGCACTCCCGACGACCGGGCCGTCTTCGCCGGCGAGGCGCGCGGTCTGTGGCTGTGGGCGGTCGTCTGGCCCGAGACGACGGGGCTGCTGATGTACGACGAACTGGTGCTGACCGATCTGCGGGACGCGGGGGCGGAGGTCGATCTGCTGCCGTGTGGGGCGTTGTCGCCGCGAATCCTTGAGCCGTAGCGCTCCGTCCGCCGGGTTGGGCGGTGGGGTTCGTGGGTGTCCGGAGGCGGTTTTCGTGTGCGGGGTGTTGTGGGTTGCTCGCGCCCACGCGGCGGAGCCGCACATTGTCACAGCCCCGCGCCCCTTGCGTGCCGGTGTCGCGGCCCTGCGCCGCTTGCGTGCCGGTGTCGCGGCCCTGCGCCGCTTGCGTGCCGGTGCCCGGCGGTGACGGGGTGGCCTGAGGGCCGGTTACCCTAGAGCGTCCCTTCCGCTTCGTCGTCGCCTGGAGTTTGTGTCGTGCGTATCGATCTGCACTGTCACTCCACGGCTTCCGACGGTACGGACACCCCGGCCGAGCTGGTGCGGAACGCGGCCGCCGCCGGGCTGGACGTCGTCGCGCTGACCGATCACGACACGACCCGTGGGTACGCCGAGGCGATCGCTGCGGTGCCCGAGGGACTCACGCTGGTCACCGGTGCCGAGCTCTCCTGCCGCCTCGACGGTGTGAGCATGCACATGCTGGCGTACCTCTTCGACCCCGAGGAGCCCGAGCTGCTCGCCGAGCGCGAGCTCGTCCGGGACGACCGGGTGCCGCGGGCCCACGGCATGATCGCCAAGCTGAACGAGCTGGGCGTGCCCGTGACCTGGGAGCAGGTCTCCCGGATCGCCGGAGACGGGTCCGTCGGACGCCCCCACGTCGCCACCGCCCTCGTCGAGCTCGGCGTAGTACCGACCGTGGGCGACGCCTTCACCGCCGACTGGCTGGCCGACGGCGGACGGGCCTTCGTGGAGAAGCACGAGACCGACCCCTTCGAGGCGATCCGGCTGATCAAGGGCGCGGGCGGTGTCGCCGTCTTCGCGCACCCCGGCGCCGCCAAGCGAGGCCGTACGGTGCCGGAGTCCGCGATCGCCAAGATGGCCGCCGCCGGACTCGACGGCATCGAGGTCGACCACATGGACCACGAGCCGGAGACCCGGGCGCGGTTGCGCGGACTGGCGGGCGAGCTGGGGCTGCTCACCACGGGCTCCTCGGACTACCACGGCAGCCGCAAGACCTGCGTGCTCGGCGAGTACACGACGGATCCCGAGGTGTACGGCGAGATCACGCGACGGGCGACCGGGGCCTTCCCCGTGCCGGGGACCGGCGGGGGCCGCGGCGCCGGGTGAATCAGCCCGATCGTCCGGGGCGCTTCTGATGGCCCTTTGATTCCGTCCTGATTCCGGTCCTGGGTTCTGTCCTGACTCCGGTCCTGGTTCTGTCCGGGCCGGATGTGGTTCTGCTCGGTCCTGTCTGATCCTTTCCACTCCGGCTGAGCTCTCGGCCGGTGGCTCTCCGCTGGTTCCGGTGGCATGTCGTGCCGGGCGCCCGAGCGGCACAGCCTCCCCTCCGTGGGCCACCACCTCGTTCGTCTTTCCCCCTCCCTCCCTCGCAAGGCACCACTGTGTTCGACGTCGCCGTCTTCGGTTCGCTCTTCCTCACCCTGTTCGTGATCATGGATCCGCCGGGGATCACCCCGATCTTTCTGGCGCTCACCGCCGGCCGTCCGGCCCGGACGCAGAAGCGGATGGCGTTCCAGGCCGTCTGTGTGGCCGGCGGGGTCATCACGGTCTTCGGGCTCCTGGGGCAGCAGATCCTGAACTACCTGCATGTCTCCGTCCCCGCGCTGATGATCGCGGGCGGACTGCTGCTCCTGCTGATCGCGCTGGACCTGCTGACCGGCAAGACCGACGAGCCGCAGCAGACCAAGGACGTGAACGTCGCCCTCGTACCGCTGGGCATGCCGCTGCTCGCGGGGCCCGGCGCGATCGTGTCCGTGATTCTTGCCGTCCAGAAGGCCAACGGAGTGGCGTCCCAGGTATCGGTGTGGGTCGCCATACTCGCGATCCACGTCGTGCTGTGGCTGACGATGCGGTACTCGCTGCTGATCATCCGCGTCATCAAGGACGGCGGGGTGGTGCTGGTGACCCGGCTCGCGGGCATGATGCTGTCCGCGATCGCCGTGCAGCAGATCATCAACGGGGTGACGCAGGTGGTGCGGGGCGGCTGAGTCCGGAGCCGGGGCAGCCGGGGCAGGAGCCGGGGCCGGGGCGAGGTCGGATCAGGTGCACAACCTCTGGTTGTGGCGGTCGGCCGGATGGTTGTTTGATCAGGTGGCGCGCCAGGCGCTTTGCTGTCGCTGGTCGATGTGAGGTCTTTCGAGTGCGGCGGCTGGGGGGTGTGCTGGGCATGGGAGCCAGGCAGTCGCTGGGGCGGCGGTTCGGGTGGCTGTGGGCGGCGTACGGGGTCAGTGCGTTCGGCACCCGGCTCGCCTTCGACGCGTTTCCCCTGATCGCGGTCCTGGTGCTGCACGCCGGGCCCATGGAGGTGTCGGCGCTCGCCGCCGCGGGGCTGGCGGTGGGAGCCGTGGTGGCGGTGTCGCTCGGCCCGTGGGTGGAGTCGCGCCGCAAGCGGCCGGTGATGATCGCGATGGACCTGGTCCGGTTCGCGGCGTTGCTGAGCGTCCCCGCCGCTTTCGCGCTCGGCCTGCTGAGCTTCGTCCAGCTCGTGGTCGTGTCGGTCGTGGTCGCCGCGGCCGACATCACCTTCAACGCGGCCGCCGGCGCGTACCTGAAGGCACTGGTACGGCCGGAGGACCTGCTCGTCGCGAACGGGAGGTTCGAGGCCACGACCTGGAGCACCACCATGCTCGGACCGCCGCTCGGCGGGACCATGATCGGGGTGTTCGGCCCGGTGGTGACCGTGGTGGCCGACGCGGTCAGCTATCTGCTCTCGGCGGTGGGCATCCGTGCGATCGGGGGCGGGGAGCCGCGACCCGTACGCACCGGCACGGCGGCCGGGTGGCCGCGTGCCGACGTATCGTCGCGGCTGCGTGCCGAGGAGTCGTCACGGCTGCCGCCCGCTGAACCGGGGCAGTCGCCGGCCGAGAAGGAGGCGTCGCGTTCACGCGCCGGTGAGCTCCTCGACGGCTGGCGCTACATCCTCGGCGACGCCGTGCTGCGCCCGCTGTTCCTCAACACCGTCCTGGTCAGCGGCCTGATCATGGCGACCGCGCCGCTGCTCGCCGTTCTCATGCTCGGCCACCTGGGGTTCGCGCCCTGGCAGTACGCACTCGCCTTCTCCGTGCCCTGCGTCGGCGGGCTGATCGGCTCACGGCTGGCCCCTCGGCTCGTCACGCGGTTCGGGCGGCACAGGGTCATGCTCACCGCCGGAACGCTGCGCGCGTGCTGGTCGCTCGGGCTGGCATTCGTCGGGCCCGGCACCACGGGTCTCGTCCTCGTCATGGCTGTCGAGCTGGGGCTGATCACCTGCGTGGGTGTGTTCAACCCGGTGTTCGCCACCTGCCGGCTCGAACGGACGGCGACGGAACGCGTCGCCCGCACCCTGACCGCGTGGTCGGTCACCAGCAAGGCCGGCATCGCGGCCCTGACCGCGCTGTGGGGCCTGCTGGCCGGCCTCGTCGGCACCCGGACGGCGGTAGGGATCGCGGGTGTCCTCCTCCTGGCCACTCCGCTCCTGCTCCTTCGAGTCGGCCACGCGGACGAACAGAGCCCCGCACGGCGCCGATGCCGTACGGGGCTCTGAAGCCTGTGAAGATCCGCGTTACGAAGCGGTCGTTTCGGCCGGGCGGATCCAGAGTCGCTGCCCGGTGGCGGCGGCCTGCTGAACGATCCGGTTGACGGAGGCGGCGTCCACAACGGTGCTGTCCACGGGCGTACCGTCGACATCGTCGAGTCGCATGATTTCGAAGCGCATGGCTTCTCCCTTCGTCTGGTCATCCTCCTGAGGAGAACTGCTGATGGTGGAGCGCAGGGCGTTCCATGCCCTGCCTTCCCAATGGGTTCAACGAGATGCCCTCTACAAACATTCCCTACGCTAAGGAAATTTTTCGCGTACCTAATTACTCACCCGTGAGCGGGCTGTCCCAGAGCGAATCTCCGCCAGGTGAAGAAGACTGACTGGGACCGGTTGTGTTCGCAGCGTGACCGCCGGGACAATGGATGCATATGAACGACGACAACCTCACGGCGCTCGGCGCCCGCATCGACCGAACGAACGAGCTGCTCCAGCGCATGCTCGCCGAGGTGGCGAAGACGCCCTCGACGCATGCGATCTTCGTCGACGCGGGCTACCTCTACGCGGCCGCGGGGCGGCTCGTCGCCGGAACGGAGGACCGGCGGTCCTTCGACCTGGACGCCGAGGGGCTGATCGACGCGCTCATCGACCGGGCGCGCACGATCTTCGCCGACAGCCGGCTGCTGCGGGTGTACTGGTACGACGGAGCGAGACGCCGCATCCACACCGCGGAGCAGCAGTCGATCGCGGAGCTGCCGGACGTGAAGGTCCGGCTCGGCAACCTCAACGCGAACAACCAGCAGAAGGGCGTCGACTCCCTGATCCGTACCGACCTCGAGTCCCTGGCCCGCCACCGGGCCATCAGCGACGCGGCGCTCCTCGGAGGGGACGAGGACCTGGTGTCGGCGGTCGAGGCGGCACAGGGCTACGGGGCGAGGGTCCACCTCTGGGGCATCGAGGCGCCCGAGGGCCGCAACCAGGCGGAGCCGCTGCTCTGGGAGGTCGACAGCCAGCGGACGCTCGACCTCGACTTCTTCAAACCATACGTGTCACGGCGGACCGCCCCCACGTACGACGCCACGACCGCCGCCCGGCCGACCCGTGAGGACGTCCGCTTCGTGGGCGCCCAGATCGCGGCGAAGTGGCTGGCGGCACGGGGCCGCGAGACGGTGGGGGAGCTGCTGCCCGGGCATCCCTATCTGCCGGGGTCCGTGGACCAGGACCTGCTGGTCGAGGCAGAGGGGTTGTTGCAGTACTCGCTACGGGGGCAGGCCGATCTGCGGCGGGCGCTGCGGGACGGCTTCTGGGAGCACTTGCAGGCTCAGTACTGAGCCGCGGAGCCCCTGAGTTTCTGAGCCGCTGAGCCCCCTGAGCCTGTGAGCGAGAAGCCCCTGAGCCCGTGAGTGGTTCGTGCGCCCCTGAGACCTGAGCCGCTAGGCGCCGGCCGTGATGCCGTCCCAGAACTCGACGAAGGCCCGGGCCGTTGCCTCCGGCTGGTCCGCGTTGGGGGAGTGTTCGGCTCCGTGGATGACGGTGCGGTGGGCGTGGAGCCGTTCGGCCATGTCGTCGAGGAGGGGGAGCGGCCAGGTGTCGTCGCGTTCGCCGGAGAGGACGTGGACCGGGAGCCGGAGCGCGGCCAGCTCGGCGACGCGGTCGGGTTCCGTGCAGAGCTGGCGGCCCGTGGCGATGAGCTGGGCCGGGCTGTTGCCGAGCCAGCGGTGGCGCAGGGCGGCACGGTCCTCCAGCCCGTTGTCGAGAGCGGGCGTATCGGTGTCCTCGGGGGGTTCCATGGCCTGGATGGCGTCCCACACCTGCGCCATGTCCATCACGGCGAGGACGTCTCGCAGCAGCTTCACGCGCTGCTGCTGCGAGGCCGAGATCTGGGCCGGACCCGAGGACATGAGCGTGAGAGAGACGAAGGGGGCCGGATCGAGGAGTACGGCGGCACGGGCGATCTGACCGCCGAGGGAGTGGCCCACGAGGTGTACGGGGGTGTCGCTGACCGTGGTGACCTGGGCGAGGACGTCCTGCGCCAATTCGGCCTGGGCGTACGGGGATTCGTCGTCCCTGGGTCCGGGGGTCTCGTACTGGCCGCGGCCGTCCACGGCGATGGTCCGGTAGCCGGCGGCCGCGAGGGGCTGGTGGAGGGCGATGAAGTCCTCCTTGCTGCCGGTGAACCCCGGAAGGAGCAGGGCGGTGCCCTTCTCGGCCGTACCCGCCTCTATCACGGCGAATTCCCCACGGGGGGTACGGAGACGGTGCGCTCGCGCGCCGGGGGGCGGGGCAAAGGTGGCGGGACGGCTCATGGGGGGAGGTTATAGGCGTGGGGACGGCGTTCGCATCGGAGTGCGCCCCTGATGGGGGCGCGCGAAGTCGAGAATTTGGCCGATGGCCCGGCCCCCGTAAGGGGACCGGGCCATCAGTCGGCAGCTGTCAGGCCGTTGTGGTCACGCGTCCGTGACCTCTGTGACCTCCGCGGCGGCCGCAGCCTTCCGCGTACGTCGCCGGGGCTTCGCCTCGGCAGCCTCGTCGCCTGTCTGGGCCGGGACCGCCGGCTCAGCGGCGGCGGCCTTCCGTGTACGGCGCCGCGGCTTGGCCTCCGTGACCTCCCCAACGGTGTCCACCGTCGGCTCGGCAGCGGCGGCCTTCCGTGTACGGCGCCGGGGCTTCGTCTCCGTGGCCTCCTCCACCGTGGCCACCGCCGACTCGGCGACAGCCGCAGCCGTGGTCTTGCGAGTGCGGCGCGGGGGCTTGGCCTCGGTGACTTCGCTGACCTCGGTGGCTTCGGCCGTCTGGGCCGGGATCTCGGCCTCGGCTGTGGCCACCGCCTTGCGGGTACGGCGCCGCGGCTTGGTCTCCGTGGCTTCGGCCGTGTTCAGGGCGGCTTCGGCGGCGGTTTCGGCCGGGGCTTCGGCGGTGGTGGCCGTGGTCTTGCGGGTGCGGCGGCGGGGCTTGGTCTCCGTGGGTTCGGCCGTGTTCAGGGCGGCTTCGGCGGCGGTTTCGGCCGGGGCTTCGGCGGTGGTGGCCGCGGTCTTGCGGGTGCGGCGGCGGGGCTTGGTCTCCGTGGGTTCGGAGGGAGCCAGGGCCGCCTCGGTGGCTTCGGCCGTGTCCACCGCTGCCTCGGCGATGGCTGCCGCCTTGCGGGTGCGGCGCCGGGGCTTCGTCGGGGCCTCCTCCACGGCCTCGCCCGGCTCCGTCGCAGGAACCACCTCGGTGGTCACCGGAGCGGTGGTCACCGGGGAGGTCGGTTCCTGGACGGCCGGCTGCTCCGCGGGGACGCCGGCGCGCGTGCGGCGACGGCGACGCGGGGTGCGGGGCTCTGTGGGCTCCGTGGAGTCTGCGACGTCCGTGGAGGCCGTGGACTCCGTGGGGGTCCCGGAGGCAGGGGACTCCAGCGGGGTGCCGGCGCGCGTACGGCGACGGCGTCGGGGCGTACGGGCCGGGCGGTCCTCGGCAGGACGGGGGCCCCGGCCGCGCGGGCCGCGGGTGCCCGTCTCGCCCAGGTCCTCCAGTTCCTCGGCCCCCAGGCCCGCGCGGGTGCGCTCGGCACGGGGGAGGACGCCCTTGGTGCCCTCGGGGATGCCGAGGTCCGCGAACAGGTGCGGGGAGGTGGAGTAGGTCTCCGGCGGGTCATTGAAGCTGAGCTCCAGCGCTTTGTTGATCAGCTGCCAGCGCGGGATGTCGTCCCAGTCGACCAGGGTGATGGCGGTGCCCGACGCTCCCGCGCGGCCTGTGCGGCCGATGCGGTGGAGGTAGGTCTTCTCGTCCTCGGGGGACTGGTAGTTGACGACGTGCGTGACGCCTTCGACGTCGATGCCGCGGGCCGCCACGTCCGTGCAGACGAGGACGTCCACCTTGCCGTTGCGGAAGGCCCGCAGGGCCTGCTCGCGGGCGCCCTGGCCGAGGTCGCCGTGCACCGCGCCGGAGGCGAACCCGCGGCGCTGGAGCTGCTCGGCGATGTCCGCGGCCGTGCGCTTGGTGCGGCAGAAGACCATCGCCAGGCCGCGGCCATCGGCCTGCAATATGCGGGCGACCATCTCCGGCTTGTCCATGGAGTGCGCGCGGTAGACGTGCTGCGCCGTGTTCGCGACCGTCGCGCCCTGGTCGTCCGGAGCCGTGGCCCGGATGTGCGTGGGCTGCGACATGTAGCGACGGGCCAGACCGATGACCGCGCCCGGCATGGTGGCCGAGAAGAGCATGGTCTGGCGCTTGGCCGGGAGCATGTTGATGATCTTCTCGACGTCGGGCAGGAAGCCCAGGTCGAGCATCTCGTCGGCCTCGTCGAGCACCAGGCACCGTACGTGCTTCAGGTTGAGCTTCTTCTGGCCGGCGAGGTCCAGCAGCCGGCCCGGAGTGCCGACGACCACGTCGACGCCCCGCTTGAGCGCCTCGACCTGGGGCTCGTACGCGCGGCCGCCGTAGATCGCCGTGACGCGCACGTTACGGACCTTGCCCGCGGTCAGCAGGTCGTTCGTGACCTGGGTGCAGAGCTCGCGTGTGGGGACGACGACGAGTGCCTGCGGGGCGTCGGTGAGTTCTTCGGGCTTGGCGCGGCCGGCCTCGACGTCGGCGGGGACGGTGACGCGCTCAAGGAGCGGGAGGCCGAAACCCAGCGTCTTGCCGGTGCCGGTCTTGGCCTGGCCGATGACGTCGGTGCCGGAGAGGGCGACCGGGAGCGTCATCTCCTGGATGGGGAAGGGGGTGGTGATGCCGACGGCTTCCAGGGCCTCGGCGGTCTCGGGAAGGATCCCGAGTTCTCGGAACGTCGTAGTCAGGGCGCTGCCTCTTCTGTGTGGGCGGTGCGAGGCGAGCGCGGGGGTCGTGTCGGACCGTGCCGGGGACGTCGGCCGCCTCACGGGCTGGCCGTGGGGCACGGGACCACTGCCGACGCTCTAGCGCTCGAACCGCTGAGGGTCCCTCCGGACTCCGTACTCACAGTGCCGTACGACCCGGGAGGGCTGTCGGGTCGGAGCCGATCGGGCCACCGACCGGGCATCCTCATTCATGCGGCCCGTCGGATATTCGGCGGGCGCTTTACCACCATACCCCGGAATCGCGCACACGCGATGGCCGATTTGGTCACGTAGTGGTCGTCACAGTGATTGATCAGGGACATACGCCACTGGTCGAGCGGGCTATTGTGCGCTGCATGACGACGTCTGACAAGCCTGACCGCGCCGCCGACACTGCCGCAGAGACCTCTGCCGAGACCTCCGCCGGGACCCCCCAGCACACCGGGGTCGCCGCCCAGAACTGGGAGCAGGCCTCCACCGACCCGCAGTACTGCGCCGCGGTCGTGGATCTGCTCGGAGCGCTCGCGTACGGGGAGTTGGCGGCGTTCGAGCGGCTCGCGGAGGACGCCAAGCTGGCTCCGACGCTGGCGGACAAGGCCGAGCTGGCGAAGATGGCGTCGGCGGAGTTCCACCACTTCGAGCAGCTGAGGGACCGGCTCACCGAGATCGGCGAGGAGCCGACGCAGGCGATGGAGCCGTTCGTCGCCGCGCTCGACGGCTTCCACCGGCAGACGGCGCCCTCGGACTGGCTGGAGGGTCTGGTCAAGGCCTACGTCGGCGACTCGATCGCCAGCGACTTCTACCGTGAGGTCGCCGCCCGCCTCGACTCGGACACGCGCGGGCTCGTACTCGCCGTGCTCGACGACACCGGGCACGGCGGCTTCGCCGTCGAGAAGGTGCGCGCCGCGATCGACGCCGACCCGCGGGTGGGCGGTCGGCTCGCGCTGTGGGCGCGGCGGCTGATGGGTGAGGCGCTGTCGCAGTCCCAGCGGGTGGTCGCCGACCGGGACGCGCTGTCGACCATGCTCGTCGGCGGGGTCGCGGACGGGTTCGACCTCGCCGAGGTCGGCAAGATGTTCTCGCGGATCACTGAGGCGCACACGAAGCGTATGGCCGCGCTGGGCCTCGCGGCCTAGGGCCCTGGGGCGGTGGTGGGGGC
>NZ_VMNX01000163.1 GCF_009377235.1 Streptomyces acidicola
GTGCCCCCCGGGGGGCGGGGTGTGGGCCGGGTACGGGCAAGGGCCGCGCCCCGGGGTTCAACCCGTGGGACGCGGCCCTTCGACAGTCGGTGCCATCGGTGCCGTCAGATCTGTCCGACCTGCCAGGCCTGTCAGTCAGACCTGTCAGACAGGGTCAGACGGCGATCGCGACCTCCGCCAGGCCGCCCGTCTGGGCGACCACCGTGCGGTCGGCGGTGCCGCCGGGGACGAGGGCACGTACGGTCCAGGTGCCCTCGGCCGCGTAGAACCGGAACTGTCCGGTGGCCGAGGTGGGCACCTCGGCGGTGAACTCGCCCGTCGAGTCCAGGAGACGGACGTAGCCGACCACCGGCTCGCCGTTACGGGTCACCTGGCCCTGGATGGTGGTCTCACCGGGCTTGATCGTCGAGGCGTCCGGCCCGCCGGCCTTCGCTCCACACATGTGTTTCTCCAGAGGTTCTGACCAGAGGGTCGGTCGGGTGGTTATTCGCGAGCGAGGTTGCTTGCTCGCGGATTGCTTACTTGTTGGCGCCGAGCTCGATCGGCACGCCGACGAGGGAGCCGTACTCGGTCCAGGAGCCGTCGTAGTTCTTGACGTTCTCCACACCGAGCAGCTCGTGCAGCACGAACCAGGTGAGCGCGGAGCGCTCGCCGATCCGGCAGTAGGCGATGGTGTCCTTGGCCAGGTCCACGCTCTCCTCGGCGTAGAGCTCCTTGAGCTCGTCGTCCGACTTGAAGGTGCCGTCGTCGTTGGCGTTCTTGGACCACGGGATGTTGCGGGCGGTCGGGACGTGCCCCGGACGCTGCGACTGCTCCTGCGGCAGGTGCGCCGGAGCGAGCAGCTTGCCCGAGAACTCGTCGGGCGAGCGGACGTCGACCAGGTTCTGCGCACCGATCGCGGCGACCACGTCGTCACGGAAGGCGCGGATCGAGGTGTCCTGCGGCTTGGCCTTGTACTCGGTCGTCGCGCGCTCGGGCACCTCGGAGCCGTCGACCAGCTCGCGGGCGTCCAGCTCCCACTTCTTGCGGCCGCCGTCGAGGAGCTTGACGTTGTCGTGGCCGTACAGCTTGAAGTACCAGTAGGCGTACGAGGCGAACCAGTTGTTGTTGCCGCCGTAGAGGATCACCGTGGTGTCGTTGGCGATGCCCTTCTCCGACAGGAGCTTCTCGAAGCCCTCCTGGTCGATGAAGTCACGGCGTACCGGGTCCTGGAGGTCCTTCGTCCAGTCGATCCGGATGGCGTTCTTGATGTGGTTCTTCTCGTACGCGGACGTGTCCTCGTCGACCTCGACGATGGCGATCGTCGGGTCGTCCAGGCGCTCCTGGACCCAGTCGGCGTCAACCAGGACGTCGCTGCGGCTCATGCTCTTTCTCCTCCGGGGCAGTTGCGGCGGGATGTGCGTGGAGATTTCGGGTGCGGGCGCTCGGCCCGGGCCATGGGGGCCATGGAACCGGCCGGCCTGTGCGGCGCACGGGTGGCCCTGGGTCAGTTCGAGGGCCGGGGAACCGGGAGGCGGCACTTCCGGTCAGACAGCGCGACAGAGCATGGCGGCGACGCGGCACAGGTCTACTGCCCGCCGCTTCGTGAGATCCGCCTGTCGCTTCATGACTGCGATCGTAAGGACGGACGGGCGGGCGTGTCACCGGTGCATCACATAGTGAGATGCGATCGTCCGGGATGCGGGATGGATGAGCCACCGGGGCGGGTGGCGCCGGGATTCCGGCCCGGCTTGGCAACCGTCACATCTGCTGTACGGACGACAGCGTCTCGCCTTTCGGACACCGGTGCCGCACAGCCTTGCCCGATGGACCGTGCTACCCCGCCAGCTTCACGTCCGAACCCTTCACCGTGATCTCCACACCATCGTTACCGCCCTCGACCTTGTCGAGCTTGATGCCGCCGGGCAGGTCGTCGATCTTCTGCTGGAAGTCGGTGACCGAGCGGAGCGTGTTCTCGGCGAGGTCGATGCCCAGGTCGGGGATGGAGTCCGCGCGTACCTCGACGGTGTCGCCCTTGACGCTGACCGTGCTGAGCACGGAGACCGGCCTGGGCAGTTTGTTGCCGAGGACGGTGGCCTCGACCTCGACCTTGATCTTGCCGTCGCCGCCGGAGGAGAGGCCGACGACCTGGCCGGAGACACCGGGGCTCACATCGGTGGGCTCGGACTTCGCGGCCCTGAGGAGCTCGTCGTACGGGATGGTGGCGGTGCCCGTGGCGCTCCGCGCGGTGGCCGAGCCGTAGTCGGCGGCGAAGACCACGCCGCGCATGTCGGCCTTCAGGTCCGAGATACGGATCTTCGCGGTGCCGGTGCCCGTGGCCGCCTCGTAGTCCTTGATGCCGACCTGGACGTCGTCCAGTTCGCCGCTCGCGACCTGCGTGAGGAAGGGGAAGCCCTTGATGGACACGTCCGGGTCGGTGGACAGGCCCTCGGTGGTCCGCACCTTCTGCGCGGCCTGGTCCTCGGCGAAGTTGACCGCGACCCGGTCCGCGATCACGAACAGGCCGCCCAGGACCACGGCGATGATGAGAAGTATTCGCAGTGCGCGCATGTCTCGGTGTTCCCCCACGCTTTCCACTCGGCGGTCGGCAGTCGTCGGTCGTTGGTCGTCCGCGGTCGTCGACGACCTGGGCGGCCGTCGGGTGCGAGCGTAATCCGGACCCGGCTCGGCCGGTGCGCTGTTTGCGGGCTTGCTGATCAAGTGGCGGCGATCAGCGGAAGGAGGTCCGGCTTCCAACGGGTGAATCCGGCCGTCCGGTGAGCGGCGACCGACGCGAGAGCGGGAAGCCCATTCTCCGTACCGGACAGTCGGAGATCAGGAAGACCCAGGAAGATCAGGGAGCGTTCCCATGCCGAAATTCCTCATTCAGTCCACCTACACGACCGAGGGCACGAAGGGTCTGCTCAGCGAAGGCGCGAGTGGCCGGCGCGCCGCCGTCGAGCAGATCGTCACCGGCCTCGGCGGGAAGGTCGAGGCCATGTACTTCGCCTTCGGGGAGGACGACCTCGTGCTCATCGTCGACTTCCCCGACCCGGTCGCCATGGCCGCCGTCAGCCTCAACGTCAAGGCCAGTGGCGCCGTCCACACCCGGGCCACCCCTCTGCTCACCCTCGACGAGATCGACGAGGCCGCCCGCCGGCAGGTGAGCTTCCGCGCCCCCGGCAAGTAAGGCGGCCGGACTCGTGGGCCCGCGCCCCCTGCCCTACCCCAGCGCCCGCCCCAGCAGGTACACCACGGGGGCCGCAGCCGTGAGGGGCAGGGCCACGCCCGCCGTCATGTGGACGAAGCGGGACGGGTAGTCGTAGCTGGCGACGCGGTGGCCGATCAGGGCGCAGACTGCGGCCCCGAGGCCGAGGAAGGCGCCCTGCGTGCCGACCTCGGTCATGCCGCCGAGCACGAGGCCGGCGCCCGCGCCCGCCAGGAGGGCGGCCGCCACGGAGACCACCGTGGGCAGGGGCAGCGCACGGACCACGATCGCCACGGCCACCGCGCCCGCACCGACCGACACCGCGTCCGGCGCGGCCGCGAGATGCCCGGCGGCGATGATCGACAGCGCGGCCGACGTGACCGTGGCCATCAGGCCGTACATGCGCTCGTCCGGGTCGGCGTGGCTGCGCAGTTGGAGGACCAGGGTCAGCAGCACCCAGACGCCGAGCGTGCCGAGGATCGCGGCAGGCGCGTTCTCCCGGCCCGCCACCAGCAGCACCACGTCCGCCGTCACCGCGCCCGCGAAGGCCAGCGCGATGCCCTGCCGGGCGGGCCACATGCCGTTCAGCCGGAACCAGCCGGCCGCGGTCACGGCCTGGAGGATCACCAGGGGGACGACGAGCGCGTACTGGCCGATCACCGCCGCCCCCGAGAGCAGCGCCCCCAGTACGGCGGTGATCAGCGCGGGCTGTGCCCCGGGCTCGATGATCGGCGACCGGCCCTCGGCGCGGGCGCGCTGGGCGTCGGTCACGCGGGCGTTGCCGGTGAGGGTGGCCGGGCCGAAGGCGGGTGCTTCCGGGGCGGTGCCGGACTGCGCGGGAGCCGGAGTGGCGGTTCCGTCATGGGACGCGGTTCCGCCATGGAACGAGGGCTGCTGAGGCTCGTATGACGGGGGCTGCTGGGGTGCGTACTGCTGGTGGCCCGCCCCTGCCTGCTGTGCGGCCATGCCGGGAGCCGGCGGCTGAACAGGGCTCTGCGGCGGCAGGTATGCCGTCTCCGTCACGTCCGCCGGGGCAACCGGCATGTGCGCCTGGGTCTCCCAGGTCTGGCCCTCCCACTGCTGGGTGTACTGCTGGGCCTGGGCGTCCTGCGTCTCGTCGTGGCCCTGCCAGTCGGGCTGTTGGTAACCCGGCTGCGGCTGGTGACCCTGCTGCTGGTGGTCCGGGTGCGGCTGGTGGCCGGACTGCTGCTGATAAGGGTCGTACCCCTCGTACGGGGCGCCGTACGGCTGGTTGCTCATGATCGCGTCACCCTCCTGCGAACGGTGGGAGCACCTCGACCGTGCCGCCCTCGGCCAGCCGTACCGTCTCATGTCCGCGGGTGCCCACGGGGTCACCGTCGATGAGGAACGAGCATCGCCGCAGGACGCGGACCAGTTCGCCGGGGTGTCGCTCGCGGACCCCGTCCAGTGCCTCGGCGAGCGTGACCGCGTCGTACGGCTCCTCGGCGACGCCCGCGGCGGCCTTGGCGGCTGCCCAGTAGCGCACCGTGCCCTTTGCCATCTCGTCCCTCGATCGGTTGTGGTGAACACGGTCAGGCTATCGGGAGGCTAGGCCCTGTCGTCGCGAGGCAGGCGGGAGTGTGACGACAGGGCCTAGGGTGCGGCTGCCGCCGCCCATGCGCCGATCCGCGTCAGCAGCCCGTCGTCGGCCGCGTGCTCCGCGTGGCCCATCCCCGGCTCCAGCCAGAGTTCGCCGTGGTCGCCGGCCGCCGCGGCCAGCATCCGCGGATGGTCCACCGGGAAGTAGCCGTCCCGGTCGCCGTGGACGATGAGGAGGGGGGTCGGGGCGATCAGGGGCACCGACTCCACGGGGGACGAGGGCACCGGGTCCCATTCGCGGTGATGGATGCGGGTGCGCAGGCCGTAGCGGCCGACCGCGCGGCCCAGGGGCCGGGTCACCAGCCAGTGCAGCCGCCGCATGGGAGCCGTGCCCCGGTAGTACCAGCGGGCGGGCGCACTCACCGAGACGACCGCGTCCGTACGTACCTCATTCGTACGTACCTCGTACGCCTCGTTCGTACGTGCCGCGTCCGTACATGCCTCCGTGCGCCCCTCGTGCGCCGCGCGGCCGTGCAGCGCCGCGTGCCGCAGTACCACCGAGCCCCCCATCGAGAAGCCGACGGTGGCCACGCGTGTGTGCCCGAGTTCCCGTGCCCAGGCGACCGCCGCCGCCAGGTCGAGCACCTCGCGGTCGCCGACCGTGGAGCGTCCGCCCGAGGCCCCGTGGCCGCGGAAGGAGAAGGTCACCACGGCTCCGTACCGGGCGAGGGCGCGCGCCACCCGGCGTACGTGCGGGCGCTCCAGATCGCCCGTGAAGCCATGGGCGACCACGAACACCAGGTCACGCGAAGGTGGCCTTCCGGCGTCGTATTCGGTTTCGTATACAAGAGATGCCGGCTCGTATACGGAATCGATCGTCACGCCGTCGAGCGTGCGCAGAAACCTCCGGAAAGGGGCACGAGAGGCCGTCTCAGAGTTCGGAAAGGAGGGGGATCGCATCACATGACCTGCCGGACCAGTGCTCTTGTGGGCTATTCTGCTGGGCAGAGGACTCGGGCAGCGTAGCCCCCGGGTCCTTTTGTGCTTTCGGAAGCGTTGTATACGACGCGGGAAACCGCAGGTGTACGGGGCATCGATCGCATAGGCGGATCCCGAGGGCGGCGATTCGCACCGCACCGAGCACGCAACGGGCAGTACCCAGCAGTACCAGGCAGTGCCGTAAACGTCCTCGCAGGGACCGAGGAGGAACCAGACGTTATGGGCGAGCGATCCGTGCACGATCCGAAGACGACGACCTGGGCAGGTGGGGTGCGATGAGCTCTCTGCTGCTCCTGACCAACGCCCTCCAGCCGTCGACGGAGGTGCTTCCCGCTCTCGGTCTGCTCCTGCACAACGTGCGAGTGGCTCCGGCGGAAGGCCCCGCCCTCGTCGACACCCCCGGCGCCGATGTCATCCTCATCGACGGCCGCCGGGACCTCCCGCAGGTCCGCAGCCTGTGCCAGCTGCTGCGTTCGACCGGGCCCGGCTGCCCCCTCGTCCTCGTCGTCACCGAGGGCGGCCTCGCGGCCGTCACCGCCGACTGGGGCATCGACGACGTGCTGCTCGACACCGCCGGTCCGGCGGAGGTCGAGGCACGGCTGCGGCTCGCCATGGGCCGCCAGCAGATCGTCAGCGACGACTCCCCCATGGAGATCCGCAACGGCGACCTGTCGGTGGACGAGGCGACCTACAGCGCCAAGCTCAAGGGACGCGTCCTCGACCTGACCTTCAAGGAGTTCGAGCTCCTGAAGTACCTCGCCCAGCACCCGGGCCGCGTCTTCACGCGCGCCCAGCTGCTGCAGGAGGTCTGGGGCTACGACTACTTCGGCGGCACGCGGACCGTCGACGTCCACGTACGACGGCTGCGCGCGAAGCTCGGACCGGAGCACGAGTCACTGATCGGGACCGTCCGGAACGTCGGTTATCGATTCGTTACTCCGGAAAAGGCGGACCGGAGCAAGGACGAGTCGAAGGCCGCGGCGGCCCGGCCAAAGCCGGAGGATGCGGACGAGACGGCGCACCTGAACACGGCGGAGACCGCCGAGGTGGCCGCGGACGCGTAGCACTGGCGTGGGGCGTACGGGGCCGCCGCGCGGGTTGGCGCCGGCTTGGGACCGGTACGCCCTGCCCAGAGCATTGCAATCCGCGTAGACTCCGCGCGTGGCCAAGGTGACTAGGGATGACGTGGCGCGGTTGGCGGGGACTTCCACTGCCGTCGTCAGCTATGTCATCAACAACGGACCCCGGCCGGTCGCCCCGGCCACGCGCGAGCGTGTCCTCGCCGCGATCAAGGAACTGGGGTACCGGCCCGACCGGGTCGCCCAGGCCATGGCCTCGCGGCGGACGGAGCTCATAGGCCTGATCGTGCCGGACGCGCGCCAGCCGTACTTCGGCGAGATGGCGCACGCGGTCGAACAGGCGGCCGCCGAGCGCGGCAAGATGGTCCTCGTCGGCAACTCGGACTACGTCGCCGAGCGCGAGGTCCACTATCTGCGGGCCTTCCTCGGGATGCGGGTCTCCGGGCTGATCCTCGTCAGCCACGCGCTCAGTGACAACGCCGCGGCCGAGATCGAGGCGTGGGACGCGCGGGTGGTACTGCTGCACGAGCATCCCGAGGCGATCGACGACGTCGCGGTCGTGACCGACGACATCGGGGGCGCGCAGGAGGCCGTGCGGCACCTGCTGGAACACGGGAACGAGTACGTGGCCTGTGTGGGCGGCATCGCGGAGACCCCGCTGGTCGGTGACCCCGTCTCCGACCACGTCGAGGGGTGGCGGCGCGCGATGTCCGATGCCGGGATCTCCACGGAGGGACGGCTCTTCGAGGCGCCGTACAACCGCTACGACGCGTACGAGGTCGCTCTGGAGCTGCTCGCCGGGCCCCGTCGGCCGCCCGCGATCTTCTGTTCCACCGATGACCAGGCGATCGGTGTGCTGCGGGCCGCGCGGGAGCTGCGGATCGATGTGCCCGGGGAGCTGGCGGTGGCCGGGTACGACGACGTGAAGGAAGCGGGGTTGACCGATCCGCCGCTGACGACGGTGGCGTCGGACCGTCCGGCGATGGCGCGTGCGGCGGTCGATCTCGTGCTGGACGACGGGCTTCGGGTGGCCGGGTCGCGTCGTGAGCGGGTGAAGCTGTTTCCGTCGCGGTTGGTTGTGCGACGGTCCTGCGGGTGTGAGTAGCGCCTGCGCCGTAGGAAGCCGTAGGAAGCCGTAGGAAGCCGTAGGAAAACGCAAGTGGCCCCCGCGTCCCGGAAGGGATGCGGGGGCCACTGGCTTTCCGGGAGCGCTCAGACGGCGCCTCCGGGTGGGGTCAGAACAACATGTTGTACTGGTTGAAGCCTGTGCCCAGGCTGATCCTCGACGAGAACAGGTCGCTGGACGCCTTGCCCGTGCCGCGGTACAGCCACAGGGTGCCGCCCGAGTCGCGGGCCATGACGTCGGCGATGCCGTCGCCGTTCACGTCGCCGTTGGTGACGTAGGACGTGAAGTTCCAGCCGGTGCGGGCCTTGATGCGGGACGACCAGGGGGCCGAGGCCTTGCCCGTGCCGCGGTAGAGGTACAGGGTGCCGTCCGGGTAGCGGACCAGCAGGTCGGCCTTCCCGTCGCCGGACAGGTCACCGCGACCCATCAGCTTCATGCCCTTCCAGGCACCGGAGACGACCTTGATCTTGCTGTTGAACTGGCCGTTGCCCTTGCCCGGGTAGAGGTAGACCGAGCCGTCCGCGTCCAGGGCGACGAGGTCGGGGCGGGCGTCACCGGTCAGGTCGCCGGGGATGGCGTACGACTTGTAGCCGCCCCAGACCGAGCTGATCTGCATCCAGGTCCACTCCCAGGTGGAGTGGTCCAGGTAGCTGCGGTACAGCTTGCCGTCCGTCTTGTCGCGGATGATCAGGTCCTGGTAGAAGTCCCGGTCCAGATCGGCCTGCATGGCCCAGCTGGCGTACTCCCAGCCGTTGCCCTGGTACGCGCGGGTCGCGAGCGACGTGCCCTTGCTGTCCTGCTGGAACAGGTTGCCCGACGGCGTGCGGGCCAGCAGGTCGGCGCGGCCGTCGTAGCTCAGGTCGGTGTCGTCGATGCGCGGCTGGGCCGCCCAGGTGTACGAGGAGACCTTGGTGAAGACGGGGTAGGCGCCCTCGCCGGTGCAGCCCTGGACACCCCAGGAGACGATGCCGATGATCTTGCCGTTCACGACCAGCGGGCCGCCGGAGTCACCGTTGCAGGGGCTGATGGTGCCCGCGTCGCCGCCGGTGGCCGGGGTGCCCGCGCAGATCATCGAGCCCTCGGCGAACAGGTCCTCGCCGAGCACGTTCTGCATGGCGGTGTTGCAGGTCGAGTCCGCGACCACCTTGAGGCTCGCCTTGCGGAGCTTCGGGGACAGCTCGGCGTCCGCGCCACCGGAGGTCAGGCCCCAGCCGTACACCGTGCCGGCGGTGCCGGGGGTGTAGAGCGAGCTGTCGTTGGAGGCCGCCAGGCGCAGCCAGGCCTGCTCCAGGGGGCGGTCCAGGGTGATGACGGCGACGTCGTTCTTGATGGTCGACTCGTCGTACTTCGGGTGGCTCCACTGGCGCCACACGCCGGCGACGGTTCCCGTGGAGCCGTCGAGCAGGTCGGTGGTTCCCGAGACCACGGAACCGAACTGCTGCCAGTCCAGGCCTGCCACGCAGTGGGCGGCGGTGAGGACCTTGTTCGGGGCGACGAGCGTGCCACCGCAGAAGTAGCTCTCGTCGGCGACATCGTCGTAGTAGTAGAGCTGGACCATCCACGGGGCGCTGGAGATCGTCGTCTCGGTGCCGCCGATGATGAACGGGGACTGCTGCTCGGAGGACTCGGGAGAGTCCGCGGAGTCCGTGGAGTCGGGGGACGCGGAGGAACTGGCGGAGTCGGAAGGCTTCTCGCCCGCCTTGGCCGCTTCTTCCTTCGCCGCTTCTTCCTTCGCCTCTTCCGCCTTGGCCGCCTCTGCGGCTCGTTCGCGCAGTTCGGCGTCGGAGGCGGTGGGCTTCGGGCCGGCGGTCTGCTGCCGGGCGACGCCCGGGTCGGGCAGGGTGGCCGGTCCGTCGGCCGCGCTCGCGGGCGTCGCGAGTGCGCCGGCGCAGCTCAGCGCCAGCGCGAGGGCGGCCGCGGGCAGTGCCGTGACTGCACGTCTGTGGCGGCCGCGCGGGGCACGTATCACTCAGGGCTCCTGGGGTGCGAGGTGTCGTCTGGGGCCCGAGAAGGGCCGGACAACGCACAGGCCAGACCTGCGCGCATGACGTGGTCATGACGTACACAGGTGGCGATACCGCGGAGCCCCCCTCCGGCGCGGATGATCATAGGCACCAAATGTCCCTGTGCGCACCGCTGTCCCGGTATCCAAACAAGAGTTCGCCCGACACCTTCCGAGACCTCATGTCACGGCCACCAGCCGTTAACCTGTCCTCACGTCCTTACATCGGGCATACGAGCTTCTGTCGGGCTTCTCAGCCGGTACTCAGGGACCTCTCATGGACGCGCGCCAAGCTCGGAGTCATGACCGAGAGCTTCCGCCGCAGCGGCGAGTACGAGAACCCCCAGGGTCACGGACAGCACCCCGCGTACCCCCAGCAGCAAGCCTCCGCCTCCCCGGTGAACCCGGAATGGCCGCCCCCTCCGATCTACCAGCCCCAGCCGCAGGAGCCTTCGAACGCCAGGAAGCGCGCCCGCGGTCCGATGGCCCTGCTCGCGGCCGTCGCGATCGTCGCGGCCGCGATCGGCGGCGGCACCGCGTACGGCATCCAGGAGCTGACCGGCACGAGCACCGCGGCCTCCAGCAGCACCACGAGCGCCACCAATGTCGTGCCCGCGAGCCAGAAGGGCACCGTCGCCGGGGTCGCCAAGGCGGTGAGCCCCAGCATCGTGGAGATCAACGCGAGCTCGAACGCCGGTGAGTCCACCGGTTCGGGCGTGATCATCACCACGGACGGCGAGATCATCACCAACAACCACGTCGTCGCCGACGCCTCCTCGGTCAAGGTGACGACCAGCACCGGCAAGTCGTACAAGGCCCGGGTCATCGGCACCGACAGCAAGAAGGACCTCGCGCTGATCAAGCTGGTGAACGCCTCCGGTCTGAAGGCGGCCACGCTCGGCAACTCCGGCAACGTCCAGGTCGGCGAGCAGGTCGTCGCGATCGGCTCCCCCGAGGGCCTGACCGGCACGGTCACCAGCGGTATCGTCTCCGCGCTCGACCGGGACGTCACGGTCGCCACGGGCGACGGGCAGCAGCAACAGGGCGGTCAGGGTGGTCCGGGCGGTGGCGGCGACTGGCCGTTCGAGTTCGGCGGGCAGCAGTTCAACGGCGACCCCGGCTCGTCCACGACGACGTACAAGGCGATACAGACCGACGCCTCGCTGAACCCGGGCAACTCCGGCGGCGCGCTGATCGACATGAACGGCAACATCATCGGCATCAACTCGGCGATGTACTCGGCGGCCCAGTCCTCCTCCGACGCCGGCAGCGTCGGCCTCGGCTTCGCCATCCCGATCAACACGGTGAAGTCCGACCTGAGCACGCTGCGGGCCGGCGGTTCCGACAGCTGAGCCGCACCCCCGAGACGGCCGTCACCCCCGCCAGGGCCCCCGAACGTGCGAGGCTGAAGGCCCCCGACAGGTCACACGTCCCAGCACACCCGAGGAACGACACACACCATGAGCCCCGCCGAAGGCGACCGCGAACCCCAGCGCATCCTGATCGTCGACGACGAGCCGGCCGTGCGCGAAGCGCTCCAGCGCAGCCTGGCCTTCGAGGGGTACGGGACCGAGACGGCCGTGGACGGCGCCGACGCCCTGGAGAAGGCGACCGCGTACCAGCCCGACCTGGTCGTCCTGGACATCCAGATGCCCCGGATGGACGGGCTGACCGCCGCCCGCCGTATCCGGGGCGCGGGCAACACGACCCCCATCCTGATGCTGACGGCCCGCGACACGGTCGGCGACCGTGTCACCGGACTCGACGCCGGGGCCGACGACTACCTGGTCAAGCCGTTCGAGCTGGACGAGCTGTTCGCCCGCATCCGTGCGCTGCTGCGCCGCAACTCGTACGCCGCCGCCGTGGCCGCCGCTGCCCAGCAGGACGAGTCGCTCACCTTCGCCGACCTGCGGATGAACCTCGGGACCCGTGAGGTCACCCGCGGGCGCCGGGCCGTCGAGCTGACCCGTACGGAGTTCACGCTGCTGGAGATGTTCATGGCGCACCCGCGCCAGGTGCTCACCCGTGAGCAGATCCTCAAGGCGGTCTGGGGCTTCGACTTCGAGCCGAGCTCGAACTCGCTGGACGTGTATGTCATGTACCTCCGCCGCAAGACGGAGGCGGGCGGCGAGCCCCGCCTCGTGCACACCGTGCGCGGGGTGGGTTATGTGCTGCGGTCGGGTGGGGTGGAGTGAGGAACGTCCTACGCCGGTACCGGTCGCTCCCCCTGAGGGCACGGCTTTCGCTGCTGGTCGCGGCGGCGGTGGCGTTCGCCGTGGCGGCGGTCTCGGTGAGCTGCTGGTTCGTGGTGCAGGAGAAGCTGTACGACGAGGTGGACGGTGACCTGCAGCGGGTCGCGCACAGGCCGGTGACGACGGCCGACGACGCGCGCACCCTCATCCAGACGTGCCCGCAGGAGCCGAACGAGCAGTCCCAGGGCGACGGCCCCGGTTTTGGCCCCCAGCCCAAGTCCATGTACTTCCAGGTGGTCGGCACGGACGGCACCATGTGCGTGTTCTCGAACTCCGCCGGCGTCGTGAAGATCGCCGACAGCGACAAGGACGTGGCCCGACACCCGAAGTACGACGAGCTCACGTTCCGCAACGGGACCGACGGCAACGGCGACACCGTGCGGGTCATGACGCTGCCGCTCGTGGTCAGTCAGGGTCTGGCGGATCAGGTGCCGTACGAGGGCTACGCGCTCGTCGTCGCCACGCCTCTCGAGAACACCCAGAAAACCCTCAACGACCTCGCCCTCCTGCTCCTCCTCGTCTCCGGCATCGGCGTCGCGGGCGCCGGAGCGACGGGCCTGTTCGTGGCCCGCGCCGCCCTGCGCCCCGTCGACAAGCTCACCGACGCCGCCGAGCACATCGCCCGCACCGAGGATCTGACCATCCGTATCCCCGTGGAGGACGACGCCGAGGACGAGATCGCGCGCCTGTCGCGCTCGTTCAACTCGATGACGAGCGCCCTGGCCGACTCCCGGGACCTGCAACAACAGCTCATCGCGGACGCGGGCCACGAACTCCGCACACCGCTCACGTCCTTGCGCACGAACATCGAGCTGCTCACCCGCAGCGAGGAGACGGGCCGTCCGATCCCCGAGGCGGACCGCAAGGCGCTGCTCGCCTCGGTCAAGGCGCAGATGACGGAACTGGCCTCCCTGATCGGCGACCTTCAGGAGCTGTCCCGCTCGGACAACGCGCAGCACGGCGACCGCGTACAGGTGGTGGACTTCCAGGACACGGTGGAGTCGGCGCTGCGGCGCGCCCGCCTGCGCGGCCCGGAGCTGACGATCACCTCGGCCCTCGATCCCTGGTACGTACGGTCCGAACCGGCGGCCCTGGAGCGGGCGATCGTCAACATCCTCGACAACGCCGTGAAGTTCAGCCCCGAGGGCGGCACGATCGAGGTGACCCTGGCGGCCGGCGTCCTGACGGTCCGCGACCACGGCCCCGGCATCCCCGCCGAGGAACTCCCCCATGTCTTCGACCGCTTCTGGCGCTCCCAGAGCGCGCGGGCGCTGCCGGGCTCGGGCCTGGGCCTGTCGATCGTGGCCCGCACGGTCCGGCAGGCGGGCGGCGAGGTGACCCTGGCCCGAGCCGAGGGCGGCGGCACCCGGGCGACCGTACGGCTGCCGGGGGCGCCCACGCCGCCGCCCGAACTGCCCTGAGCTACTCCTGGGCGTCCTGGGCGTCCTGGGCGGATGACTGCCTGGCCACGCGCTCCAGTCGGCTTCGATAGCTCTCCCACCACTCCGGGTCCCCGGGCGGGATGCTGTTGTCGCCCTGTTTCTCGCCCACGGCGCCGTCCATGAGTTCCCGGACGATGTCGGCGTGCCCGGCGTGCCGTTGCGTGTCGGCGATCACCCGCACCACGGCGTGGTGCAGCGTCACCTCGTTCTTGTCACTCGGCCACCACGGCACCCTGCCGATCGTGTCGAGCGCCAGCGCGTCGATCGTCGCATCGGCATGCGCCCACGCCCGGCGGTAGAGCCCCACGATGTACTCGCGCGACTCGTCGGCGGTGGCCCACATGTCCGCGTTGACCTCGGCCCCCTCATCGAGCCAGGGCATCGGCTCACCGGAGGGCCGCCCGAAGGTCTCGCCGAGATACCCCAGCTCCACACTGGCCACATGCTTGACCAGGCCCAGGAGATTGGTCCCGGTCGGCGTCATCGGCCGACGGACGTCGTACTCCGAGAGCCCGTCGAGCTTCCAGAGCAGGGCGTCGCGGGCTTCCTGGAGGTAGCGGTGAAGGTCGGCTTTGGGGTCGGGTGCGGCGGTTTCCGAGGTGGTCATGGGGTCAGTCTGGCGGGCGGGCGATCTTTGTCGCCCGCCCTTTTTCTGAGCGGACGGAGGCGGTGCGAGCCGAACTCACCGCTCACTGCCAGAAGACCTGCTCCACGATGATCTGTGGGTCTTCTGTGCGCGGCACGAAGGTGTAGGTGAGCCAGCCGTGTCCGTGGTCCAGGTAGAACACGTGAGCGCCCTTAGGCTTGCTTGACCGTGCTGGCTCGACCCACATGCCGTCGGGCAGATCTGCATCGGTTTCGATGCCTCGGAAGTACGGGTCCTTCGCTGTGACCAGCTCGGCACGCGCCGCGTCGACCATCTCACGAACGTGGTCAGGCAGCGCATCGCGTGCAGCGAGGGCATCGAACCTCCAGTCCATCTGCCAGGGCGGCCCCATGAACTCGTCGGTCACTCGCCGGGCTCCGTCCTCAGCGCCTTGTGGCGGATCCTCGACGCCTCTTCGAGGAGGGCCTTGGCCTCGGCGAAGTCGGTGGACTCCGCCGCCCGCTGCTCCAGGTCGTGCAGGTGAGCGTCGAGCTTGGGATCACGGGCAATCGCGTACTCGACCCACCAGCGGGCCACGAATGCCGGTACCGGACCAAGGTCAAACGTGTCGCCGATGGCCCGCTTCCAGTGCGCGTCGAAATCAGGGAGGAGCTCGGGAGCGTGCTCGGCGATGGCCTCATGCAGCGCCTTCGGGTTCCGCTCGGGCATGGGGGGGACGACGGGATCGAGTTCCGCAGCGTGGGCAGCCATGATCGATGTCCTCCTTCGACGCGCCGTGTGTACGACCATAACCGCGCTCACCGTCCCCGCGCGGAATGTCCGCGCACCCACTCAGGCGGAGGCAGCTGGCCCTGGGCGCGCATCTTCTCAGCGGCCAGGGCGTACAGGTTGGCCAGTACGTCCGGCCCTTGATCGAGTTCCTCGTCAGTCAGCGGGCAGCCCATCCGCTCGCGCAGTGTCTCGCGGATGGCGGCGACACGTTCGGCGAGCTGATCGGTGGTGAGCTGCTGAGCCGCAGAGGGGTCTGTGGTCGTGATCTCTTGCATGGGATCACCGTGACCGGGCCGCACCCCTCCCCGTCTCCGTTTCTCGCCCGCTTCACCCGCAGGTGTGCGCACCCGCCTCGCCCTTGACGCCGTCCATGAACGCGAACCAGGACGACGCCGAGAAGACCAGGGGGCGGGCCGTAGGAGTCTTGCTGTCGCGGACCGGGACTATGCCGGGGTAGCCGTCGGCGACCTCGACGCAGTTGTTGGCTCCCCCGTCGCTGTAGCTCGACTTGCGCCACGCAGCGGCACTGAGATCGGGCGTGTGCTTCATGATCTGTGCTCCTCCAGTACGTCCCTGATGAACGTCAGCGAGTCCGACGGGGACAACGACAAGTCCCGGAGCCGATCGTAGGACAATCGGTGCCGCAGAACCCCGTCTTGTTCGTCGGTCAGTTCGCCACGGGTGTTGCCTTCCGTGTAGGCAACACCACTTCCGTCCTTCTGCCACAGCAGCGTCAGTGATCCGTGCATGTGGTGATGGACCCCCGCCACGAAGGGCAGTACCTGAAGCGTCACGTTCGGCCACATCGCGACGGCCTCAATACGGAGCAACTGGTCCTCCCAAGTCTTCGGGAGGGCCGCGGGGCGCCGGAACGCGTACTCGTCCATGATGATGCGGACGTTGGGCTCCGGCTTCTGCCGCAGCAGGTACTGCCGCCCGATACGGGCCGCCACCTGCTCCTCCACCCAGTCGTCGTCCTCTGGTGTTGCCTGGGGCCCAGACAACGCCTCACGAGCGAAATCCTCAGTTTGCAACAGCCCGGGCACACCCGGCGTGAACATCCACATGATCCGCGCCGTCGCCTCCAGCTCCATGAACCGCTTGTACTGGTCCTTGAACGCGTCCAGCCGCGCCGCCTTCCAGTGGTGAACCAGCAGGTCACCGGACCCGTAATACCCGTCCAAGTCCTCCATGACGGTCACCTTGGACAGCCGCTCGCCCGCCTCCAGCCGGTACAGGTAGCTCTTGTCGTAGCCCGTCTCGTCGGCCAACTGCCCCAGCGACTTACCGGCCTTCTCCCGCAGGAACTTGAGCGTCCGTCCCAGTACGGCCCGCCCCGACTCCCGTTCCGCGTCAACCACTTCGCCCACCTCACCCCTCAAGGTTGCCTGGGGCCGCAGACAACGCCGACCCCCTTCCGCAGCGTACGTGCAAGCAGTGACGATCAGAGCACGAACGGTAATCACCGCTCGTCACCCCCACCGAGGAAGGGCGCCGACATGCGCGTACGCATGGCCATCGCCGAACTCTGCGAGTCACTCCTGCTGGCCCTCGTGCGGATCCTGCTGCCCACGCAGGGACGCCACCGTGCCGTACACGACCAACCCAGCGGCTCTGAACGGACGTTGACTGCCCCGCAGCGTGAGCGCAGGCTGCGGCGGTGGCATGGAGTGGAGGTCGCCGTATGACATCCCACGACGAGGTACGACCACTCGTCATGGTGGGTCCGGACGGGATCGATCACCCCCGTCTCCTCCCTTGGACCACGCCTGACGGCAAACCCTGCTACCTCAGCGCCGACCGGGAGGCGGGCCCGCTCTCCCGCCTCGCCGATGACGTCGAGGCGGCTCAACTCCGCTCCGGAGAACAGGTACTCGTGGGCGCCAGGGCAGTGCTGGCCGATGCCAAGGCAGGTGAGCGCGCGGTGCGGTTCGCGCTTACCAGAGCGGTGGAGTCCCTGGGGGACGCACTCCGGGTCGCCGTCAGCCGGGGCGAGCGTATCGAGGCGGGCAAGAGGTGACACATACCGAGTGAGGGCCCGTCGACGGCGTCTCCGGACCACCCACGCCTGGAGTGCGACAGTTCTCCGAAAACTGTCGCACTCCGCGCACCACCTACCCGCCGGAGCCCACGGCCTCAAGCAGCCCGCCGCATGGCCGGGTCCCCAAAGCGCGGCAACCTCCCCCACCCCGGCGGCAACCACTCCGTGGCTCTTCCCCCCACGACATCCGGACACAGATCGGAAGAACTCGTGAGTGAGACACGCAGCAAGGCCCGCCATCGCAGGCGGAGGACCACCCTGGCCGCCGGTGTCCCGCTGGCCCTGACCGCCGCCGGCGTCCTGGCGTACGGCAACACCCCCGGGATGTTCGGGGCGGACGCGCGGCAGACGGTGTCCGCGACTACCGCCGCAGCCGCCGCCCCCGCGTGGGCCGCCGACGTGGCGGACGGGTTCGCCTCCGTCAACGCCCTCGGGCAGAACGGGACTTATGGCGGGCGGGACGGCAAGACCGTCACCGTCACGACGCTCGCCGACCTGGAGAAGTACGCCACCGCCACCGAGCCGTACGTCATCGTCGTGGCGGCGGCGATCAACATGAACCCGGTCGGGAAGGAGATCAAGGTCGCCTCCGACAAGACGATCGTGGGCCAGGGGACCTCCGGACAGATCGTCGGCGGCGGGTTCTTCCTCGGTCAGGGCGTGCACAACGTGATCATCCGGAACCTGACGATCCGTGACTCGTACCAGGGCGTCTGGAACGACAAGGACAACGACTTCGACGGCGTCCAGATGGACGGCGCCCACCACGTGTGGATCGACCACAACGACCTCCGGCGCATGGCCGACGGGCTCATCGACAGCCGTAAGGACACCACCTATGTGACGGTGTCCTGGAACAAGCTGAGCGACAACAACAAGACCTTCGGCATCGGCTGGACCGAGAACGTCACCGCCAGTCTCACGATCCACCACAACTGGTTCCGGGACACCGAGCAGCGCAACCCCTCCACCGACAACGTCGCCCAGGCGCACCTCTACAACAACTACCTGGAAGACGTCTCAGGCACCTCCATCAACTCCTCCTACGGCAACTACTCCCGTGGGAGCACCAAGATGGTCCTGGAGAACAGTTACTTCCAGGGGATGAAGAATCCTGTCCAGAAGGACAGCACCGCCGCCATCGTCCAGCGCGGGAACGTCTTCTCCGGCACGAGCGGGCGCAACGAGAGCGGCGGCACGGCGTTCGACCCGAAGTCGTACTACAGCTACACCCTCGACAACGCCGCGGACGTGCCCGCGCTCCTCAGGTCCGGGACGGGACCCCGCAGTTCACTCGGTGTCACGGACACCGTCAGCACCAAGGCGGCCGTCGCCGCCACCACCATCACCGTCGCCAAGGACGGCAGCGGCCAGTACACCAGCGTGCAGCAGGCCATCGACGCCGTGCCCGCCGGCAACGGCTCCCGGGTCGTCATCGCGGTCAAGCCCGGCACGTACCGCGAGACCGTCAAGGTCCCGTCCAACAAACCGCACGTCACCATCCAGGGCACGGGCGCCAGCCGCAAGGACACCGTGATCACGTACGACAACGCGGCGGGCACACCGAAGCCGGGCGGGGGAACGTACGGCACCAGCGGCAGCGCGTCCGTGACCGTCGAGGCCGACGACTTCCAGGCCCGCAACCTGACCATCAACAACGACTTCGACGAGGCCAGGAACCAGAGCCTGTCCGGTCATCAGGCCGTCGCCCTGCGCACCGCCGCCGACAAGGTCTTCCTCGACGGGGTCATCGTCAACGGCGACCAGGACACGCTGCTGCTCGACACCGCGGCCAAGGACAGGCTCGGCCGGGTCTTCGTCACCAACTCCTACGTCACGGGCAACGTCGACTTCATCTTCGGCCGGGCCACCGCCGTGATCGACAGGTCCGTGATCACTCTCAAGAAGAGGTGGGACGGCAGCTCGGCCGGTTACATCACCGCGCCGAGCACCGCCGCGGGCCGCAAGGGCATCCTCATCAACCGCACGACCGTGAACGGCGACGTGTCCGCGGGGACCTTCTACCTGGGCCGCCCCTGGCACGCGGGCGGCGACGCCTCCCTCGACCCGCAGACCACGGTCCGCGAGTCCACGCTGAGCGCCGCGGTCAGGTCGGCCCCGTGGACCGACATGGGCGGTTTCTCGTGGAAGGACGACCGGTTCGCCGAGTACAGGAACACCGGTCCCGGATCGGGTTCCGCGAGCGGCGACCGGCCGCACCTCACCGACTCCCAGGCGGCGGACCAGGAGGTCGCGGACTGGCTGGGCGACTGGACGCCGACGGCGAGCTGAGCGCGACAAGGGAGACAGAACGCGGCAGCCCCGCACCCCCTGACGGGGTGCGGGGCTGCCGTGTGATCGACGGAGTCAATCGATGGGGTCAGCGGACCACCGAGATCCGATTCGCCGCCGGAGGCGCGATCGGGTTGGCGGCAGACGAGTTGGCCAGCAGGTACTTCTCCAGCGCGACGAGGTCGTCCTCGCCCACCAGGTCGTTCGTGCCCTGTCCCAGCGTGGGGAAGCCGTCGCCACCGCCCGCGAGGAAGCTGTTCGTCGCGACACGGTAGGTGGCGGCCGGGTCGATGGCCGCACCGTTCAGCTTGATGGAGTCGGTGACCACACGGTCGACGCCCGACTTCGTCAGGTCCAGCGTGTAGGTCAGCCCGGAGGAGACCTGGAGAACCTTCGGCGAGGCGGCGTTGGAACCGCTCACCTGCTCCTTGAGCACCTGGATGAGCTGGGCGCCCGTGAAGTCCTGCAGATTGACGGTGTTGGCGAACGGCTGGACCGTGAAGGCCTCCGCGTACGTCACCACGCCGTCGCCCTCGGAACCCTTGGCCGCGTACGTGATCGGGGCGCGGATACCGCCCGGGTTCATCAGCGCCAGGTCGGTCTCGGGGTCGAGTTCCTTGCCGTACGCGAACTGCGCGTCGGCGATCAGGTCGCCCAGCGGGGACTCGGTGCCGGTGTTGTTGATGTCACCGGAGATGTAGCCGATGGCGCGGTTGCCGATCGGGGCGGCGAGGGTGTTCCACTTGTCGATCAGCTTGGTCATGTCGGGGGCCTTGGGGACGTCCCGGGTGACCACGTGGTTCGCGGACTTCACGGCCGTACGGGCGATGTCGCCGGTGGCGCGGTCGTACGTCAGCGTGGTGTCGGTGTAGAGACGGCCGAAGGACGAGGCCGAGGTGACCATGCGGGGGTTGCCCGCCGGGTCGTTGATGGTGCACGCGTAGGCCTGGTGCGTGTGGCCGGTGACCAGGGCGTCGACCTTCGGCGTGACGTTCTTGGCGATGTCCACGATCGGGCCGGAGATGCCGTCACCGGCGCCGGGCGAGTCGCAGTTGTAGTTGTAGTCCGTGGAGGCGGGGAGCCCGCCCTCGTGGACGAGCGCGACGATCGACTTGACGCCCTGGCGCTCCAGCTCCTTGGCGTACTTGTTGATCGTCTCGACCTCGTCCTTGAACTTGAGGCCCTTGACGCCTTCGGCGGAGACGATGCCCGGAGTGTCCTCCAGGGTCACCCCGATGAAGCCGATCTTGACGCCGTCCTTCTTCCAGACCGTGTACGGCTTGAGGATCGGCTTGCCGGACTTCTCGTCGAGCACGTTGGCGGCGAGGTACGGGAAGTCCGCGCCCTCGAAGCGCTTGTCCGTGTAGCAGCCGGCCGTCGGGTGGCAGCCGCCGTTCTGCAGGCGGGCCAGTTCCTTGGCGCCCTCGTCGAACTCGTGGTTGCCGACGCCCGTCACGTCGAGGTCCAGCTTGTTCAGCGCCTCGATGGTGGGCTCGTCGTGGAAGAGACCGGACAGCAGCGGGGAGGCGCCGACCATGTCACCGGCAGCCGCGGTGACGGAGTACTTCTGCCCCTCGCGCGCCTTGCGCAGGTGCGTGGCCAGGTACTCGACACCACCGGCGTCGATGGTCTTGGTCGTGCCGTCCGCCTGCTTCTCGGTCACGCGGCCGGAAGAACCCGCGGGCGCCTCCAGGTTTCCGTGCAGGTCGTTGAACGACAGCAGCTGCACGTCCTGGTAGCGGCCCTGCTTCGCATCTTCGTGCTTGGACGTGGTCGCGGCGCCGGCCGCGGCCGGGAGCACGGCGGCGAGCGTACCTACGGTGGCCAAACCGGCGGCCACGGCGAGGATTCGGTTCGTACGGGGTCTGCGGCGTCGCGCATGAGGTGTGGCTGACATATGTGCCTCTGAGGGTCGGATGAGAAACAGGCTCCCGCAGCGTAAGGTCAACGCGCGTAGCGCGACAGGGGGCTTCAGGTTACGGAGTGGTTGCCATCAGGGGCGGTTCCCCATCAAAGGGATGAAACCGGCACCCGTCGGGGTGCGAACCAAGGGGCCGCGGGCCCCATACCGTGTGCGGCTCCGCCGCGTGGGGCGGCGCGACAAGCCAAAAACAAGCCGCAGCATCCGAACGAGTCTCCGCCACCGACACCTAGGGGCGCGGGGCTGTACTGGATGTGCGGCTCCGCCGCGTGGGCGCGACCAGCCACGACGCACCCGCAGCCTCGGAACCACCCACGCCACCCACCCCCCGACCTGT